>CAXNIN010000008.1:0-29854 GCA_964202365.1 Myxococcota bacterium | reverse complement strand
CGAACACGCGAGGAGCTCCGACGGCGCTCTGCTTCTCCAACCGAGAGAGCTTTGACGATCCCACGAGCACCGGGTTCACTTCTTACCTCGGGCACGGAATTTGGGGCGAGGTCTGCTTCAGCCTTACTCACGACGACGACTTCGACGCTGAGGAGTTCGCCAAGCGGGCGTTCGTCTTGCTATTCGGCTCGCAAGTCTACGTAAAGGCAGCCGTCGACTTCACTCGCTACGGCGGGTCGTCCGGCTTTGATGACACCGCCGCACGCACGTTCTGCATCACAAGGCGCGATCTGGAGCAGGTAGTTGCCCTCCGGAGCCGCGTCCAAGCGTTGCGGAGCACTCCCGAGGGCAGGTGGGTGTACCGCGAGTGGGACGTGGATCGGCTCTTTGACGACTCGCAGGCTTTGAGCAACAACTTGGAGCCATGCGAATGCGAGCCGGCGGACACGACGGGCGCGGGCAGTGACAATTCCGCCGCCGCGAAGTCGATCGACCTCGGGCCGCACCTTGGGGTAGGTGAGCAGTTGCCCTTCGAAGGCGTGGTCTGGACGAACGCGCAGGCCTCGATGCTGCAGCAGGGCCCGCGCGTGAGGATGCCCCAACCGGGCTCGGTGCTCGGCACGAGGGCGAGGACCTCCCAGGCGGGCCCGGAGCAGCGCGTGATGAAGACATGATAGCTGCCCTCGCAATCTTGGGCTGCAACGACCCGATCGCGAAGGCAGACATCGGGCACGACGACACGGGTGGCCACGACTCGGGTGACCTGGACACAGGTGGCGGCGGGGTGGACACGGCCTGCCTGCCCGACTTGGCGTACGAGGTGCCGCAGCCGTCCTCGACGGCTACCTGGGCGGGCCCGTGCGAAGGGTTCGGGCGCCTGCTGACGATGTCGGAGTTCTCGGACGGCGTACGGATAGCGAACGGCTCCGTCACCTGCGACGCGAGCCTCCCGGACGCTGGCGCCGTCACGGTGCTGACGGATTCGCTGGACGAGGTCTTCACTGTCGAGGGCGAGTACGAAGGCCACTTCCTCGGGAGCCAGCTCGCACTGGCGCCGGCGACGGAGGCAGTGGTCGAGGAACGACTGGCGGCCGCATGGGGCCCTTTGGGGGGGACGCCTCTGGGCGAAGGAGGCATCAACCTTTACGACGCCTCGTCCGGTGAACTCCGCGCAAGCATCTACGAGCCCGGCGTGTGGCTGGGAAAGGATCTTGCTTTCACGGGGGACGTGCTGCTGTCGGGAGCGCCGATGGCGGGTGACCGCGATGGGGCGGTGTACGTTTGGGCTTGGGACGGCGCGACGGAGCGCAGTGGCGCCGACGCCCTGGCCGTCCATCACGGCGGCGGCGTGTTCGGCGAGCTCGGGACACAGGTGCTCGACGCCGGCGACATAGACGGCGACGGGCTGCCGGAAGCGGTGTTCGACTCGGACGCCGGGGGTCTGCTGGTCGCCGGAGATGATGTGGCGATGGACGAGGGCTACTTGAACGGCGTGCGCCTCGGAGGCTTTGCGCTGGGGCGGGCGATCGCCCCGATCGGCGACATGGATGGCGACGGGCTCGACGAGTTTGCGATGGGCAACCTCTCGTCGCCCTACTCACCGTCCGGACACGTGGAGATCCGAGGCATGGGGGTCGATCCGATCGCCTACCTGGCGGACGACCGCGGTCTTGCCGTCGACATTGGGCGGTATGTCGGGGACTTGGGGGAGATCGCCGAGCCGGGGCGGGGCGCCTTCGCGGTCCTGGTGTACCCCGAAGAGTGGTGGAGCGACTCAGCCGAGGTGTGGGTCGTCGAGGGACCGCTCTGCGGCGTCGTGTCGTTCGAGTCCGTCGGGACGCTCTACGCGGAGCTCACGGATGCGGACTATGAGCACCAGTTCGCCTCTGCGGGCAACGCGGTCGGCGTGGTCGGAAACGTGGACGGGGTGAACGGGACGATCCGACTGCTCTACTGGTAGGCGGTCACCAACCGGTGCCGGCCGGTCCTCCTTAGGCGCCCATGTCGTTCGGCGAACCGTCCGCGTCGTTGTAGCCCGCAAGCGGGTTGCCGGCGTCGATCGCCGGCGAGAATCCGGCCTGGAGGGTAAAGTCTCCGCCCGCGGAGTTTGTGAACCGAGGGTCCGCTTCGAGGTTTGTGGCGCCGACGGAGGCCGTTCCGCCGAAGTTCCTCTCGTTGCCCCAGGCATCCGTGTACTGCACCGTCGCACCGCCGTAAGTGTTGACGCCGATAGCGTCCGGATTCAGGGAGACGATGCAGTTCTCCACTACGGTGCTCGCGCCGCCCGCGGCGATGGCGCTGTCGCCCCCTACGTTATCGTGCACGACGGCGTTGTAGAACCACCCATCCGTCCCGTCGCGCAGGTCTACCAGGGATGTCCCTGACACCTCGTTCCCGTACACAAGGCTGTTCGAGACCTCGAAGTCGTCGACGTCCAGGTAGAGCACCTGCCCTCCCCCGCCGCGGGAGCTCGGCGCGTTGGAGGTGAACACCGCGTACCGCATGACGACACTACCGCCGTTCGTGGCTGCGAAGACGGCTGAGAGCGCGTTGTCTTCGAAGGTCACGTGATCCCAAGAGCTGTCGGAGTCGTCCAGGAGCACACCGTATGCGTTCCCGCCCAAGTCATCTCCGTCGTGGATGCGGAGGTCGGCTGCGCTGACCGTCGACTGGGCGATCCACAGCGCGCTGGTGCCTAAATCGAAGTCGGCCGTGCCCGTCAGCGACAAGCCTTGGAGCGTGACGTTCGAGTCCTCAATGACGACGGCCACGGTGTCATCCCCGTCCACAAAAGTCGTGAGCGAACCGTCGCCGGTCAGCGTGAGCGTCCGCCCGGACACGGAGAATCCGGCGTACTCCCCTGCGCACACGTACAGCACGTCGCCATCCGCCGCCGCATCAATCGCGTCCGCGATCTCGGTGTGTGGGGCCGTCCCATCGCCGCAGACGGTGTACGCGGGACCGGTGTCGGTGTCGGTGTCGGTGTCGGTGTCGGTGTCGCTGTCGGTGTCGGTGTCCCTCCCTCCGGTGTCGTCGGCGACCTCGATCTTTCCGGAGTCGCAGCCTACAGAAATCAAGAGTGGGAACAGCAACACATTTGCTCCTAAGTCCGAACACGGTAGCACCACCGAGTGGGCAAAGCAAAGGGCCTTTACGCCCCAGGAGCGCGTACGGGAGTGCGGGCGCCAGACCGCCCTCCATGGAGGGGCGGTCTACCCGCGCAGCGTGTCGCCCTGCCCCCAAGCGACCTACCGCCCCGCCGCGGTGTGCAGCTTCCGCATTTTTTAGGCAGGGTGCCGCCTTGATCACGCGCAGACCGCCGGGACGTCAGAAGATCGCACCCCCGCCGCCCGTTCCGGCTCGCGACGCCCCACGGCCTCCGGGAGGCCCGCGCCCGCCGGCCTACTTCGTGAAGGTGCGGCGGAAGGTCTCGGTGCCGGCCGCGTCGTAGAAGACGGCCGTGAACGTGCGTCCGTCGATCTCCGCCCAGACGAAGCCCGGCTGGTCGGACTCGAACCACGTGGCGTTGTCGCCCTCGAGCTCGGTGGTCTTGGCGCCGGCGCCGGAGACGATGAACTCCGTGCCGCACGCGCCCTCGGGCCACTGGAGGGAGTGGTCGTGACCGCACAGGTACACGTCGATCTGGCCGCAGATGCCGTCCTCGACGAAGTCCTGGACCGCCTCGCCGTTGACGATGGGAATCCAGTCCAAGCCCTCGTATTCACCGGCGTTTCCGTGCGGGCCGTTGCTGATGTACGGGTGGTGCCCGAAGGCGAGCTTCCACGTAGAGGCGGACGCCGCGGTCTCGTCCTGGAGCCACTCCAGCTGATCGTCGCCGAGGCCCCAGAACACCTCGGTGGTGTCGAGCGCGTAGAACGTGGCGTCGTCGTAGGTGAAGCTGTGGTAGAGGTCCGGCATGGTCCACTTGTCGGAGTACGCCGAATAGTCAACGTAGATCGAGCCCTTCCAGAGCTCCCAGCCGATGCCCTCACCTCCGTAGTCGTGGTTGCCGAGCACGGGGTAGAACCGGAAGTCGAGCTCGGCGTAGGGGAGCTCGAACTTCTCGTCCCACTGGGAGTCGTCGACGTCGTCGACGCCGGACTCGTAGAAGTTGTCCCCGAGGTAGATGGCGAATTCGCAGCCGTCGCGGTCGCACACGGACTTGATGCCGTCGGCCACGGCGTACTGGGTGTCATTGCCTTCGCCGGCGTCGCCGAGCGCGACGAACCGGAGCGGGGTGGTGCCGGGATCGGTGTCGGTGTCGGTGTCGGCGTCGGTGTCGGCGTCGGCGTCGGCGTCGGTCTCGGTGTCGGTGTCGGTGTCGGGGTTCGGCGCGGCGGTGTCGTCGGAGGTCGGGGCCTTCGAGCCGCCGTCACACCCGGCGAGCAGCAGGAGTGCGCACGCGACGGGGGCCACCGGGAGATAGAGGGGACGCATGGTGGGCACTCTACTTCACGGGACCGTGACGCACCCGTTGCACGCGTGACGGGCACGGCCGACCTCGCGGAGTTCCGCCTCGTCCGCGCGCTCCGGGGCGGGCAGCCGGGCGCGTTCCCGACGTTGTGGAACGCGCAGGCCGGCGCCTGCTGGTCGGTGACGCGGGCGTTGTGCGCGACGGAGGCGGAGGCGGTCGGGTGGGCGACCACGTTCCGCATCGAGCTCGCGGCGGCGTCGGCGGGCTTCGCGGCCGACGAGCCCGTGGCGGCGCAGGTGGGGCTCGCGCTCTACCGCCACCTCGCGCCGGGCTTCGCGGGCACGGCACCGCTCCCCGACGCGCCGCTCGCGGCCACGGAAGACGCGCTCCGCGCGATCCCGGAAGCGGCGCGGCTCGCCTACCTCGTCACCCTCTTCTTCGACGTGCCCCGGGCCGCCCTGGAGCCCCTCGCCGGGCGCGACGTGGGGGCCACCATCGACGCCGTGCACGCGCTCCTCGAGGCGGGGGTAGGGCGCCGCGTGGACGCCGAGGGCGGGCCGGAAGCGGAGGCGCGGGACGACGACCTCGACGCGCGGAGCTACGTGCACGCCGCGCTCATGCGGGCGCCCCCCGTCGACGTCCTGCTCCTGCCGCCCGGCGCCGCGCCCACCCCGCCCGGGCCCCGGTGGTGGCTGCTCTGGGTGGCGTTCGCGGCGGTGGTCGTGCTCGCGTCGGTGCCGAGCCTGCTCGCGTGGCTCCAGCGGCCCGATCTCGCCGAGCTCGCGGCCCGGCACCGGGCGGCGCTCGCCGACGCGCCGCTTCGCGGCACCGACGCCGCCGCGCTCGGGCTGGAGCTCGTGCGGCGCGGCGTGCCGACGCTGCTCGTGGACGTGCCCGAGCTCTCCGGCGCCGGCCTCACGCTCCTCGGCGCGCGGGTGATCGAGGGCGGCGCGGAGCCGTCGCTCGTGTTCACCTACCAGGGCGGCCCCTCATTGTGGACCCTCCAGCACCTGCTCGTGGAGCCCGACCTGGAGGGCACACCCGTCGCGACGCGCGTGGCGCCGACAGGGGAGCTGGAGGCGTGGCGCGCGCCTTCCGCGGCGGGTGACATCGCGAACGACGCGGTGTTCGTGGCGTGGCGCGAGGGCGGCACGAGCTGGGTGCTCTCCGCGGACGCACCACCGGACGACGTGTTGTACGTCGCCGCGCGGATTCGGCAAGCCCGCGCAATTCTTCGGGTTCCTTTCCTCGGAGACCCCGCTTCGATGTCCCCGGCGGGCGCCACCGAATAGAGTGTGTGCGCTTCGGAGGACGGTTCGTATGGCTGACGACAAGAAGTCGAGCTCGGGTGGGCGGCTGGGCGAGCTGCTGGTTCGCGAAAAGCTGATTTCGCCACTGCAGCTCCAGAAGGCGATGGAGAGCCAGCGGGCCACGGGCGGGCGCCTCGGGCACCAGCTCACGAAGCTCGGCTACATCGACGAGAACGAGCTCACCGCGTTCCTGTCGAAGCAGTACGGCGTGCCGAGCATCAACCTCGCCGACTTCGAGATCGACGCCGAGGTGCTCAAGTTCATCCCGAAGGAGCTGGTGGTGCGCCACCAGATCATCCCGGTGAACCGTGCCGGCAACACGCTCATCGTCGCGATGGCCGACCCGTCGAACATCTACGCCATCGACGACGTGAAGTTCGTCACGAACTACAACATCGACGTGGTGGTGGCCTCCGAGCAGGCCATCGCCGACGCGATCGAGAAGTACTACACCTCGAACGTCAGCTTCGATGACGTGATGGTGGACTTCTCCCAGGGCGGGGAAGAAGACCTCGAGCTCGCCTCCGATGTCGACGAGGACATCAACGTCCTCGACCTCGAGAAGTCCGCGGGCGACGCCCCGGTCGTCAAGCTCGTGAACCTCGTGCTCCTCGACGCGATCCGCAAGGGCGCCTCCGACATCCACATCGAGCCGTACGAGAAGCAGCTCCGCATCCGCTACCGCATCGACGGCATGTTGTACGAGGTCATGAAGCCGCCCCTGCGGCTCAAGCACGCCATCGTGTCGCGTCTGAAGATCATGGCGAACCTCGACATCGCCGAGCGTCGCCTCCCGCAGGACGGCCGCATCAAGCTCAAGATGGGCCGCGGCAAGGAGATGGACTTCCGCGTGTCCGTTCTCCCCGTCCTCTGGGGCGAGAAGATCGTCATGCGACTCCTCGACAAGTCGAACCTTCAGCTCGACATGACGAAGCTCGGCTTCGAGGAGAAGATCCTCCGGGACTTCAAGGCCGCCATCGACAAGCCCTACGGCATGATCCTCATCACGGGCCCCACGGGCTCCGGGAAGACGACGACGCTGTATTCGACGTTGTCCGAGCTCAACAAGAGCACGCACAACATCTCCACCGCGGAAGACCCCGTCGAGTTCAACCTCTACGGCATCAACCAGGTGCAGATGCACGACGAGATCGGGCTGAACTTCGCCGCCTCGCTGCGGTCCTTCCTCCGGCAGGACCCCGACGTGATCATGGTCGGCGAGATTCGAGACTTCGAAACCGCGGAGATCGGCGTCAAGGCCGCGCTCACGGGCCACCTCGTGCTCTCCACGCTCCACACGAACGACGCCCCTTCGACCGTGTCCCGCTTGCTGAACATGGGCATTGAGCCGTTCCTCGTGGCGAGCTCGGTCAACCTCATCGGCGCCCAGCGCCTCGTGCGCAAGCTCTGCGCCGAGTGCAAGGGCCCGGTGGAAGTGCCGCGCCAGAACCTCATCGACGTGGGCATCCCCCCCGAAGAGTGCGACAGCGTCAAGCCGATGCGCGGCGCCGGCTGCCGCACGTGCAACAACACCGGGTACAAGGGCCGAATCGCCGTGTACGAGATCATGGTGTGCAACGAAGAGGTGCGCGAGTTCATCCTCAACGGCGCGTCCACGCTCGAGCTCAAGCGCGAGGCCATCCGCCAGGGCATGAAGACGCTGCGCATGAGCGCGGTGACGAAGTTCCGGGAAGGCATGACCTCGCTCGAAGAGGTCGTGCGCGTGACCGCCCCGGACTGATCCGCTGCGACGCCGCGATCTGCTCGAAGTTGCGCTCGTCGCGGCGCTCTCGTTCGGGGCGGCGGCGGCGTATACAAGCGTGCGCGAAGGCGGCGCGCTCGCCGACGCGTTGTTCCCCACCGACCCGCGCGTGGACTGGGCCCCGGACCTCGCGGTGCGCGCGACGGACCTCCGCCTGCTCCGCGGAACGCTCGCGCGCGCGCCAGTCGTGTCCGAGCCTTCACCCGGGCCCGACATCGTCGTGATCGTGCTCGACACGGTGCGCGCGGACCGCCTCGGACTGTACGGGTACGACCAGCAGACGTCGCCGAAGCTCGACGCGTGGGCGGCGGAAGCGCGGGTGTACGACCGCATGGTGTCCAACGGCGCGTGGACCCTCCCTTCGCACGCGTCGCTCTTCACGGGGAAGCCGATCATCGCGCACGGCGCGCGCGGGACCCCGCTCGGGAGCCGCCTCGCGTCGCCGCTCGCGGAGGGGGCGCCGACCGTGGCGCGGGCGCTCCGGAAGGCGGGGTACCGCACGGTGGGCATCGCCGGAAACCGCGCGTTCCTGGCGCCGATGTGGGGGCTCTCGCAGGGGTTCGACGCCTGGATGTGCCAGCAGCTCCGCCCCGACGCCGACGGGCTCCCGTACGCGTCGGCCGACCGCGTGACCGCGCTCGCGAAGGAAGTGCTCGGACAGCCGCGCGACGGCGCGATGTTCCTGTTCCTCAACTACATGGACGCCCACGCGCCGTGGGTGCCCCGGCGCGGGTACGTCGCCGACGCCGCCGAGCTTCGCGGACGCTTCCTGCCGTACGGCCCCGGGTGGGAGCGCGCCACCGAGCGACTGATGGCCGATCGCGTCGCCGACCCCGCGGCGCTGGCGACATGGAGCGCGGCGTATGACGGCGAGCTGCGTTTCCTCGACGAGCACGTGGGCGACCTGCTCGCCGCGCTCCCGTCGCTCGGGATTGACGGTTCGGACTACGTCTTCCTCCTCTCCGACCACGGCGAGTACCTCGGCGAGCACCACCTGGTGGAGCACAGCAAGGACGTGTATGAACCCGTGCTCCGCGTGCCGCTCGTGATCAAGGGGCCCGGATACAGCCCCGGTCACGACGGAAGCCCGATCCAGACGCACGACATCGCGTCGTTGATCCTCGATGCCGCCGGGGAGCCGCCGCTCCCGGGCGCGGTGCGCACCGCCGATCTCCAGGTGTCCGAGCTGTACTGGTCGCGCCACCGCGATCTCACGAATCCCCGCTACGGGAGCCGCTTCGACCGCGTGCGCCGCGCGTACTACCTCGGGGACGACAAGCTCATTGTCGGCACAGATGGCAGTCGGGAGGCGTACGCGCTTGCCACCGACCCGGACGAATCGCTGAACCTGCTCTACGCGCCGGCGAGCGACGCGCTGTGGCTGCCGGGGCTCGAGGCGCGCGCGGAGGCGTGGCTCAACGCCCAGGTGGAGGCCCCGGAGGCGGCGGTCACCGGGCCCGAGGACACCGAGGCGCTGCGCGCGCTGGGGTACGTGGAGTAGCGGTTCGTCGGTTACGCTCGACGCCCGCCCGGAGACCCCCGTGATCCCGCTCCCCTCGCTCTCCGACAGCCTCGCCCCGGTCGAAGCCGCCCTCGAGGCACACACCCACGACGAGCGCCTGAACTGGACGCGCGGGCTCGGAAAGAAGGAGTTCGTCGCGCTCTGGGCGCTCTCCGAGGGCCGCACCGTCGCGCTCGCGGAAATGCACGGCGCGGAAGGCGAGGTGGTCATTCACCACGGCCAGAATTCGCTCCCCGCGTTCTCCAGCTTCCAGAAGCGCGTCGTCAAGCGCGGAAATGTCATCCAGGGCTACAACCACCACTCCATGAGCTGGCTCGTGGGCCCCGGCCACTTCCTCGTGAAGGCGGCGGACACCCCTTTCCCCGGCGCCCACTTCAGCTACCTCGAGACCGCGCGGGACGTGCCCCCCGAGTTCCCTGCGCTGAAGCCGAACGACGCCGGCCTCTCCACGCTCGTCTACGGCCACATGATCGACTACCTGCGCCGCGTCTCCCCCCACGTCGTCATCGGCTGGGCGTGGAAGAAGGGCAAGGCCTCGGGCGACTACTTCGTGCTCGTGCGCGAGTAGGCTTACGGCCGCGCGGTCGGGATCATCCTGTCGGCCGGCTCCTGCGCCGCGAGCGACCGCGCCACCCGGGAGAACCCCGAGAGGAGCGCGTCGACGCCGAGGAACACGCCGATGGTCCAGAAGCCCGTGCGCGGCCACCCGGAGAGCACGAACAGGCCGAGGAGCAGCGCCACGACGCCGTTGAAGAGCATCCAGCCCCAGCCGGGCACGGGGCTCCACGCCGCCGCGAGGACGACCCGGATGGAGCCGCTCACGATGAGGTAGCCGGCGAGGAGCGCCGTGACGCCGATCATCGCCGCGACGGGGTCGAACAGGAGGAACAGCCCGGCGACCGCCGTGAACACGCCGAGCGCCACGGACCAGCCCCACCCGCCGCCGCGCTCCGTGACGGCGTCCGCGAGCTGCGCGATGCCGCCGGCGAGCAGGAGCGCGCCCGCGACGATGCCGGCGACCAGCGTGCCGAGCAGCGGCAGGAGCAGGAAGCAGAACCCGATGACCACCAGCAGGATGCCCGTGCCGAGCGTCCAGGCCCGAACCCGCGGCCTCTCTCCTTTCGTACGCATCTCCCACCCCTTGTCGTGGAAGGGTGCGGGCGGCGGCGGCGGCGGCAAGCGCGGGCCGTGCCGCGGCCGTGCCGCTACGCTCGCACGCCCTCACGCGCGGTGAGCACGGCCATCCGCAGCGCGAACAGGGCGCTCCCCGGCCCGGCGTGCATCGAGCGCCCCCCGGTGCGCGCGCGCATCGACACGGCGACCTCCTGCACGCGCAGCCCGCGGCGCACGGCGCGCACGAGCACGTTGGCGTCGGCTACCTCGTCGGGCCAGTCGCTCACGAGCCGCGCGAGGCCCTCGGCGCGCCACGCCCGCAGCCCGCTCGTGACGTCGAACAGGCGCTGACCGGCGCACCCGCTCGCGTGGGCGGCGAGCGTGTTGATGGCGGCGCGCCGGTGCGCCGGGACGTGGTAGCCGGGCGCGCCGAGGAAGCGCGACCCGACGACGACGTCGGCGGACTCGAGCGCGCGCAGCAGCCCGGGGAGCGCGTGGGCGGGGTGCTGCTCGTCGCCGTCCATCTGCACGATCCAGGTGGCGCCGCTCGCCAGCGCGTGCGCGAAGCCGGCGCGGAGCGCGCGCGCATAGCCGGGGCCGGAGTGGATGACGTGGGCCCCAGCGGCCCGCGCGACGGCGGCGGTGTCGTCGTCGGAGCCGTTCTCCACCACGAGCACCGGCACGCCCGGCAGCACGGCCCGTACGTCGGCGACCACGCGCCCAATGCGCGGGGCCTCGTTCCGGGCGGGCACGACGATCATGGCGCGATCGTACCCTGTGTGCGTACGAAGCGGAGGCGCAGCCGCGGGGTCGCCGCGCGGAGGGGGGGCGTTGCGGGGGGCTCGCCCCCCGCCCCAAGACCCACGATCAGGAAGCGGCGATCTTCTTCTGGAGCTCGCCGGACTCGTAGAGCTCCATCATGATGTCCGAGCCGCCCACGAATTCGCCGCGAACGTAGAGCTGCGGGATGGTCGGCCAGGCCGAGTAGTCCTTGACGCCCTGACGGATGTCGGCGTCGGCGAGGACGTCGACCGTCTCGAACTTCGCGCCGAGCTGCTGGAGAATGCCCACGGCCCGGGCGGAGAAGCCGCACTGCGGGAAGAACTTGTTGCCCTTCATGAAGAGGACGACGTCGCTGCCCTTGACGATCTGATCGATGCGTTCTTTGCTCATGCGGATTTTCCTGCCTTGTTCCATTGGTCCGGCGTGTACGTCTTGAGCGCGAGCGCGTGAATCGCGCCGCCCATCAAAGAGCCGAGGGCCCGGTACACCTGCTGGTGTTGCGCGATGAGGCCCTTGCCTTCGAACGTGGGGCTGACGACTTCGGCGACGAAGTGCTCGCCGTCGTTCGCTTCGTCGATCACGATCGCGGTGGCCCCGGGGATCGCCTCTTCGACGATGCGCTTGATCTCGGACGCCTTGAACATGCCGAATCCGGTTTGCGAGCGGGCCCTAACCTGCGAGCGATCGCCGTGGTAGCTGGGCGCGCAGGAGCTTCCGTGCGGCGCGCTTTCGGCTTCTTCTACGCGGTGGTCGGGCTCATGGTCACCATCGTCTACGCGATGCTCTCCTCGATCCCCATCCTTCCGTGGGTGGTGCTCCCGCGTGGCCGTAGGGAGCGCTACGCGATTCGCGGCGCCCAGTGGTTCGCGTGGATGGTGCTCCGGCCCTTGCTGTTCGCGCGCGTGGAGAAAGTGGGCCTCGACAAGCTGCCGCCGCGCGGCGGGTACCTCGTGCTCTCGAACCACCGGAGCTGGATCGACGTGCCGATCCTCATGCTCTACACGGCGAGCGAGGGCATCTCGAAGAAAGAGGTGATGTACATCCCGTTCTTCGGGCCGAACGGGTACCTCTCGGGCGCCATCTTCTTCGATCGCACCAAGAAGATGGAGCGCGCGCGCGTCGTGAGCGAGGCGCTGCTCCTCCTCCGCGGCGGGGCGAACCTCCACGTCTTTCCCGAGGGCACGCGCACCCGCGACGGGCGCATCGGGAAGAAGATCTACCTGCGCCTCGTGGAGACGTGTTGGGAGAACGGCGTGGACGTGGTGCCGGCGTGCGTGTGGGGCACGGAAAACGTGCTTCCGGCCTCTGGGTTCTGCGCGCTCCCGTTTCAACGCGTGGGGATTGAGGTGGAGGCCCCGCTCGACCGCGCCGCGTTCGCCGACGGGCCCGCCTACGCGGCCGCGAGCTGGGCGCGCGTGGAGGCCATGGCCGAGAAGCGCGGGTGCAACGAAGCGTTCCGAGAGGCGAGCTGAGCGGCTACGGCGCGGCGGCGGGTACATCGGCGGGCGCATCGCCGAAGTCGAAGAGGAACGCCCGCGACCCGTCGGCGGTGGGCAGCGCGTAGCGCCCCGCGGGGAGCGCCGCGGCGGACACGTAGCGCAGCGCGCGATCGCCGCCGGCGGTGGCCACGTGGGCATCGTTCATTACGACGGTCACCCGCTCGAA
Organism: Myxococcota bacterium; assembly: GCA_964202365.1. Taxonomy (GTDB): domain Bacteria; phylum Myxococcota_A; class UBA796; order UBA796; family SXON01; genus CAJBVW01. The sequence goes on along the minus strand of CAXNIN010000008.1, from coordinate 17,285 downwards.
CGTGGTGTCGGAGGTGAACTTCACCCCCAGGTACACCCACGGGTCGATGGGCTCGGGGGCGTCCTTGTTGCCGAACCAGCGGCGCTCCGGCGACAGGACGAGCGGGCTGAACGTGAGGTCGGGGAGGATCGGGCCGGCGACGAGGAGCGCGTCGCCCGCGCGAACCCGCGGGACAACCCCGGGGATCTCGACCGGGAAGCGGACTTCCTCGGCGGAGTCGAACACGCGGACGGTGTCGAGCACCGTGTGGGTGACGACAGGGAGGGCGTTGGCGCCGGCGATGAGGAACACGCCGTCGGCGGGCGGGGCGCGCCACACGGTGACGGTGACGTCGGGGCCGGCCGGAAGCGGGGCGGGGAGGTACCAGCCGGCGTCGCCCGAGGTGATTGTCCAGGTTGCGTCTGCGCAGAGGCCGGGGGCGGACCAGCGGCCGTCGGCGTCGGTTGTCGTGAGAGGCGCGGTGCACGCCGTGTCGGAGGGGGCGAGGGTGACGGCCACGCCGGCCACCGCCGCGCCGGTGCGGCCATCGACGAGGCGCCCGCCCGCCGCGGAAGGATCGGCGGAGCAGGCGGACAGCGCGACGGCGAGGGGGAGCGCGGCGCGGCGCGTCACCCGTCGCTCCGGAGGTCGGGCCACACGGCGCGGAGCTCGGCGACGGTCTCGGCGACGCGGGTGCGAATCCACGCGGCGGGATCGGCCTCGTAGACGGGGTCGTGCGCGGCGGGGAAGGTGGCGGCGCGCGCGCTGACGATGAGCGCGCCGAGGCCGTCCGGCCGGGCCGCGGCGACGACATCCGCGGCGCGCCCGCCCTGGGCCCCGAAGCCGGGGACGAGGAGCCACGCGTGCGGGAGCTTCGCCCGCATCTCCGCGAGGGCGCCGGGGTGGGTGGCGCCGACCACCGCGCCGAGGCCCGAGAGGCCGTCCGCGCCGGCGCGGGGCGCGCCTTCGGCGGTGAGCCACGCGGCGAGGTCGTCCGCGACGGGGGCCTGCCACCGGGCGGAGCCGGGGTTGGACGTGCGGAGGAGCACGAAGAGGCCGCCGCCCACGGGGTCGGCCGCGGCGAGGAAGGGCGCGAGGGTGTCGGGGCCGAGGAACGGCGAGACGGTGAGCGCGTCGCAGGGGAAGGGGGCGTCGTCCGCGAGGGTGGCGGCGGCGTAGGCGGTGGCGGTGCTCCCGATGTCGCCGCGCTTCGCGTCGCCGATGACGAGGAGGCCGGCGGCGCGCGCCACGTCGCATACGGACGCGAGCGCCGCCATCCCCTCGGGGCCGAGCTGCTCGAAGAACGCGAACTGCGGCTTGACCGCCGGCACCTGGTCGGCGACGGCGGCGACCACCGCGCGCCCGAACGCCTCCGCGCGGGCCGCGAGGCGCGCGCGGGAATCGCCGGGGCGGACGCCGGGGAGGCGCTCGGGCCAGGGGTCGATGCCGACACAGAGGGGCGTGCCGGTGGCGCGCACCCGGGCGGCGAGGCGGGCGGCGAAGGCGGGGCTGGAGCGCATACCCCCGGCTAACCGAGGCGCGTCCCGGTTAGCGGCGCGGGGGCGGCGTGCCGTGGCCTGGCGGGGGCTCGCCGCCGCCCGGGGTGTCGGGGCGCCACCCGTAGTTGTCGTTCTCCACCCTCGTCTTCTGGAAGATGTAGTGGAAGATGCCGTCCTCCACGCGCTTCTTCACGCCGGCGGGCACGACCCGCGCCACGGCCCGCGCCGCGCCCACGGCGAGCTCGGCGACCCGCAGGGCCGTGCTCCCGCCCGCGTTGTTGGGCTCGGCCACCTACCGCGACCAGCTCGGTACGTAGTCCTTGAGCTTCTCGAGGGACGAGGCGCCTACTTCGGGGACGGCGGCGAGGGCGTCCATGTTGGCGATGGGGCGCTCGTCGACGATGTTGCGGGCGGCGTCGGCGTCGAGGCCGACCTCGACATCGAGCACGTCGTAGGAGGCCTGGTTGGCGATCTCGAGCACCACGCGCTCTTCGTCGGCGGTGAAGTCGACGCCCTCGTAGCTGCCGCCGGGGTCGATCTCGCCGTCGGCGAGCCACTGAACGATGGTGAGGATGGTCTGGTCGCCCACCTGGGGCACGGCATCGACGTCGTCGAGGCTGGGGAAGGGGGCGTCGTCGCCGGTGCCGCACGTCTCGTCGGGGCCGTCTCGCCGGGAGACGAGCGCGCCGGCGGCGTCGCTGTCCAGGCCCACGTCGTCGTCGAGCAGCGACAACGTGGTGGAGCACGCGTTGAGGAAGTCGAGCACCGCGGAGACCTCGGCGTCGGTGAGGCCGAGGCGCTCCTGGGTGGAGAGGCTCTCGGGGTCCTTCGTGACGCTCACGTCGGTGCCGCAGGCGGCGAGCGCCAGGGTGAGGCCGAACCCGGCAAGCGAGGCGACGGGCGCGGCGCGGCGCCTCACGTGTGCGAGCAGCGTCATTTGGGCGGCTTAACGCGAAGCGCGCGGGCGCGTTCCGGGGCGCTGGACGACCGCCGCCGCGGCGGTTCGGGCCTTGACCGCCTCTTGACGGGACCCAGAGTTTGCCCCGGACGCCTGTTTTGGGCGGGATGAGCAGTGGTGCAAGCGATGCATGGGGCGCGGCTATCGGCCGTGTCTCCTACCCTCTCGCCATGGCTGTGCCGTTGCTCTCCCTCTTTCTGTTCGCCGCGTGCGACGCGCCGTGCGAGTCGACCGCGCCCGGCCCGACCCGCGACACCTGCTTCCACGATCGTGTCACCGAGGCCGACGTCGAGGTGTCCGCGGACAGTTTGGTAAGGTACGCCGGAGAGATTGCGGACCCGATGATGCGTCAGGCCACCGTGATGGTGTGGGTGAGGGAGCACCGGGGCGGGGTGGCCGACACCGATCGCGACCGCGTGTGCGGGCTCCTCCAGGAAGGGCAGCGGATGGCGTGCGAGCGGCAACTGTCCGCGGCGCACCTCGGACGATGAGCGCGCTCCGCCTGGCGCTGGCGACCTTGCTCATGGCGTGCGGCCAGGCGGGGAGCCCCGCGGTGGACGCGCCGCCGCCCACGATGGCCGAGAGCCTCCTCGCCACGTGCGCCAGCTACGCCGACGCGCCGGACGCGTACGGGTTCTGCATCACCGAGCGTGTCGCCACCCTTCCGAGCCCGGAGAGCGTGGAGGCGGTGTGTCCGAAGGCGGGCACCTTCGAGAACGAATGCCGCGCGGCCTGGGTGCTCGCGCAGAGCCGGAGCAACGTTCAGCGCCCGCCCGAAGAGCTCCTCGCGGCGTGCGGCTCCAACCAGGACTGCAAGTTCCAGGTGCTCGACACGCGCTACCCCAGAGGGGACGTGGCCGAGGCGGTGAAGCGCTGCGAGAAGCACGTCGCCGACTACGCGAGAGACTGCGTCGGCCACGCGCTCCACCGCTGGGTGGCCGAACAGAAGCCGGACGACGCCGAGGTCGCGCGCGTGGCGGCCGCCGTGCCCAGGTACGCGGTCGCGGTGGGTCACTACATGGGCATCGCGGACGCCTGCCACGGGACCGCGCACTGCGGCGAAGGGGACAGCCCCGCCGAGGTGTCGTGCCGCGCCTCGCGCGACGATTTTCGGGCGTTCTCCATCCGGTGCCCGAAGCTGCCCCCGAAGAACGTCCCGCTCGCGTCTCCGCCGCGCGAGGGGCCGAACCCGCACCCGGGCGGCGGCGCGCCCCAGATGCCGGGCGCCGCGGCCCCGCGCCCGCCCCCGTCCACGGAATAGGCTCGCGCGGTTCCCCCGAGCACCGCATGCCCCGTCCCGCCCTCTTCGCGCTCCTGGCGCCGCTCGTGGCGGCGGCCGCGCTCCTCGCGCCCGCGGCCCGCGCCGAGGAGCCCGCCGCCGCTCCCGCGCCCGCCGTCTCTCCCGCGCCCGCCGTCTCTCCCGCGCCCGCCGTCGCGTCGGCCCCCTCCGCGCCCGCCGTCGCCCCGGCCCCCGCCCCCGCTGCCGCCCAATACGAGTGCACAAGCTTCCCGGTGCGCTCCACCACGGCGATGGGCCCGTTCCAGGCGCCCGCCGACGTGAGCGCGGCGAAGGTCAACCCCACACGCCTCCCTGCCGGCTGGGCGCCCGTCGGCGGGAGCATCGGGGAAGGCGGGGCGTTCGTGCTCGCGTGCCGCGTGGTCGGAGGCTGAGGCGCGCGGCGCGGCCTTCAGGGCACGCTACGGCGCGCTCGCGCCGGCGGGCTTGGGAGCGCCGGGCTTCGGCGCGGCCGGTGTCGCGGGGGCGATTCCCGCCGCGGCGTCGCGCTCGGCTTTCTCGCGCGCCATCCTCTTCCACAAGGACTCGTGCCCCGGCTTCACCTCTTCGCCCTCCACGGGCTCGGGCGGCGGCGGGTGGTCGATCGGGCAGCCTGCCTTTGGGGCCGTGTCCACGAGGAACGGGGCGCTGATCCCGCGGCACGTTGCGCCGGAGAGCTTCCCGGTGACGGTGCACAGGTAGCGCCGCACGATCTTCGGTTCGTCCGGGAACGTCGGGGCTTCGCCCTGGAACTTCGTGCTCCGGTTCATCCACCAGCCCCAGAGCGGCGCGGCGAGATCGGAGGCGGCGGCGCCCAGGGGCGCGGGCACGTCGTACCCGAGCCAGACGGCCATCGACAGCGTGGGCGTGGCGCCGACGAACCAGAGGTCCTTCTCGCTGTCCGTCGTGCCGGTCTTGCCGAGCGCGGGGCCCTGGTAGCCGGCTTCCCCGCCGGCGCCGCGCGACGCGCCGCCCGTGCCCACGTCGATGACGAGGCGCATGAGCTCGCGCGTGAGGGCGGCGGCCTGGGGGGTCATCACGGCTTCCCCGGCGGCGGGCGCCGCGATGCGCTCCACGCCGGCGGCGTCGACCGCGCGCACCACCGGCGACCCGGTGAGCTTCCGCCCGCCGTTTGCGACCGTGCCCGCGAACTGCGCCATCTCGAGCGGCGTCGCTTCGCCCTGGCCCAGCGCGAGCCCCATCTCCTCGGGGTATTTCGAGGCGTCGAAGCCGAGCTTCGTGGCGAACGCGATGAGCGGCTTCGGGCCGCCGAGCTCGTCTAGCAGAGATGCCGTCGCGATGTTCTGCGACCACGCGAGGCCCTGCGCGAGGCTCGCGGTGGAGGAGTACTCGCCGCCGACGTTGCGGGGCCGCCAGTCGCCGGCCGCGGTCTTGAACGTACGGGGTTCGTTGGGCACCGCGTGCGCGGCCGTGTACTTCGGCGTGCCGTCGGGATTCTGCTGCGAGAACGCGAGCGCGTACACGACGGGCTTGAAGCTCGACCCCGCCTGCCGCCGCGCCTGAGTCGCGCGGTTGAAGCTCGTGCTCGTGACGTCGCTGCCGCCGTACACGGCGCGGACGAGGCCGGTCGATGTGTCCATCAACACGGCGGCCGCCTGGAGCGGGCCGGCGCCGCGTTTGCCGACGAGGGTCTCGAAGTACTTGGTTTTCGTGGGGAAGAGCTTCTCGGCTTCCTCCTGGGCGTGCACGTCGAGCCCGGTGGTGACGACGAGGCCGGCGCCGTAGAGCGTCTCCGGCGGGAGGGCGCCTTCGAGCCACGCGCGCGTCGCGGAGAGGTACGCCGGCCAGCGTTCCACGAGGGGGGCGGGCGCGACGGTCACTACGGGCGTCGCGAGCGCTTCCGCTACGTCGTACCCCATGATCTCGCCCATGGCCGTGAGCACGCGGTCACGACGTTCCTTCGCGCGCTCGGGGAACCGGTCGGGCGCGAACTTCCCGGGCGCGGGCAGGATGGCGGCGAGGGTGGCCGCCTCCGCGAGGGAGAGCGCCGTGGCGTCCTTGTCGAAGTAGTGGTGGGCCGCCGCCTGGAAGCCGCAGATCGACAGGCCGCCGCGCTGCCCGAGGTACGGCGCGTCCAGGTACATCTGGAGCACGCCTTCTTTCCCGAGGTGGTCGTCGATTGCCCAGGCGAGCACCATCTCGCGGAGCTTCCGGTCGACCGTCTTCTCGCGACGCTGCCCGAGGTTGCGCACCACCTGCATGGTGAGCGTGCTGCCGCCCTGCGCGTACCCGCCCTCCTGCGCGTTCGCGACCACGGCGCGGGCCATCGCCTTGAGGTTCACGCCGTCGTGCTCGTAGTAGGCGCGGTCCTCCGCCGCGAGGATCGCGTCGATGAGGTGCTTCGGCGCGGACTTCAGAGGGAGGTGCTCGCGAATCTCGGAGTCCGGCCCAATCAGCCAGCCCAGGAGCACGGGCTCGAGCGCATCGCCTTCGCGGGGCACCACCTCGCTCGTCTTCCCGCAGAATTCGCCGGGGCCGGTGTCCTTGCAGTCCTCGACGTAGCCGCGGGCCTTCGCCTCCGACACGAGGCGCTTCGGGCTCTCCGTGAGCGGCGTCGGCGCGGTGTAGATGCGGGCGGGGAAGCTCCACCCCGGGTGGGCCACCTCGTGGCGGACATGCGCGTCGGCAAGCGCCACGCCCTCGGCCGCCCACTCCTTCGCGACGATCCCCGCGGGGATGGCGGCCGCCACCGTCGCAATCGCGCCGATGACCGTACTGCTTACGAGGATGCGGCGGAGCGTGCCCATGTGCGGGCCGGTTAACGCGGTCGGGTGAAGCGCCCCTCGTTCCTCGCGCGATGGCTCGCGGTCGATCCGGCCTCTCCGGCCCTGTTCCTCGATCGTTGGTACACCCACGGCGACCTTCGCGCCCTCGGCGAGCGCGCCGCCGGCTGGCTCGCGGAGCACGGGGTTCGACACGGCGACCGCGTCGGCATCCAGCTCGACAACGGCCTCGATCTGCTCGCCGCGCACCTGGGGTGTATGGCCCTCGGGGCCGTGCGCGTGCCGCTCAACGCGCACTACCGGGCCGCCGAGCTCGGCCCCATCGTGGAAGACGCCGCGCCCGTCCTCGCCGTCGCAACCGACCCGACCCTCTTCGGCGGCGTGCCCCTCGCCGTGCCCCGCGTGGGCGAGGGCCCGCCGGTCGCCGACTGGCCCACCCCGCCCGACGACATCACCTGCCTCCTGTTCACATCAGGCACGACCGGTCGGTCCAAGGGTGCTCCCCAAACGTACGCGATGTGGGAGGCAAACCTCGACGCGCTGGCGACGTTGTGGGGGCTCGGCCCCGCCGACCGCCTCTGGCTTTGCCTCCCGCTGTTCCACACCCACGGCCTTGTGGTGGGGCTCCACGGCGTCCTCCTTCGCGGCGCGAGCGCGGTCGTCTCCGCGCGGTTCGACCCCGTGCCGCCGCCCGCCGGCGTCACCCACTTCTACGGCGTACCGACGTACTACCGGCGTTGGTTGTCGCTGATGCAGGAGCGCCCGGACGCCTTCCGCGCGCTTCGCCTGCTCGTGAGCGGCTCCGACGGCCTCCCCGCCGAGCTCTCCGACGCCGTGTTCGCGGCCACCGGCCACCGCGTGCTCGAGCGCTACGGCATGACCGAGACCGTGATGATCGCGTCGAACCCGCTCCGGGGCGACCGCCGCGCCGGAACGGTGGGACTGCCGCTTCCAGGCGTGCAGTTGCGCATTGTCGAGGGCGAGGTTCAGGTGCGCGGGCCGTCGGTGTTCCCGGGCTACACGCCCCGCCCCGACCCCGCGGCGTTCACCGACGACGGCTACTTCCGCACGGGCGACGCCGGTGAGCTCTCGGTGGACGGCTACCTCCGCATCGTGGGGCGCAAGAAGGATCTCGTGATCGTTGGCGGCGTGAACGTGTCGCCGGCCGAGGTCGAAGCGCACCTCGCGCGCGTGCCCGGCGTCGCGGAGATCGGCTGTTGCGGGCTGCCGGACAGCGACTTGAACGAGGTGGTCGCGGCGGCGGTCGTCCCCGACGGGACCGTTCCGGAAGCCGAGCTCCGCGTGGCGCTCGACGCCGCGGCACGCGAGCTGTCGGGGTTGAAGCGTCCGAAACGCTGGGCGTTCGTGGAGGGGCTACCGCGCAACGCGCTCGGGAAGCTCCAGCGGGGGCGCATCCCGGGCGAGGTCTTCGGGGGGTAGGGGCGCCGACCTCTCGGTGGCGGGTGGTGCGTCGCGAGCCATACGCGGCGTGGGGTGCCGGCCAGAGGCAGAAAGGCCGGCCACGGAGAACACGGAGGGGGCGCAGAGGGCGCGGAGGAGGGCCAAAGGCAGAGAGAAACCGCGGAGGGCGCAGAGGGCGCGGAGGAAGGCCAAAGGCAGAGGGGAAGAGAGAAACCGCGGAGGGCGCAGAGGGCGCGGAGGAATGCAGAAGGCAGAGAGACGAGAGGAAGAGAGGAAGAGAGAACTGCAAGGCCGTGGAGGAGAGCCGCTGCCGGCGAAGAGGCCGGCGGCACCGCGTAGCGGCAGCCTCTCCTCCCGCCTCTCTCCGTCCCCTCTGCGGCCTGCCTCCCGGTATTTGGCCTCTCTCCTGCCTTCCTCTGCGCCCTCTGCGCCCTCTGCGGTCAATCCTTCCCCGCTGCCGGCGAAGAGGCCGGCGGCACCGCGTAGCCCTCCGTGGCCCCTCCGTGCCCTCTGTGGCCTGCCTCCCGGTATCGGGCCTCTCGCTCCGCACGGCTTGCCGTCCGTCCCCCGCCGCCGGGAGGTGGAACCCCGCGTCAGACGCCGGAAGTGCGCCGGATTACGACCACCCGCCCCACCAGATCGGCGGGCACGACGAGGTCGCCCGCCGGCACGATTTCCATGCGCCGCCCGACCCCCTGGACGATGTGCACAACGCCCCCGATACGCACGAAGCCCTTGGTGCGGAGGCCGCGGCGCGCCTCGATCCAGGCCGGGATTTCGGCGTCGGGGAGGGTGTCGGGCACGCGGAGCTCGACGCTCTCGAACCGCGTGTGGTCGTGCGCGGCGTGGTCGTGGCCGTCGTGCCCGTGGCCGTCGTGACCGTGCGCCTGTTCGGGGAGCGGTCGCGCGCGCGGGCCGGAGGGGAAGAGGAGCTCCGGGTCGATGTTGCCGAACGCGGCGTGGAGGATGGGGGCGTCCGGGTTCATGGCGGCGAGGCGACGCTCGAGCGCGGCGAAGTCGGCCGCGGGCACGAGGTCGACCTTGTGGACGAGCAGGAGATCGGCGCTCGAAACCTGGTCTTCGAAGGTGCCCTCGAGCTCTTCCCCCTCGGCGAGCTGCGCGGCGTTGACGACGACGACGTTCGCTTCGTCGCCGACCCAGGCGTTGACGGGCGGGCGGTAGAGGTTGAGCTGCGTCTCGAACGGGAGAGCGACGCCGCTCGTCTCGATGACGATGCGGTCGGGGTCGATCTTCGCGCGCAGCGCTTCGAGCGTGTCGACGAGCTCTTCGGAGAGCTGGCAGCACACGCACCCGCCGGCGAGCTCCACGAAGCGCTCCTCGCCGGCGCCGAGCAGGGCTTCGTCGATGCCGAGGGCGCCGAACTCGTTGGACACGACGGCGACACGCTCGCCGCGGCGCTGGGCGTCGGCGAGCAGGGCGCGGACGAGCGTGGTCTTGCCGCTCCCGAGGAAGCCGGAGACCACGAGCACGGGAACGCGGGGATTCACAAGGCGCCGAAGTAGTTGGCGACGGCGCGATCGAAGTCCTCGGGCGTCGCGACGCGCGGGCGTCGGTCGTACGCGCACTGGTTGACCACCTGGAGGAGGAGGTCGCGCGGGTGGCAGAACCGGAGCCGGCGTCCGGGCCCGGTGTAGTGCGTCTGCACGAGGTGCTCGACGGCGCCGCGCGTGAGCGTGACCTCGAGGCGCCCGGCGACGATCTCGACGAGCGAGCGGAACTCGGCCTCGGTGGGGTCGTGCACCTGGATCTTGTAGGGGATGCGGCGGAGGAACGCCTCGTCCACGAGATCGTGCGGCTCGAGGTTGGTGGAGAAGATCAGGAGCGGGTCGAACGGGGAGGTGATCTTTCGGCCGTCGGGCAGGCTCAAGAAGTCGACGCGGCGTTCGAGCGGGAAGATCCAGCGGTTCAGCAGGAGCTGCGGCTCGATGCGCTGACGTCCGAAGTCGTCGATGACGAGGGTGCCGCAGTTGGCCTTGAGCTGGAGCGGCGCCTCGCAGATGTTCGTGGAGGGATTGAGCTGGATCTCCAGCATCTCCAGCGTGAGCTCGCCGCCGGCGACCACGGTGGGCCGCTTCACCTTCACCCAGCGGCGGTCGAGGCGCTCAGAGGGGGTGAGCGGCTTGAACGCGGGGTCGACGGACTCGTGCGTGGCGGGGTCGAAGAGCTTGACGAGGTGGCCGTCGATGAGGAGCGTGTGCGGAAGCCAGATCTCGTCGCCGAAGCACCGCGTGATGCGCTCGGCGATGCTCGTCTTTCCGTTGCCGGGGTCCCCGTGGAGGAACATGGCGCGGCCGCTCGTGATGGCGGGCCCGAGACGGTCGACGAGGTCTTGCGAGACGAGGAGGTCCTCGAAGGCGCGCCGGAGGTCGGCGGGCGTGGGTGCGCGCGTGCTCAGCGTCTGGTCGCGCACACTCCGGAGGTACTGGGGGAAGGGGACGGGGGCGGGCCCGACGTAGGCGCAGAGCCGCTTGTAGTCGATCGCCTTGCTGCGGCCCGCGTCGGTGAGCTCGTAGATGAAGTCGCCCATCGCGGTGGAGCCGCGGTGCTGGAGCAGCTTGGCGGTCTTGAGCTGCTCGAGGAGGTCCTTCATCATCGGGAGCGCGAGGCAGAGGTCGTTCGCCACCTGGCGGGCGGACTCCGTGCCGGTGCTGGCGAAGTAGCGGAGGACGAGCTGTTCGCCGAGGAGAGGCTCGAGGCCGGCTTCTTCCCACGTGCGGGGCTCGCGGGGCTGCCACCGCGCCTCGGTGGAGAGCTCGACGGTGGGGGGCGACGCGACGGGGCGGTAGGGCGTGGCGATGTCGAGGCGGGCGGCTTCGGCGCGGGGCGGCTCCATGCGGGGCGGCGCGGCGCGGGCGAGGTCGGGCCGGGCGGGCTCGACGCGCGGCGGCGTGGAGCGCATGTAGTCGGGACGCGGGTCTGGGCGCGGGCGGCGCGGTTCGTCGGGGGAAGCGACGGGGGCGCGCACCTCGTCGGTGGGCTCGCGCGGGATGATCGCGTGGCGGAACTCGTCGAGGGGGTCCGGCTCGGGGGACCGCGGGGTCTCCCAGGGGGGCGGCACCACGCGGGCCTCGCTCGCGGAGTCGGGGGCCGCGCTCCCGATGCGCGCGACCGGCGCGGGGCGGGGCACGCGCTCGACGCGGGAGATGGTCTCCGTCTCGTCCCGGCTCCCGTAGAGGGGCCGCGGGCGCGGCCGCGCGTACGGCGAGCCGGCGGGGCCGGTGTCCTCGGGCCGGGCCTCGTCCCGGCGGTATGGGTCGCCCGGGCGGGCGGGGGTTCGAGGGTCCGGAGGGTCGGTGGGCATACCGCCAGGATAACCGTGCGCGGCGCCGCGACGGCGCGCGAGGTAGAACGCCTCCATGGGATTGCTCACGCGAATTCGCACGCGCTTACGCGGCTCCGGAGGTTCCCCCGCCGTCCTCGGGGCGCGCTTCACGCCCGCCCTCGAAGAGGTGTGGCGCGAGCTCGAAGAACAGGTGGACGGCGAGCTGAAGAAGGCCGGGTCGAGCATCGTCGGGTCGTGGGAGGTCGGCGCGGCCGAGCTCGGCCGGGCGGTCGTCGGCCTGCCCGACGACAAGGTGTTCGTCGAGCGCTTCAGCGACGCCCTGGTCCCGACGCTCCAGCCGTTCCAGGACCTCCACAAGGGCATCGCCGGCGCCATGCAGACCGGGCTCCGCGCCGGGCTCGCCACCGGCACGATGGCGGCGGCGACCGCGCCGCTCGCGCGTCTGATGGACGGCCTGGACGAGCAGGCCGCCGTCGGCTGGGCGAAGACGACGACCCACCTCGGGCCGATCTTCGCGGCGTGCGCGCGCCCGGACGAGGCGCGGGACCGCTTCCTCTCGGGCGACCGCGCCCTGCGCCAGGCCTGCGTGGACGCCGACGCCGTGTGGCGCGCCCGCCTGGCGGCGCTCCCGGAGGCGCCCGGCTTGTGGGAGGGGCTCACCGGCGCCGCGGAGGCGTGGCAGCTCTCCGTGACGCGCGGGCTCGAGATCGGGATCGACCGGCAAACGAAGGGGCTCGTCGCGGCGCTGCGCGCGGCCCGCTGAGCCTCCGCGGCCCGGTGAGCGTCCGCGGCCCGATCAGCTCGGCGGGCGCACGCTCCCCGCGCGTTCGGCGTCCGCCAGCGCCGCTACCGCCCGCTCCGCGGCGGACCGGCGCGTGTCCCTCGCCGCCTCCGTGAAGTCGGCGAGGGCGGCGTCGATGCGCGCGGCGGCGAAGGGGTCCACCGCGGGGCGCGCGGCGGCCCACGCCGCCGTCACCGCCGCGGCGTCGCCGTCCCCCTGCGCGGCCGCCCGCAGAGCTGCCCGCACCGGCAGCAGCGGCGAGGCCGCGGCGGCGCGGGTGAGCGTGTCGCGCGCGCCGCGGAGGGCGGCGTTGGGCGTGGTGGCCAGCTCTTCGAGGGGGAGGGGGCCCGCGGCGGCGCGTTCGCTCGGGGGCGTCATCTCGGCGACGAAGAACCCGAGCGTCCACCGTTCGGCCTCGGACAACGTGTCGCCCCGCCCGACCATTGCCGTCTCCGGGACGCCGAAGGTGACGGTCGCATAGACGCGCCGCGGGGAGAGCGCGCCGGAGACGGAGGGGTCGAGGAGCGCGGGCGGCGGCGGACGGAGCGCCGCCATCGCCGCGGGCGGTCCCTCTCCACCCGCGCCGTGGCAGCTCGCGCAGTGCGCGGCGTAGAGGGCGGCGCCCTCGTCGAGCCGCGACGCGTCGGGCGGGGCGAGCTCGAGCCAGAGCTCGTCGCGGAGGCGGGCGTCGACGGCGTCGATCGCCGCGGTCACCGCGGGCGCGGGGTCGGTGCGCCCGACCGCGCCGCGCACCGCGCCCAGCGCCGCGCGCGTGCCGCGCGACAAGGGGAGCCCCTGCGCGGCTTCGAGCGCTTCTTCGAGGATCTCGGACTGCTCTTCGAGCTCGTGGCGGTCGACCACGGCCCCGTTCACCACCGCGCGCGGGTAGTCGGCGCGCACGTAGGCGAGCCGCGCGAGGAGTCGGTCGGCGGCGCCGGGCCGGGCCGCGTGCGCTCCGGCGTCGGCGTGGAGCGTCGGGTTGCAGGAAGTGTTTGCGGCCACGATGAGCGTGACGCAACCGATGCGAACGAGCCACGGAACCAAGCGCCCTCCTTTGGGGAAGGCACCCATCCCCCGGGGCGCGGCCCGCCGCAAGCGCAGGCCCAACCGGCGGTTCAGCGATCGCGGAGGTGCAAGGTCACGGGTGCGTGATCGCTCGCCTGCGGTTTTCCGCGCTCGGCGTGGTCCACCGACACGTCGGTCGCGCGGGCCATGACGTCCGCGCTGACGAGGTGGTGGTCGATGCGGAGGCCCTTGTTCTGGGAGTACCCGTCTCCCCGGTAGTCCCACCACGTGAACACGCCGGGCTCCTGGTGGAAACGTCGCCACGCGTCCGTGAGTCCGAGGTCGAGGAGCGTTCGGAAGCGCTGCCGTTCGGCGTCGCTGCAGAGCACCTGGCCCTCCCACCCCTTCGGGTCGTACACATCGGCGTCGGCCGGGGCGATGTTGAAGTCACCACACACCACGAGCGGGCCGTTCGCGAAGGCGCGGAGCTCGATCGCGAGGCGGTCGAGCCACCCGAGCTTGTACGGGTACTTGTCCGACGTGAGATCCCCCCCGTTCGGGACGTAGAGGTTCACCACCCGAATGCCGTCGATCACGGCGGAAATGCCGCGCGCCTGCGGATCATCCGGGTTCGGGATGCCCTTGCGCACATCCTCCATCGGCCGCTTCGAGAGGAGCGCGACGCCGTTGTAGGTCTTCTGCCCGTAGCTCTCGACGTGGTAGCCGCGCTCGCGGAAGCGCTCGACGGGCAGGTCGGCGTCGACGCACTTGAGCTCCTGGAGCCCGAGCACATCGGGCTCATGCGCGTCGATCCAGGCGAGTACGCGGTCGAGACGCGCGCGCACGGAGTTCACGTTCCACGTCGTAAGGTTCATGCAAGCGGTCCCCGTTGACCCGGCTAACCCGGATGCGGTACATGCCTGGACTTCGCACGGGAGTCACCTCTTGCTCACTTCTTCGTTGCTGATCGCGCTCATGGCGACCCAGCCCGCCCTCGCCGTCGAGATCTCCGGCCAGATCCGCGGGCAGGTCGAGGACGACGCCGGCCTCCCTGTTCCCGGCGCGACCATCACCATCGCGAGCCCCAACTACCTCGGCGGGGCCACCGCCCAGTCCGACGAAGACGGCCGGTTCCGCTTCGTCGCGCTCCCCCCGGGCGAGTACACGGTCACCATCCTCAAGGCCGGGTTCCTCGGCTACAAGGCCGCTGGCCTGCTGATTGTCTCCGGCAGCTCCACGGACTTCGACGCCGTTCTCCGCCTCGCCAAGGGCGGAGAAGAGCTCACGATCCAGGACGTGAAACCCACGGTCGACACCCAGCGCGTGCAGACCGGCGCCGTGCTCACCCGCGAAACGTTGCGCGACATCCCCAACCAGGGCCGCAGCTACCAGTCCGCCACGGCGTTCGCGCCCGGTGTCTCCGGCGGCGCGAACCCCAACGTGCGCGGCTCGTTCGACGACGGGAACCAGTTCTTCGTGGACGGGGTGAACAACACCGACCCGATGACCGGCACCTTCTCCCAGAACATGAACTTCGACGCCATTGAAGAAGTTCAGGTGATCACCGGCGGGATGGACGCCGAGTACGGCCGCTCGCTCGGCGGCGCCATCAACATCGTGACGCGCTCCGGCGGCAACGAGTTTCACGGCGACGCCCAGCTCCTCTACACGAACAAGTCGATTCAGATCTACGAGCCGCTCCCCGACGAGACGCCGCTCTCCGAGCTCCCCGAGTACTACGGCACGAGCCTCGCGCTCAACCTCGGCGGCCCGATCGTCAAGGACAAGCTCTGGTTCTTCGCGAGCCTCCAGGGCGATCTGAAGCAGGACGCCGTCTCGCTCGCCATCGAGCGCCCCGAGGAGCCGCTCCCGCGCATCTGGCGCTCCGGGTACTGGTTCGGCAAGCTCACGTGGGCCCCTTCGAGCCAGCACCGGCTTTGGGTGCAGGCCCAGGGCGACCCCACGTACATCGAGAACACCGAGGTGTTCTACGGCGCGCCCTACACGCTCCCGAACGGCGAGACCATCCAGGAACAGGGCGGCTTCCTCGTCTCCGCCGGCCACATCTTCACGCCGTCGGACAAGTCGATTCTCCAGTCGCAGCTCTACTTCCAGAAGAGCGACATCGACTTCTACACGGTGAAGTGCAAGGGCGAAGCGGACATCGCCGGCTGCATCGAGGGCCTCGGCGACGCCCGCTGGTGGGCCTGGGACCCCGACGGCTTCAACAACGGCGCCTTTCCCTACGGGTACATCTCGCGCCGCTACCGCGTGTCCGGTCAGTCGGCGTTCACCCAGTTCTTCTCGTTCCTCGGCGAGCACCAGCTCAAGGTGGGCGCCAACGCCGAGTACCTCATCAATGACGACGCGTTCCCCGGCGAGGGGAGCATCATCTACAAGACGTACGGCGAAGGCGGCGCGTCCGACCTCGACGGCTACGAGAACTTCGCGCTCGTGAGCTACACCGGTGACGAGGAGAGCTACCTCACCGGCCTGCTCGTGAGCGCCTACGTCCAGGACGTGTGGAACCCGACCCCGCGCCTCACCGTGCGCCCGGGCGTCCGCATGGACTACTCGGCGATCGCCGACGACGTGGGCGAGCTCGCGTACTCCTCCGTCACGTTCGCGCCCCGCGTCGGCGCCGCCTTCGACCTCACGGACGACGGCCGCACGAACCTCCACGCCTACTACGGGCGCTTCTTCGACACGGGCTACCTCGCCATCTCGTCGCTCCTCCACAAGCGGGCGTACGGCTACTCGCTCACCTACTGGGACGCGAAGGCCGGCGCCTGGGCGGAAGATCCGGCGGTCGTCTCCACCGGCAACAACCTCCGCGCCGACGACCTCCGCAACCCGTACTCCGACGAGTTCGACCTCGGCATCGCCCGCGACGTGGGCAACGGCTGGGGCATCGACGCCACCTTCACCTACGAGCGCGCCACCCGCTTCTGGGAAGACGACGAGGTCAACCTCGTCTGGAACGCCGAGGGCACCGACGTCATCGGGTCCCGCGACGGCACCGGCGAGTCGATCTACCGTATCCGCACCCCGACGGAGGTGTTCACCGAGTACACCTCGCTCGAGGTGGCGGTCGCCAAGCAGTTCAGCGAGAACTTCGGCGTCCTCGGCAGCTACACGTGGAGCCGCGCCTACGGCACCAACGACGCCCAGTACGCCTCCGGCACGATCGACATCCCCGAGCAGGTCCGGTACGAGACCGGCCTGCTGTCGTACGACCGCACGCACAACCTCAAGCTCGCGGGCTCGGTTCGCAAGCCCGACGCGTTCCGTGTGAGCGACACCGTGAAGATCGGCCTCCTCGGCGGCTGGAACTTCAACATGATGTCGGGGACGCCGTACGCGCCGCGCTACTACAACACCTACAACGGCGGCTGGACCAACCTCCAGGGCAGCGTGGACGACACGTACCGCCTCCCGCTCTACGCGCAGACGGATCTCAAGGGCGGCGTCACGCTGATGGCGGGCCGCGCCACCTTCGACGTCACCATCGAGGTCTTCAACGTCTTCGACAGCCGCACCGTCACCGGCGTCGAGACCGCCTACAACGACGACGCCACCGGCACCGGTCCCTACCTCGGCGAGGACGGCTTCCCCGTCTTCGGAACACCGTTGACGCGTCAAGACCCTCGGTACATCCAGCTCGGCCTCCGCGGGGAGTTCTAGACCATGCGCACGCCCACCCTGCTCACCCTCCTCCTCACCGCCTGCCTCCCCGCCGAGACCGGCATCGACCGCACGGTGCTCACCGGCACGCTGGTGATCCCGCCTGTGCTCGTCTCCGACGGCCGCACGAACGATCAGGTGGCCACCGCCCAGGGCCTCGGCCCGGACGAGGGCGTCGGCCTGACGTACCGGAGCGTCGTCATCGACGGCGCCGTGTCCGACTGGCCGTCCGGCTTCGGCAACGCCGAGGGCGACGTGGACAACTACGCCTTCGCGCCCGCCGCGGACGGCACGTTCACGTTCACCCTCACGTTCGCCACGGAGACCCTCCCGGTCGACACCGGCTCCGGCGACTCCGGCTCCGGCGACACGGCGGACACCGCCGCGGAGCCCGAGGTCACGCTCGACGCCGACGTGATCGCGCTCGCCCTCGTCGACCCCGCCACGTACGACGCCGAGACCGGCGCCGGCGTGCTCTGGTCCGGCTCGTCCGACGGCACCGCCGGCGTGTTCACCGCCGAGTACGAGGTGACCGGCGGCACCACGTACGTGCTCCAGGTGCTCCCGAGCGCCTCCGACGCGCCGTCCGAGGAGCTGCCCTACACGCTCGTCGTCTCGGGCTCCACCCCCACC
>CAXNIN010000007.1:0-31116 GCA_964202365.1 Myxococcota bacterium | reverse complement strand
GGGAGACGCCGGCGGCCTTCCCGCGGGGGCCGCGGGGGCGGGCGCGCTCGCTCTGGGTGCCGAGGCGCGCGGCGAGCGCGGCGATCCAGGCGGCTTCTCCCTGTGGCGCGGCCGTTCCGGCGAGCTCTTCGAGCAGCAGGAGCACGCGCGGCAGGCCGTCCGGCGCGACCCGTGCGCGCAGCCGCGCCGCCGCCATCCGATCTGCCTCGGGCTCGATGGACTCCAGCAGCGCGGCCAGCGCGGAGCGCCCGACACCGCCGAGCCGGAACGCGGCGCCGAGCGCGGTCTCGATGCGACGGAGGCGCCCGGCTTCGACGAGCCCGGGGCCGCGCGCGCGGGCGAGCCCGGCGCCGTGGGCGGAGACCGCGGCGGTGACCACGGCCGCGAGCGCGTTGTCGAGCCGACGCACGCCGGGCGCGGGGAGCTCGAGGCCCCAGAGCGCTTCTTCGACCGGCTCGCCGTCCTCCACGAGCCAGGCCTCGAGCGCGAGCTCCTCGCCGAGGCGGCGCGGGAGCGCGGCGTACGGAAGGTGGGCGTACACGACGCGGCCGTCGTCGCCCTCGGAGGGCAGCGGGAGCGCGAGAGTGAGGTCCCCGTGCCGATCCTGGAAGGGGCGGAGCGGCGACCGCACGTAGCGGGCGTCGTCGCGGAGGCGCAGCTCAAGGCCGGCGAGGTCGGGATCGAGGTCGGTCTGGAGACGGAAGCGGATGGCCACCCCCGGGCCCCCGGCGCCCACCCAGCCGTGCAGGAGCTGGAGATCGCCGAAGACATCCTCAGGTTCGTCGTCGCTTTCGAAGTCCGCGCCCGCGAACAGGCCGGCGAGGTCGCCCGGCCCCGAGAGGTCCCGACCCCCGAACCGCGCGCCGACATCGTGCGCTTCTACCCGTCCCCACTCCATCGCTCCCCCGCCGCTCGCCTATCGCGCCCGCCGCCTACCAGTCGGTCGGCGGGTGCATCCCCCCGTCCGGCCGCTTCATCCAGAGTTGACAGCGAACGGGGAGGTGCTTCCGATCGAGCGCCTCGCACACGTTCGTGTATTTGCACAGGTGGAACGCCTCGCCCGCGCGCACCTTCCGCGGCCAGTCCGGGTCGGCGAGGAGCCCGCGCGCCATGCCCACGATGTCGCAATCGCCCCGTTGGAGCGCCCCTTCGGCGGTCTCGTACGTGTTGATGCGGCCCGCGCCGACGACCGGCGTGGTCAACCCCGCGGCGCGCACGGCCGCGCGGATGGCCGCGGGGAGCGCGAGATTGTAGCCCTCGGGGTAGAGCTTCGTCGGCATGCACATCAGCCCGGAGTGGCCGGTGTAGGGGTACGCCGCCTCGCCGATCGGGGGGCGCTTGGCGTCCTCGAAGCGGCCGCCCCGGCTCACGGAGACGAAGTCGAGCCCGGCCTCCGCGAAGCGCACGGCGAACCACGCGGCGTCCTCCACCTCCGAGCCGCCGTCGGTGTCTTCGCGCCCGAGGAGCCGGCATCCGACCAGGAAATCGCGCCCGACCACCCGCCGCACCGCCGCGATAACCTCGAGCGCGAGGCGCGCCCGGTTCTCGAGCGACCCTCCGTATTCGTCGGTTCGCGCGTTCGTTCGGGACAGGAAGCTCGCCATCGTGTACGCGTGGGCGAAGTGGAGCTCCACCCCGTCGAAGCCGGCGTCCCGCGCGCGCCGGGCGGCGTCCGCGAAGAGCGTCGGGAGCGCGCGGAGCTCGTCGCGGCCGAGGTCCTCGATCTGCTGGCGGTAGCCGTGGGCGTAGTCCCGCCACTCCCGCGGGCCGAGCCGCGCGTGCAGCTCGTCTTCCGACCACGCGGAGCAGCCCGGATACCGCGCCTCCAACCGCGAGAGTGCCCGAGCTGGGTCCCGCCGCGCGATCTTCAGGAAGTCGATTACCTGCGGAATCACGCGCACGTCGCCCGCGTCGTGAATCTTCGCGGCGAGGTCTCGGAGCGCGGGCACGTACCGATCGTGGCCGATGCGCAACAGCGGGCCGCTCGCGACGTCGCGGATTCCCATGGCTTCGAGCACGATCATCCCCGGACCGCCCTGGGCGTAGCGCACGTAGCGGCGCGTCACGTCGTCGGTGACCTCGCCGGCGTCGTTCGACAGCCAGGTGACCATTGCCGGCAGCCACACCCGGTTCGGGAGCGTGACGCCGTTCACCTGGAGCGGGGAGAACAGGAGCGAGGCGTCGGGGGGCGGGAGCGTCATGGCTGATCCGGTGCGGCGGCGGCGAGGTACAACCGCCACAGTTGCCAGTAGGGGAGCAGCGCGAACGGCAGCGCGGCCGCCGTCGCGAGGCCGAGTTGCTTGCGATAGAGAAAGGGGGCTGGCAGCACGAGCGCAACGAAGGTGGCGACGTGCGGCCAGACGAGGTGCGGGCGAACCGGCTCGGTGTTGCCGAGCCACATCTGCGCGCCCATCGCCAACGACGGGCCCACCGCGCGGATGGTGAGCATGCCGAGCGCGCCCGCGGCGAGGGTGCTCACCAGCGAGAGGTAGCCGAGCATGGTTCGAATGGCGGGCACGACGCCACCTGTTTATCCGGCCGGGTGCCCGACTGGACCCCACCCCCGCCTCCCGCGCCAGGCGCCCTCGGCCAACGCGGCGTGCTGGGCGGCGCCGCGCTCTACGAAGGCGGGCGTCACCCCGAGGTGCGCGCGCGCGTCGAGGCCTTCGTCGCGGGGCCTCCGGGGCGGCTCGCCGTGGAAGTGGGCTTCGACCACGGCATGCGCATCCTCGATCACGCGCGTCGGTGGCCGGAGATCCGTTGGCTCGGGCTCGAGATACGCAAGCGCCGCGTCGCCGCCGCCGCCCCGCACGCCCCCCCGAACTGCCTGCTTCTCGCCGCCGACGCGCGCGCGGTTTTCGCCTCGCTGCTGCCACCCGCCTCGGTCACCTGGGTGTACGTGCTTTTTCCGACGCCCACCGACAACCCGCGCCATCTGCTGCTCGTGCCGCCGTTCGTCGAGGCCGTGAAGCGGAGCTTGATCCCGGGTGGTTCGTTGTACCTCGCCACCGACGTGCAAGGGATGCACGCGCACGCGGCGGCCCTGTTGGAAGGCTGGCCGGACGCCGCGTTTCCGCCGATGGGCCCGGTGCTTTCCCGGCGCGAGCGGGTGTGTGCGCGGGACGGGCTCCCGGTATATCGTCTCTGCCGAGCGCGGCCGGCGGACGGCGGCGCGGAGCCGGAGGGGCGGTGAGCGTGGACTGGGCTGGCGTGACGGGGCGCGTCGTGGTCGAGGCGTGTAGCGCCACCGCCGAGGACATCGTGTTGTACTGCGGCGATGACGCCGTCGCAGCCGAGCTCTCCGGCCGCGTGGGGACGCTCGTGCGTCGCGATTCACTCGCCGCGCCGCCCGCGGGGCTCTCCATCATCGCCTTGCACGGGTGGTTGCGCCGGCGCCCGCCCGCAGAACAGCGCGCCGTGATTCAAGAAGCCGGCCGACTCCTGCCGCCGCGCGGGCTCCTGGTCATCGGCGACGTGATGTGGTCGCTCCCCGCGGAGAGCATCGACGAACCCGAACAGTTCGGCGACGCCATCGCGCACGTGCAGACCACCTCCACCATCGAGGGTTGGGCTCGCGCCGCGGGCTTCGTGCCCGATCTGCACCGCTTCGGCCCCGGCGTGGCCGTGCTCATCGCCCTTCGAGGACCCTCATGAGAATCCTGGTCACCGGCGCCTCTTCGTTCGTCGGCGCGCATTTCTGCTCGCTGGCCGCGCGCGGCGGACACGACGTGCTTGGTCTGTGGCGCAACACGCCGATCCTCATCGACGGCGTAAAGTCGATCACCGCGGACATCACGAGCTTCGCGCCGAAGAAGGTGGATGTCGTGGTGCACCTCGCCGCCAAGGTGATGGCGCCCGACGCGAAGGAACAGAACCGCCGGATGCTCGACGCCGTGCTCGGGTGGGGTTTTCCCGTCGTGTACGCATCGAGCACGATGGTGCATTGGTCGAGGAAGAACCTCTACGCCGAGTCGCGCCTCGAAGACGAAGCGCGCGTGATGGCGTCGAAGTTGCCGTGGCTCATCGTGCGCCCGTGCGCGCCCTGGGGCCCGCGTCACCCCACGCATAAACCGGCCCACACCGAGAGTTTTCACACGCTTGCGCGCCTGGTGCACCGCGCCCCCTTCGTCCCGGTGCCGGGTTCGGCCGAGGTGCTCCGCCAGCCCGTGCACGTCGACGACTTCAACGGCGCCATCCTTGCGCTCCTCGGGCGCGGCGTGTGGAACGCGGCGTTCGACGCCGGGGGTCCCGAGGCGCTCACCGTCCGGGAGATCATCACGCGCATCGCGGGCGACCGCCCCGCGCGCATCCTCGAGGTGCCGGAGGCGTTCGCCAAGATCGCCGGGAGGTACCTGAAGAACTTCTCAGAGGACACCCTCGCCACCTTTGCCACCAACGACACGGTCGACCCCGGGCCGCTCCAGGCGGCGTCTGGGGTGGTCCCGCGCCGTTTCGACGGGGTCGGGTTGTAGGGTCGTTCGCGATTCTGGGGCGGGGGAGGGCCCCCGCAACGCCCCCCGAAAGGCAGAGGCCGCGTGGCTTCTGCGACTTTTCTGGACGAATTCGCGGTTCGGTTCGGGCCCCAGCTCTTGACAGTGCGCGACAGCGGGTTCATACGGCGCGAACAGGGGGCTCCCCTTCATGCGTCTCTCTCCGTTTACGCTCGTGTTCGTGGTCGCCGCGGCCGCCGGGCTCTTCTTCGCCGGCTTCTCCACCCACGACTTCGTCGAGCACCTCGACCGTCAGGTCCACAGCATCCACTGCTCGTTCATCCCGGGGCTCACCAACCCCGACGTGAGCGGCTCGTCGGGCTGTCACGTCACGATGATGAGCCCGTACTCGTCCGTGTTCCGGTCGGTGCTCTGGGGCGGGCTCCCCGTCTCGCTGCCCGCGATGTCGGTGTTCGCGTTCCTCCTCTTCCGCGGCATCGACCTTCTCGTGAACCGAAGCGCGAGCGACCGCGGATCGCGCGTGTTCCTGGTGGCGGCGGCGACGCTCCCGCTCCTCACGTCGATCGTGTTCGGGTACCTCTCCATCGTCGAGCTCGACGCCGCCTGCAAGCTCTGCATCGGCATCTACGCATCGAGCCTCGTGTGCTTCGTGGCGGCGCTCCTCGAGCTCCGCGCGGTGTCGCAGCCCGGCCTCGGCGCCGACATCGGCATCGTCGGCGAAGACGCCCCCACGGGCATCGGCGACATGCGCGACCACGTGGTGTCCTTCGGGCAGGGCGTCGGCTTCGTCGCGGTGCCCATCCTCGTGTACGTCATCGCGATGCCGGACTACACGTCCTACAACGGCACGTGCGGCACCCTCGCGAAGCCGGAAGATCCGTACGGCGTGATGGTCCCGCTCGGCCCGCAGGGCCAGGGAGAGTCGGCCATCGAGGTGTTCGACCCCCTCTGCCCCGCGTGCAGGGGCTTCGAGGACCGCCTCGACGCGTCGGGGCTCAAGGAGCGGATGTCCCGCAAGGCCGTGATGTTCCCGCTCGACACCGCCTGCAACTGGATGGTGGGCACCTCGCTCCACCCCGGTGCGTGCACGGTGAGCAAGGCGGTGCTCTGCGGCGAAGACAAGGCCGAGGCCGTCGTGGACTGGGCCTTCGAGAACCAGGAGGCCATCCGCACCGCCGCCACCGCCGACCCCGCGGCCGCGGAGACGATGGTGCTCGCGGCGTTCCCCGAGATGAAGTCCTGCCTCACCAGCAAGGTCACCGAGCAACGGCTCAACAAGTCGTTGCGCTGGGCGGTGGCCAACCAGCTCCCCGTCCTCACCCCGCAGCTCTACGTCAACGGCGTGAAGCTCTGCGACGAAGATACGGATCTCGGAATGGAATACGCCCTCACGCGCCTGCTCGACACGCAGGGCGGGGCCATCAAGAGCGGCGCGGCCGCCGACGGAGGTACGCCATGAACATCGGAATGCACGTCGGCATCGCCGCGGGTGCGCTGCTCATCCCCACCGGCCTCGCCGGCGCCTGGGTGAACGCCGCCGGTACGCGCCTCGAGGCCGCCAAGGCCGAAGCCTCGGACGCCCCCCAGGTGGCTGTCGCGGCGGCGGCGGACGAGGGCTACTGCTCGGCCGATCTGAAGAAGGTGCTGCGGCGCGTGCTGCAGAGCTGCGGCCTGCTCTCCAGCGGCGAAGTCCGCGGGTGTCAGCCGCTCGAGGCGAAGAACGTCGCCACGCTCGCGGGCGGCGACTTCAACTCGATCTTCCTGCCGCTCGCCGACCGCGCCGGCATCATCCAGTTCGACAAGGAGTCGGACGCCCTCGACCCCAACGACAGCGCGCTCCTCGAGCGCGTCTTCGCCGATCAGAAGGGCGCCAGCTACTTCTTCGTGGTGGCGCGGTCCTCGCCCGAGGGCTCGGAGATCTACAACCGCGACCTCTCGCAGAAGCGCGGGCAGGCGGTGCTCTCCCACCTCAAGACCACCTTCGACGACCCCGACCTCGACAAGGAAGTCGGGCTCCTCTGGCTCGGCGAGGAGTTCGCGCAGCTCGACCAGGAGTTCTGCTCCTGGCAGCGCTCCGGCAGCGCGGAGGCCTGCCAGCCGGACGAGCTCAACCGCTCCGCGTTCATCGCCTGGATCGATTGCCGCCTATGATCACGCTCCTCTCCCTGCTCGCCTGCGACGGCGAGCCCGCCCCGCAGGGCCCGCCCCCGTCCCGCTTCGACGCCGTCGCGGCGGCGCCGAAGAAGTCCATCACCACCGACGAGCTGTGCGAGGTCAAGGCCGAGTCGGCCGCGGCGAAGCTCTTCGCCCTGCCCGACCTCGACGGCCCGCCGATGGGCCGCGGCGCCGGCTGGACGTGGCTCAACATCTGGGCCACCTGGTGCGAGCCGTGCGTGGAAGAGATGCCGATGCTGGTGCAGTGGCAGGCCCGCCTCGCGAAAGAAGGCGTGGATGTCGCGCTGCAGTTCCTCTCGGTGGACGCCAAGGCCGACGACGTCACCAAGTGGCGCGTCACCCACACCGACGCCCCGCCGAGCATGCGCATCGCCGAGGTCGCCAAGCTCGGCCCCTGGCTCGAAACCGTCGGACTCGACGCCACCGCGGTGATCCCCGTGCACCTCTTCATCGACCCTGACCAGAAGGTCCGGTGCGTCCGCATGGGCTCCGTCAGCGAGCCCGAATACGCGGCGGTCAAGACGGTGCTCCAGGGCGGCTGACGCCCGGTTGTCGCGCGATACCGAGGTAGAACGACGTTAGTTCACGACGGCGCCGCCGCCCAGGCGTAGCGTGCGCGGCGTGAGCAGAGCGTCGAGGGCGGCGCGGGAAGCCGCGCACCCGCCCTCCACGTGGTCCGGGTGCGCGTCGTGCACGAGCGAGCCCACCTCGAGCCGCTCGAACACGCGCCACACCTTGCGGACATCCCCGGTGAACAGGCCCGTGTCACCCCGCGGGGCGCCGTTCACGCGGTCGACCGCCGCGTCGAGGTGGGCGTACGGCTCGAGAACGGCGACCGGGCCGCCGGGCGCGCCGTCGAGGAGCTCGAAGTAGGGGGCTTCGCCCGTGATCGCCGCCGGCGTGAACACCGGGCCCTCCCGCTCGCCGCCCGCCAGTCGCTCGCCCCCGAGCTGCTCCGCGGCGCGCATCCACGCCTCCGCGCGGGCGAGCCCACGCCGATCGACGAGGGGGCCGCAGAGAACGTCGTCGCGGGCGGGGTCGCCGCGCGGGAACGCGCTCGCGGCCGCCGCGAACCGCGCGCACACCTCGGCCCAGACCGCGGCGTGGACGAGCACGCGGTGGGCCCAGGCGCGGGTCTGGCCCGCGTGCGAGAAGGCGCCGTTCACGATCGCCCGAACCGCGCGTTCGAGGTCGGCGTCGGGCTCGATGAGGAGCGTGACGGGGAGCGCTGCGGCGATAAGGAGGGTGCGGCGCCGAACGTGGGTGGTGGTCCAGGCCGCGGCGGGCCCGTCGCGCCCGGAAGCCACGGTCGGGAAGCGGGCGTCGGCCACGAGGAGGGCGGCCACAACGTCGTCGCAGGGGAGCACGGAGACGGCGTCGGGTGGCCAACCGGCGGCCACCAGGGCCTCGCCCAGCGCGAGCGCGGCGCTCGGCGTGGCGGGCGCCGGGCGCACCACCACGGGGCACCCGGCGGCCACGGCAGGGCCGAGGAGCGCGCAGACCCCCGCCAGCGGCCGGTCGGCCGGCGTGAACGCGAGCACCGGCCCACGCGGCACGGTGCGCGACAGCGCGAGGCGGCCCGCGCTGGACGAGATTTCGCCCACGACGTGGTGCACGTCCTCCGCGCATCGCTCGAGGATGGCGACTGCGTCGTCCACCTCGACACGCGCGAGTCGGCGCGGTTTGCCGCCCTCGTCGGACACGAGGCGCGCGATCGGCTCACGCCCCGAGCGGAGCGTGGCGGCGAGCGTGGTGAGGATCGCGGCGCGGCGGCGCGCCGGCAGGCGGCGGGTCGCGAGGAACCCGGCCGAGGCGGCGGCGGCGGCGAACCGCGCGTCCTCCGGCCCGGCCTGCGCGACGCGCGCGAGGGGGCGCCCGTCCCAGGGGGAGCGCACCTCGGCGAGGGCGTCGCTCCCACGGAGATGCCCCGCGAGCAGGAGCTGGCGTTCGACCGTCATGCGCGAGACCATAGGCGCGATGGCGCAGGAGAAAAGGCGGCGTTGCACCAATCCTGTGTCGGAAGGACCGCAGATCGGTGCCGCATCCGGATAGATCGGGCCGATGGTGCCCGTCGGCCGCCTCGCCCCCACGCCGTCGGGCCTGCTCCACCTCGGGAACGCCCTCGCGTTCGGCGCCGCGTGGCTCTCGGCCCGCGCGCGGGGCGGCCGGGTGCTCCTCCGCGTCGAGGACGTCGACCGCGGGCGTGCCCGCGCGGAGATCGCCGCGGCGCAGCGCGCCGACCTCGCCTGGCTCGGCATCGACTGGGACGTCGAGGTGCCGCCGCAGTCGGAGCGCGCCTACCCGCTCGATGGCGTGCCCACCTACCGGTGCGCCTGCAATCGTGCGACGCGCCTCGCGCGCGCCTGTATCTGTCGCGACGCCGGGGGCGCCGACGGCGTGTGGCGCTTCCGCACGCCCCCCGGCGCCGTGTCCTTCGTCGATCGCGCCCGCGGGCCGGTGACGGTCGACCCGGAGGACGATCCGGTGCTCGTTCGCGCCGACGGTGAGGCCGCCTACCCGATCGCGGTCGTGCTCGACGACCTCCGCGACGGCGTCACCGAGGTGGTGCGGGGAGGGGACCTCGTGGAGGCCACCGGCGTCCAGATCCGGCTCTACGAGGCCCTGGGCCAGCCGCCCCCGACGTGGCTCCACGTGCCGCTCCTGCTCGGCGAGGATGGGAAGAAGCTCTCGAAGTCACACGGGAGCACCGGGATCGCGGCGCTCCGCGAGGCGGGGTGGTCCGCCGACGCGGTCTGGGCCACGCTCCTGCCCGCGCTCGGCCTCCCGCCGGGCCCGCTCGCCGGCGCGCGGTTCGATCCGGAGGCGGTCCCGCAGGGCCCCTTCGTGGTCGGCGCGGACGGACGCGTCCGCGCGTGACGGGCTACGTTGGACGGCTGGGAGCCCATGCCATGGCCGCATCCTTCTCCACCGCGATCATCGTCGGCGCCTCCTCGGGCCTCGGCGAGGCCATGGTGCGCAAGCTCGCCAAGGAAGGCACACGCGTGGCGGCCGTCGCGCGGCGGGCCTCCGAGCTCGACCGCATCGCCGCCGAGTGCGGCGCCAACGTCCGGGTGTACCCCCACGAAGTTCGCGACTACGACGCGACCCCCGCCCTGTTCGACCGCATCGTGGCCGACCTCGGCGGCTGCGATCTGGTGGTGTACAACGCGGGGGTGATGCCGCGGGTGGAAGAGAGCGAGTACGACTTCCACAAAGACCGCGAGATGATCGAGATCAACCTGCTCGGCGCGATGTGCTGGCTCGATCTCGCCGCGGCCCACATGGAAGCGCAGCGGCGCGGCACGATCTGCGGCATCTCCAGCGTCGCGGGGGATCGCGGTCGTCGCGGAAACCCGGCGTACCACACGTCGAAGGCGGGCCTCACCACGTTCATGGAGGCGCTCCGGAACCGCGTGTCCCGCTACGGCGTGAACGTGGTGACCGTGAAGCCCGGCCCGGTCGACACCCCGATGACCAAGGGCCTCAAGCTCCCGCTGATGATCGGCGTGGACGAGGCCGCCGATGGCGCGCTCGCGCTCATGCGCGCCGGCACGGCGGAGGGCTACGTGCCTGCCATCTGGGGGCCGATCATGTGGGTGATCCGCAACGTCCCCTCCGTGGTCTTCCGCCGGACCAACATCTGATGCGCCCGCTCGCGCTCGCCCCCCGCCGCGTCTTCGACGGCTACGGCTTCGCCGTCCGCGGCGTCTCCCCCTACGTCCGCCCGCGCTCGGCCGAAGAGGTCGCGTCGATCTTCGCCCGCGCCACCGCCGAGGGCATCTCGGTGGGGATGCGCGGCAGCGGTCGGTCCTACGGCGACGCCGCGCTCAACAGCGCCGGCATCGTCATGGACATGACCGGCTTCGACAAGGTGCTCTCCTTCGACGCCGAGCACGGCGTCGCGGAGGTCGAGCCCGGCGTCACGATCTCCCAGCTCTGGCGGCACGCGCTCCCGCACGGCTATTGGCCGAGCGTCGTCTCCGGGACGATGGCCCCCACCCTGGGCGGGTGCGCCGCGATGAACGTGCACGGCAAGAACCACTTCAAGGTCGGCGGCACCGGCGACTCCATCCTCGAAGCCGATCTCGCCACCCCCGCCGGTGAGCTCCTCCGCGTCTCCCGCACGGAGAACGCCGACCTCTTTCACGGCGCCGTCGCGGGCTTCGGCATGCTCGGCACCTTCACGCGGCTCAAGCTCAAGCTCAAGAAGATCCACTCGGGGACGATGCGCGTGCGGCAGATTCCCGTCGGGAACCTCGCCGAGCAGTTCGCGGTGTTCGAGCAAGAGGAGGCCGGGGCGGACTACCTCGTGAGCTGGGTGGACTGCATCCGAGGCGGGAGCGGGCTCGGCCGCGGGCAGATCCACGTCGCGCACTACCTCAAGGAAGGCGAGGACGCCGACCCGAAGCGCACGCTCGACCCCACCCGGCAGGACCTCCCGCCGCACATCCTCGGCGTGCCGCGCTCGCTGGTGCCGGTGGTGCTCAAGATGTTCAACACGCGCCACGGGATGGGCCTGTTGAACCTCGGGAAGTACCTCGCGGCCCGCTTCGGGCCGAAGGGTGCCTACCTCCAGGGCCACACCGCGTTCGCGTTCTTGCTCGACTACGTGCCGAACTTCCGGTCCGTGTACGAGCCCGGCGGCTTCATCCAGTACCAGCCGTTCGTGCCGAAGGAAGCCGCGCCCCAGGTGTTTGGCGAGATCCTGCGGCGCACGCAGGCGGCGGGGCTCCCGAGCTTCCTCGGGGTGATGAAGCGCCACCGTCCCGACGCGTTTTTGCTCTCCCACGCGCTCGACGGCTACTCGTTCGCGATGGACTACCCCGTGACGGCGTCCAACCGCGCGGATCTCTGGAAGTTGTGCGCCGTGCTCTCCGACCTCGTGGTGGAAGCCGGCGGGCGATTCTACCCCGCGAAGGACCTCACGTTGCGCCCTACCGACTTCCGGCGCGCCTGGGGCCAGGAGCGCATCGCGCGCTTCCAGTCCCTCCGCCGACGGGCCGACCCCAGCGGCGTGTTGCAAACGGATTGGGCGCGCCGTGTAGGGGTGGACGAGGCCTGAACGCCGGGGCGCGGCCCGCGCGCTTCGAGCCGTTTCACGCGCCGTCACGCCGCGTCGGAATCGGCGCGGTGCTTCACCGCTTGGGCGGCGCCCCGGGTATTCTGATGAGAAGGGCGGCCAGCGAGCCCCCTCGCGGAGCGTCCCCGGCCATGATCACGCAGTCCACGCCCGAGCTCGCCTCCCGACTCGCCTCGTCGTTGTCCGTGGAGGGGGAGCGGCGACAGGCGCGCCTGGAGCAGCTCCTGAACCAGGTGGACAGGCTCGCGGAGTGGCAGACCGCCTCCATCCCCGAAGATCTCCGCGCTCTACTCGCCGATCAGCATCGGGAGCGCGCGGCGGAGCTCGTCGACCTCCTCTCGTCCTGGCGCCGCCTCGGGGGCCGCCTCCTGCTCGAGCCCGGCACGGAGGACGCGGCGCCCGCGGAGCGTCGGGAGCCCGTCGTCGTCCCCATCCTGGCGCGGGAGGACGCCCGGGAGGCGCTCCACGCCGAGCAGATCGAGCCGCCGCGCGCCACCGAGGCCCCCCGGCCGCCCAGCCCGCCCGCGCTCAACCTCGCGTCGTCGTCGGCCCTCGCGAGCCTCAAGGCCCACGTCGAGGGCGGGGGCGGCTTCCGGGTGCAGGCGCCGCCCGCGGACTGGCCCGCCCGCCTCGCCGAGCAGCTCCGCGAGCTGCTCCCCGCGCGCGACGCCGACGCCGACCTCGTCGCCGTGCTCCGGGTGGTCGAAGCGGTCGAGAAGTGGCGCGTGCTCCCGCCGGAGGTGCAGGCCACGCTCGTCGGGCTGCTCGCCGCGCGGCTCCGCTCCCTCCAGGAGCACCCCGTCCTTGCGGGAGACCGCCGCATCGACTTCGGGTTCGGGAGCCTCTCCGCCTACGTCAAGCGCGCCCGTCCCGGCTTCGTGTACGGGCTCGCGCGGTGGCACACGCCCACCCGGGAGACGTGGGAGGCCGACGCCGAGGCCATGCACGAGCGCCTCGCGGCCATGGTGCCCGCGCCCGCCGAGGCCGAGCCCAACCACAACCGCCGCTTGGACGCCGTCGATTCCCTGGTGCGCGAGCTCGACATCTGCCCCGCGGAGGCCCACTCCGCGGTCGCCGTGCAGCTCCGGCGCGAGGTGCTCGCCGCCTTCCACGCCGGCATCCAGGCGCGCCACCCGCGCCTCGTCCGCATCCTCCTCGCCCAGGGCGACCTCTTCGACGGCACCGAGTTCCGCGCCCTCCGCCGCGCCATCCGCGACGAGGCCGACGAGACCCGCGCGGAAGCCGAGGAAGAGAGCGGCGTCGAAGGCGCCATCCCCGCCGAGTGGGGGTGGTGGGGCTTCACGCGGGGCCGCCGCGCGCTCGTCATCGGGGGCGACCCCCGCGAGCCCAGCCGCCTCCGCCTCGAGCGGGCGTTCGGGTTCGAGTCGCTGGAGTGGGTCGGCGCCGAGTTCAAGCGCAACAACCTCCTCGGCGTGCGGGAGCGCGTCCGCGCCGGCCGCACCGACCTCGTCATCCTCCTCTCCCGCTTCACCGGGCACGACGCCGACCAGATCGTCATCCCCGCCTGCCGCGAGATGAGCGTGCCGTTCGTGTGCGTCCAGCACGGCTACGGCGTGGTCCGCGTCAAGCACGCCATCGAGCGGTTCCTCGACCCGGAAGCGCGCCGTCAGTCCTGAAACGGCTTGCGGTCCCGGAGCGGTGGGAAACGCGCGCGTGCGTCGGCGACCGCGCCCGGCGCGATCTCCGCGACGAGCACGGCCTCCTGGCGCGACGCCTCCACGAGCGCCTCGCCCCACGGGTCCACCATCACGCTCTGGCCCGAGTAGGTGAGGCCGCCGCCCGCGCCGACGCGGTTCACGCCGAGGACGAACGCCTGGTTCTCGATGGCGCGGGCGCGCACCAACGTCGACCAGTGGGCGCGCCGCGCCTCCGGCCAGTTCGCGATCACCACGTACGCGTCGGTGTCGTCGGCGCTAGCGCGGAAGGGCTCGGGAAAGCGCAGGTCGTAGCAGATGAACGGGGTGATTCGCAGCCCTTCCACCTCCCAGCGCGCCACGCGGTCGCCCGCGACGTAGTGCTGGTTCTCGTCGCCGAAGCTGAAGGGGTGAATCTTCGTGTAGCGCTGGATGGTGCCGTCCGGCGACACGAGCGCGGCGACGTTCCGGGGCCCCGGCAGCGCGGGGATGCCCGCGATGATCCACATCCCAAGGCCCTCGGCAGTCTCTCGGAGGAACGTCTCCGTCGGCCCGCCCTCGGGCTCCGCCACCTTCCCCGGGTTCATCGAGAAGCCCGACGAGAACATCTCCGGCAGCACGGCGAGGCGCGCCCCCATCGCCGCGGCCTCCCGCAGCCGGCGGTCGGCGCGGGTGTGGTTCTCCGCCGCGTCTTCCCACGCCAGATCGAGCTGAATCAATGCTACCCGCACGGCCCCTCCCTCAAACGCGCAGCGCTTCGAGCCGCGCCACCGCGGCGCGGAGCGTCTCCTCGCGCTTGCAGAACGCGAAGCGCACGTACGAACGTCCGTGCTCGGGGTGATCGTAGAACACGCTCGGCGGGATCGCGGCCACGCCGAGGTCGATGAGGCGGCGCACGAACGCGAGGTCGTCCGGGGGGCCGTCCACGAAGCGCCCGAACCCCGCGCAGGCGAAGTAGGTGCCCGCCGGCGGGGTCACGTCAAAGCCGATCCGCGCGAGCTCCTCCACCAGGAGATCGCGTTTCTGCCGGAAATCCGCCGTCAGTTCGCGGTAGTAGTCCGGCCCGGCGTCCACCGCGGCCACCGCCGCGTACTGGAGCGGGGTCGCCGTCGCGAACGTGACGAACTGGTGGGCCGACCGCACCGCCGCCGTCAGGTCGGGCGGCGCGCACGCCCACCCGATCTTCCAGCCGGTGAAGGAGAAGGTCTTTCCGAGGCTGGAGAGGGTCACGGTGCGGGCGCGCATGCCCGGCAGCGTCGCCATCGGAATATGCACGGATTCGTACACGAGGTGCTCGTACACCTCGTCGGAGAGGCAGACGACGTCGTGCTCTTCGCACAACCCCGCGAGGAAAGTCAGCTCGTCGCGGCTGAACACCTTCCCGGTCGGGTTGTGGGGCGAGTTCAGCAGGAGAACCCGGGTGCGCGGGCCGAACAGCGCCCGGACAGCGTCGCGATCGAAGGTCCACTCGGTCTCGCCCGGGCCCGGAGGGTGGAGCGTCGCCACGCGCGGAATCGCGCCCGCCATGTACACGCTCGCGCGGTAGCTGTCGTAGTACGGCTCGAAGAGCACCACCTCGTCGCCCACGTCCAGGAGCCCCTGGAGCGTCGCGAAGATCGCCTCGGTCGCGCCCGAGGTCACCGTGATCTCGGCGTCGCCGTCGTACTGGAGGCTGTAATCCCGGTCGTACTTCCTCGACAGCGCCGCGTTCAGCGGCGGCACGCCGGTCATCCGGGCGTACTGGTTCGGCTTCTCCCGAATGGCCGCCACGGCGGCGTCCTTGAGCCATTCCGGCCCGTCGAAGTCCGGGAAGCCCTGTGCGAGGTTGATGGCGCCGCGCTCGTTCGCGAGGCGCGTCATCTCCGTGAAGATGGTGGTGCCGAACCCGGTGAGCTTCCGCGAGAGGCGAGGGCGCATGCCCCCCATGTAGCGCGTCGCGGCGGGTTCGGGCGGGGGCGCGCGCGTTCGGATAGCGGCCTCGCGAGGCGACCTTGACCGAACTCTCCTTCCTCACCTTCGACCAGCTCCTCGAGGCCTACTTCGCCCGGCCCGGCGTCGACGCCGAGCTTCACCGCCGCTACGGCACCGTCGCCGCCGTGCTCGTCGTCGACTTCACCGAGATGGTCGCGCGCACCGACGCCCACGGCATCACGTACGCGCTCGCGCTTGCGGCGGCCGCCTCCCGGGCAATGGCGCCGGCGCTGGCGGGGCACGGCGGCGTGGCGGTCAAGAGCGTCGCCGACACCACGTTCCTCGTCTTCGACGACCCCACCCGCGCCCTGCTCGCCGCGCTCGACGCCCACCGCGCGCTCGACGCCTTCAACGCCGGGCGCACCGGCCACGTCGGCCACGCCGACCGCACCGATCCGATCCGCGGGTGCATCGGCCTCGGCTACGGCGACGCGCTCGTCATCCCCGGCCGCGACCTCTTCGGCCCCGAAGTCAACCGCGCGTTCGTGCTCGGCGAAGACGTCGCGCGCGGCGGAGAGGTGCTCGCCACCGACGCGTTGATGCGCGCGGTGGGCACGCTCCCCGCGGGGATCGGCGCCTTCCGCGGCCCTGGCGACCGCGAGCAGCTCGCCGGGTTCCCGTTCCACGTGCTCGGCGACTACCGATAGGGCGCGAACCGACCGATCGTCCGAAACTCTCCGCGATTCGCGACGTGGCGCTCCCGGTCGGGCTCGGATAGCGTGCGCCGGCACGCAAGGAGCGCCCCATGACGAGCACGCAGGAGGAGATCGAGGTCTCCTACGACGTCTCCAACGAGTTCTTCCGCCTCTGGCTCGACACGAACATGCACTACACCTCGGCGGTCTACGACCGCGAGGACATGACGCTCGAAGAAGCCCAGGAAAACAAGGCGAAGCGGCTCTACGAGTACGCCGAGCTCGGCCCCGACAAGACCGTGCTCGACATCGGCTGCGGCTGGGGTTCGATGCTGGACTACTGCGGGCGCCGCGGTGTGAAGGAAGCCCACGGCATCTCGCTCTCCTCCGCGCAGCTCGAGTGGGCCCGCGCGCGGAACATCCCGAACGCGAAGTTCATCCTCTCGGACTACAAGGACTACACCCCGGCCGTCCCGTACGGCGGGCTCGTGTCCATCGAGATGATCGACCACCTCTGCTCGCCCGCCCAGGCGCGCGAGGGCCTCGCGGTCGACATCTACCGCACCTACTTCAACAAGCTCGCCGAGTGGGTCGAGCCGGGCGCGCACTTCGGCTTCCAGGCCATCCTGCGCAACCGCATCCCCCGCACCCGCCAGGACCTCCTCGACCTCCAGTTCACCGCGGACGTGATCTTCCCGGGCGGCCTCAACCCCCGCCTCGAAGAGCTCATCCAGGCCGTGAACCCAAAGTGGGAGATCCAGGAGCTCAAGACGCTGCGCACCGACTACGGCCGCACCACGCACGAGTGGCGCCGCCGCATGCGCGAGCACGAGCCGTTCATCCGCGCCACCTGGGGCGACCAGGTGTACGACGACTACGAGCGCTACCTCTCGGTGTGCGTCCGCGGCTTCGCGGCCCACTGGTCGAGCGATGTCCAGATGAAGCTCGTCCGCGTCTGACGGTGCTTCTTCGGGGTGGGGCGGGGGGCGGGCCCCCCGCAACGCCCCCCTCGTTCGCCGGAGCTCGCTACTCCTCGACGAGATCCCACGCGCTCGTGTACCCGTCGCCAACCGCCTGGACGAGCCGGTCGTAGTGGGGTGACGTGCCGAGCGTGGCGCTGTCTCCGATGCCCACGAACAGGCGGCGGGCCCGCGTCACGGTAACGTTCAGGCGGCGCGGGTCGGACACGAAGCCGAGCTCGGCGTCGGGGTTCGAGCGCACGAAGCTCGCGAGGATGATCTCCTTCTCGCGGCCCTGGTACGCGTTCACCGTGCCGGACTCGAGCTCCGGCAGCGCCGCGCGGATGCGCGCGAGCTGGGCGGAGTACGGCGTGATCACCCCCACGTGGGCCGGCGCCACGCCGCTCGCCTGGAGCGCGCGCCACACGCGCACGAGGAGCTCGAGCTCGCCGGGGTTGTGGAAGCTGCCGAGGGCGTCCTGCGCCTCGTCGTAGCCGAGGCCGGCGGTGTCGAGGAACCGCGCCGAGGGGGAGCTCCACGCGCTCATCGTCACGCCGGGGAGGTCTTCCACGTGGCGGTCGGCGGCGTCAGGGTGGGCGCGGAGGCGGCCCTGGTAGGTGCCCTGGCAGAGCGCCATCAGGTCGGCGCGCATCCGGCGCTGCTCGGTGAGCATCGGGAACACGAAGCCGGCGGTGACGAGGCGCTGCAGGAGGCTCAACTCCAGGCGTGGGTCCTGGCTCTTCACGACGGGGCCGAGCTGGAAGGGGTCCCCCGCGAGCAGGATGCGCTTGACCTTCGTGGCGAGGAGCCAGAGCGCGGGCTCGGAGATTTGCCCGCCCTCGTCCACGAGCGCGGTGCGCGGCGGCTTCAGGTCGTTCCCGCGGGTGTGGAGCGTGCCGAGCGTCATCGCGATGACGTCGGCGCTCGCCATGATCTCCCGCTTCGCCGCGGACCACTCCTCGCGGATGGCGTTGCGCGTGTCGATGAGCTCGAGGCCGGACTGGCGGGTGGCCTGGCGAATGAGCGCCTGGATCACCTGGGCGCGCGCGCCGTGGAGAATCCGGTGCTCCAAGGTGAGGTGTTGCGCGGCGCCGCCCACGCGCGCCGATACGCCGAGCCGCACTACGTCGAGCCCGGCGGCGGTCGCGCGGAGCGCGAGGTGGTCGACCGCGGCGTTGCTCTCCGCGAGCGCCCATGGCTTCTCGCCGAGGTCCTTCAACGCGGTGAGGAGCGCCACGAGCACCTCGGTCTTGCCCGTTCCGGGGGGCCCGTGCACCAGCCCGATCTCGGTGGCGCCGAGGGCGAGCTCGGCGGCTTCCCGCTGACCGGGCTCGAGGCGCGCGAAGGCGGGGTGCTCGTAGGGGTCGGGGCGGTAGGGCTTCTCGTACCCGAGGAGCAGGCTCTTGAGCGGGTTGTTGACGCGCTCCGCGCGCTCGAGTGCGGCCTTCTGCAGGTCCATCACGCCGAAGTCGAGGCGGCGCGTCACCGCCCAGGGGCCCTTGCCCTCGGGCGTGCCCTCCACGGCGAGCTCGAGCGTGGCGATGTCGCGGCCCTCCACGCGGCCCGCGAGGCCGTCGTCTGGCCGGCCGATCTGCGCGAGCACCACGGGGTCGCCGGGGTTGAAGGCGTCGCCGATGTCGCGCCCGCGGAGGATCACGTTCACGCGGCCGCGCGACCGGTGCTCGGTGGTGACGATGTCGAGCGGCGCGACGCTGAACCCGGCGGCCACGCGGTCCGGCATGGACAGCGCGCGCATGCGGGCGTGTTCGGCCGTGACGGCGCGGCGCTCGTTGTCCAGCGCGTCGGCGAGGGCGGCGAGGTGCTCCACGGGCGCCCCCTATCCGGTCACGGCAGGAACCGCGCGCGCTCGCCCGGCGTCGGGATTCGGCAGGCCTCCCGGCGGCCCCACACGTAGTAGCGGAGCCGCGCGAAGGTGCGGTACCCGAGGTCCGTCAGGGCGCGCGGGAGCACCCCGAACCAGGACACCACCTTCCACGCGCCCGGAAGCCCGGCGCACAGGCGGAAAATGGCGTTCGAGTGCCAGGTGACGCGCTCCGCGCCGTCCACCATCTCCACGAGCAGGATGCTGTCGAGCTCCTTGGGCAGCTCCGGGTGCCGCGCGAGGATGGCGGCCGCGGTGTCGCCCTGCAGCGCCGCGAAGCGATAGCGCGCGTCGCGATCCGCGGAGAGCACCCATTGCACCGACGCATCGCAAAACCCGCACAACCCGTCGTACAGAACGATGGGGCCGGGCGCGTTCGCGGTTGGGGCCTGGGACATGCGCAACTATAATCGCGGTCCGTTCGCGGGGCGCCCAAAAGCACCAGAGGCGCCGGGGGAGCACCCCGACGCCTCTGTTCTTCCACCAGACGGTACTAGCCGCCCGCGGCTTCCGTCTTCGGCGCGTTCGGGTCGATCGCCTTCATCGGGATCGTCACGAACTTGATCTTCGCCCAGCCGGCGTCATTCGCGGACGCGAGCACCCGGCGAACCTGCCGGAAGTCGGTCTTGATGTCGGCCTGGATGATGATCACGCCGTCGTACGGCTGCGTGGGGTCGGCGGGCTCGCCGCGGCGCTTCTTGATGTCGAGGTCGAACTCCCGACGCTCCTTGAGGAGCCGGGACATGCCGGGGATGACGATGTCGAGCTCGGTGCCCATCTCGGAAGCCGGGATGGTCTCCGAGTCCAGCAGCATCGAGCCGTCGTCGTCGAGCATGATGACGGTGCCCGGCTCTTCGAGAAGAGCGCCGGACAACGACTTGGGGACCTGGATCTTGTCGCTGAGCGTCACCTCACCCGATGTGTTGAACATCTGGATGAGGAAGATGACGAGGATGGTGAACATGTCCACCATCGCCGTCAGGTTCAGGCTCGCGAAGCCGCTCTTCTTCCCGCCGGAGAGCGGGCTGGAGCGGAGGCGACCGATCGGCGCGTACGCGGGGCGACGCCCCGGAGTGATGATGGCCGACATGGTTTAGCCTCCACCCGGCATCGGAGCCGCGCCTGCCGCCGGGAGGGCAGCAGAGGGAGCGCCACCGGCCAGGAGCGTCTTCGGGTACCCAATCGTCCGGCTCATGTCGAGAACCTTGACCATCTCCTCGTAGGGGACGCCGTCATCGGTGTTGATGACGACCATCTCCTCGACAGGGTAGGTCTCGTGGTCCTTCTTCATCAGCTCTTCGAGCTTGGTGTAATCGTAGGTTTCGCCAGCCTTCGGGACCTGGATGCCTTCCTCGACCTTCCGCCCGATCCAGTGCCCTTCCGCCTTCACGTGAACCGTGAGCGGGGGGACAGGAGGGGTTTCGGGCTGTTCGATCACGTCGGGCGGAGTATTCGAGATGCTCTGCTCAACGTCGAGGGAGGCGATCTGGGTCCAAACGGCGGCGATCATCAGGAAGGCGATGAGGCACGACATGAAGTCGATGAAGGGTACGAGGTTGAGCTCGACACCCATCGACTTGCCGCGGCCTTTGCCTCCTTCGACCGATACGCTCATTTGTTACCCCGAAGCCTGCGCGCCTTCCTGCTTGGCCGCGCGGTTGGAGAGCACGAAGTTGATCTCGGCGACAACGGACTCGTTGATCGCCTCGAGGATGTGCTGCGTGCGCGCCTGCAGGACGGCGTAGATGAGGAGGAGGGGAACCGCCGCGCCGAGACCGTACGCCGTGCAGTGCATGGCCTCGGAGATACCGGCGGAGAGGAGGGTCGCCTTCTGGGAGGGGTCGGCGTTGGCGACCGCGCCGAAGGTCTTGATCAGACCGGCGATGGTGCCGAGGAGCGCCGCGAGGGTCGCCGCGTTGGAGAGCACCGCGAGGTAGCCGGTGCGGGCCTCGATCTTGGGGACCTCGGAGAGGGACGCCTGGTCGAGGGCGGCCTGAATCTCCTTGTCGGGGCGGTGGGCCTTGAGAAGGCCGGCGCGGAGGATGCGGGTGAGGGGGCCCTGCTTCTGGCTGGAGAGCCAGCGGATGGCCGCCTGGGTGTCCCCGCGCATGATGTGCTGGTTCAGGCCGGTGAGGAGGGCGTGCTTGTTCTCGGAGGAATCGACGTACAGCACCTTGATCCGCTCGATCGTGATGCCGATGCCGAAGATGGCGCAACCCGAGATGAGGTGCATGCCCCACCCGCCTTCCTTGTAGAACGCAACTGCTTCCTGGGCAAACGACACGAGGGACTCCTCTTTCGGCGCGGGGCGCCAACGCTGCATCGACGCCAGATGGCGCCGCTGGGTGGAAAACGAACAGAACCGAAGCGATCCGGTTTGTACCAGATGCCGCGGCGGGGTTCTACTGGGAAGCTGTCAGGAGATCGTGAACAGGAGCGCGGCCGTCGCCCCCGAGGGGGCCGTCGTAGCCGGCATTCGGGGCCGACTTGACACCGCGACGCCACGCGGGTCTAATCGCTCCTCTCCGGAGCGTTTCCATGCGCATCGTCGCGATTTCCCCGCTCATCCTCCTCGCCGTCGGGTGCGCGCCCGAACAGGCCGAAGCGCCCAAGGAAGACGTCCCCGTCGACACCTGCGGCGTCACGGCGGCCACGCTTCCAGGTAGTTCCTGGATTCACCAGAAGCCCACGGCCACCGGCGATCAGCCGAACCCGATGGCGCGCGTCAAGTTCGAGGACGCCGCGGGCACTCTGAAGGCCAAGTACACCGCCGGTTCTCTCGGCGACGTGTACGACTACACCTGCACCGTGAAGGGCGGCCTCGCCACCTGCTCGGAAGACGACCTCCACGCCGAAGCGTGGTGCAAGGCCTGGGCCGCCACGCACGACGGCGTGTGCGACCCCGTCGCGCTCGCCGCCGCCACCGGCTTCCCTCAGGCCGAGCTCGACAAGGTCGCCACCAAGGTGAACGACGAGCTCAAGAAGCTCAAGCCCGCCGACAAGGAAGCCCAGAAGAAGGCGGACAACAACCCGAACAACAAGATTCGGGGCAAGTTCATGGTGGCGGTGGACGCCGGCAACTGCCAGCTCACCCTCCAGGACAAGTACCAGACCATGGTGGACGGCCGGGTCAACGAGTACGAGAACGTGCTCGGCACCGCCAAGTTCAACAAGGCGAAGGAAGAGTACGTCTACGAGTCCTGCAAGGACGTCGACTCCGCCTGGGCCCCCGGCCCGGACGACACCCACCTCGCCGTGCAGCCCGCGGGCACGATCAAGTTCTCGGCGATCCTCCAGAAGGATCAGCTCAAGGGCGCCGAGTCCTGCACCTGGACCGCGGACGTCTACAAGGACTGGGTGAAGACGCAGACCGACATCGCCGCCACGGCCGACGCGAAATTCGGCCCCCGCTGGAACGCCGACCTCCCGCTTTCCGAAGAAGGAAAGCACGCCATCTACTTCGATCGTTGGAAGACCTGCGACGGCAAGCGCGAGCGCGTCGGCCTCACGTGCGCGGTCGTGAGAATCGGCAGCTAGTCCGTGGGTTTGGGGCGGGGGGCGCGCCCCCCGCAACGCCCCCGCCGAACCGGCCGCGCGGGTTCCGCGGCTACCGGCGGGCCGTTAGCACGCGCTGGTAGATGTCTCGCCGCGGCAACCCCGTCGCGGCGGCGAGCATCGTGGCGATCTCCTTGGGTCCTTCGCCGGCTTCGAGGCGGCGCGCGATGTCGCCGTCGAGCGCTTCGACCGTGACCGCAGGGCCGTCCGGCGCTCCCCCGACGAGCAGGACCACCTCGCCGCGCGTCTCGTCGCCCAGCGTGGCGCGGGCCTCGGCGGCCGTGCCGCGAATCCACTGCTCGTGCGCCTTGGTGAGGTTTCGCGCCACGCATACGGGGCGCGCGGGCCAGACCGCGGCGATCGTGTCGAGCGTGGCCGCGAGGCGTTGCGGCGACTCGTAGAAGACCAACGTGGCGCGCTGCCCGGCCAGCTCGGCGAGCGCGGCGCGGCGCGGGCCCTCGTCGCGGGGCAGGAACCCGCCGTAGTAGAAGCGATCGACGGGCAATCCGGCGCCGGAGAGCGCGGCGATCGCGGCGCACGGCCCCGGGAGCACCTGAATCGGCAGGTCGGCGTCGATACACGCGCGCACCACGCGCCAGCCGGGGTCGTTGACGAGAGGGGTGCCGGCATCGCTGACCAGCGCGACGCGCTCGCCGGCGCGCACGCGCTCCACAAGCTCCGCGGCGCGCGTGATCTCGTTGTGGTCGTGGTAGCTCACGAGCGTCGCGTCGATGCCGTGCGCGCGCAACAGTTCGCGGGTGACGCGGGTGTCTTCCGCCGCGACGACGTCGGCCTCGCGGAGCACGCGGAGCGCGCGGAGCGTGATGTCTTCGGGGTCGCCGATGGGGGTCGGGACGATGGAGAGCACGCCCGGCCCGCGCGGATCCCGCGCGCCGGCCACCTACCAGACGCCCTGGACGCCCGAGGGGAAGCGCCCGAGGAAGCCGCCGTACCCGCCGGCGTCCTGCGCGGTGCCGTCGCGGTCCTGGCCCGCGAGCATGTCCGACCCGAAGCTGCCGGTGAGAATGCGGAAGTCCTGGTCGGTCCAGGCGTCGCCGCTGGTGAAGTCCGCGAAGCTCGGGTCGCCGAAGAGGTTGCCGTCGGCCGTGGTGGGGGTGTCGCCGCCGGTGACGACGTCCGAGGTGCCGAACACGGAGTTCGTCACCTTCACCGTGGGGGCGTCGGCTTCGTCGATGCCGTACACGCCGTTCGACGCGAACACGGTCTCCTCGACCTCGAAGTACCCGTACCGGAGGCGAACCCCGCCGTTGGCGTTGTCCGCCACGGTCACGCGCGTGAGGAACGCTCGGCTGTCCAAGAACACGCCGCCGCCCCCGTTCACGCTCGCCGCGTTCCCGACGAGGAGCGAGTTCTGAAGCTCGACGTTCCCGAACGTGGTGTTCGTGTAGATGCCGCCGCCATACGCGGCGTCGTTGTCGGCGATCACGGCCTGCTGGGCGTACACGCTCGCGTTCCGCTCCAGGTAGATGCCGCCGCCGAGGTAGCCCAGGTTGCCCTGCACCACGCTGTCGAACAACACCACGGTCGAGTTCGACCACAACCCTCCGCCGTCGATGTCCGCGGTGCCGTTGCCCTCGATCACGCAGTCGTGGATGCGCACGTCGCGGTCGGCGTACACGCCGTGTTCGGCGGCGCCCGTGATGGTCAGGTGCCGCAGATAGCTCACGCCGTCGACCGCGATCGGCGCGCCCGCGGCGTCGATCACCACGCCACCGTCGGGGTCGCCGATGACGGCGTCCGCGCCCACGATCGGGCCGTACGTGCCGGCGGCGAGGAACAGGATGGTCTCGCCGGCGAACAGGGCGTCTTCCACGGTGGCGTAGTCGGTCGGGATGCGCGCCCCGGCATCGTCCGCGAGGACGTTCATCGTCACGGGGTCGCTCGCCTGCCGCGACGACGACACCACGAGGGTCACGGTGCCGGAGGGCCCCGTGTACCAGGGGGTGGCCGACGTGGGGTCGTCGAGGGTGCCGACGGAGGCTGTCCAGCCATAGGTGATGGCCGCGCCGCTCGGATCGTACGAGCCGCGCCCGTCGAGGCGCACGCGCTCGTCCGTGGCGCCCCACATCCGCTGCCACTTCGGCTGCGCGACCGGCTCGTCAACGTCGGGGTCGGGCCCGGGGCCGGTGTCGCCGCCCGCGGTCGAGCCCGTGTCGGTGTCGGTGTCGACGAAGCCCGTGTCGGTGTCGGCAATGTCGGTGTCGGCCGTGTCGGTGTCGGCCGTGTCGGTGTCCGTGTCGGCCGTGTCGGTGTCGGCCGTGTCAGTGTCCGTGTCGGCCGTGTCCGTGTCGGCCGTGTCCGTGTCGGCCGTGTCGGTGTCGGCCGTGTCCGTGTCGGCCGTATCGGTGTCGGGGGAGCTCGTGTCGTCCCCGTCGTCCTTGGCGGGGTCGTCGTCGCGAACGCAGCCGGCGGCGAGGAGCAGAAGCAGGAGGGGCGCGCGCATGTTCGGCTCCGTGGGCGCGCATCGAGAGGGCGGCGCCCGGAGTCAAGATACCCGGTCCACGCCTACTGACGCGAGCGGCTCGCCAGCGCAACGTCCGTGAGTCCGGCCTCGCGCGCCTTCGAGATGACCGTCATGATCAGCTCGTAAGTGGCTGTCTGGTCACCACGAATGACAACGCGCGTCGACGCCGCGCCGCGCTTGATTTCTGCAAGCTTACCATCGAGTTGCTCGAGCGTGATCTGGTCGTCCTCGACGAACAGCGTGCCGTCGGGGAGCACGGAGATGACGATGTCCTTGGGGACGAGGGGCGTCTCGCCGGTGCCCTGGGGGGTCTGCACCTGGAGCGCGCGCTCGGACAGGAGCTCCTTGGCCGCGGCTGCCTGGCGCTCGGCCTCCACCATCGACGAGCTCACCACCATGAAGATGATGAGGAGCACCAGGAACACGTCCGTCAGGGGCGTGATGTTGATCTCGGCGAAGATCGCGTCGTCTTCTTCGACGTCGCCGCCGTTATCCCGCGGAGCTCCCTGCATCGGAGGCCTCCCGCGTCTCGAGGATCTCCAGCAGCTCGTCCACGAGGAGGGCCAGGTCTCGCGCGGTGCCGCCGATGGACGCCTGGAGGTAGTTGAAGAAGATGATGGCCTCGAGCGCGACGAAGATGCCGGCCGCGGTGGCGATCAGCGCTTCGGAGATGCCCGCGCTCACCACGGCGAAGCCGCCCGTGCCGGCGTCTCCGATGGCCTGGAAGGAGCCCATGACGCCCACTACGGTGCCGAGGAGGCCCGCGAAGGGGAGGAGCGCGCCCGCCGTACCGAGAATCCAGATGCCCGCGCGCATCTGCGCGGCCGCGCGCTTCTGCTCGCGCTGCATCGCCATGCGGGCGTTGCCCTTCACGCGGCCGAGCGCGCGGTCCAACCCCGCGGCGAACACCTCGCGCGCCGGCGACCCGACGCCGTCGCACAGGCGACGCGCCTCTTCGATGTTGCCCTTGCGCGCGGCCTCAACCGCGCGGTCGTCCAGGCGCCGGATGGCGCGCCGCACGCGCAGCACGTTCACCCAGCGCTCGAGCGCGAGCGCCACGAGCAGCACGGAGGAGAGGATCATCACGACCATCGTCGGCCCACCGGCCTTGAAGGTCTCGAGCAGCGTGTCGGGGTTCGGAAGCGGGATCATCCCCCGGCATCTACTCGCGTTCGACCGTGAGCGCCATGAACCGCGTGACGAGGGGCCCCGCCCCGGGGTCCGAGAGCGGCACCCAGTGGAGGCCGTCCACGGCCCAGGGCAGCTTCAACGTCTCCGGCGTGTACGCGCGCGCCGCGAGATGTCGGCCTTCGCTCCGCATCCGCGCGCGGAGCCCCTCGTAGGAGTGCCGCGCGAGCTGCTGCGCGCCCATGTCCACGCGGAGGCACTCGCCGAGCGGCTCGAGGCGGGCGCGCAGCCCGAGCGCGCGCGCGATGGTCACGAGGTGCCCGAACTGGATGCTGACCTCGGGGTGATCGAGCTGGGTGGTCTCCTCCGGGAGGTCGTCCACGCCGCCGAACTCCGAGAGCCACGCGACGCCGCCCGGGGCGAGCACGCGCGCGATCTCTTCGAGGAACATCCAGGCGCCCAGGTTGTAGAGCGCGAGGCCGGGGTGCGCGGGGATTCGGTAGCGACGCAGCCGCTCGGCGACCGCCCGCGCCGCGCCCTCGGCCTCGGTGGCGGCGTCGTACGGGACGGCGGAGAGGTCGGCGATGACCTCGTTGCTCACGAGCAGACCGACGGAGCGGTCGGGGAGCGGCAGGGAGGTGGCGGTGCCGAGGGTTTCGCGCGTGCCGGGGAGGCGCGCGCGCTGGGTGCGGAGGAGCTCGGGGGAGGCGTCCACGCGGAGGTAGTCGAGCGGGCCGCCCGCGCGCTCCAGGAAGGCCTCGGCGAGCTCGCCGTCGCCGGGGCCCACCTCGACGATGGGGGCGTCGCGGCGCACGTGACCGCGGCCGTCGAGCACGTCGAACAGGCGGGCGCCGTACCGCT
Source organism: Myxococcota bacterium (assembly GCA_964202365.1). Lineage (GTDB taxonomy): Bacteria > Myxococcota_A > UBA796 > UBA796 > SXON01 > CAJBVW01. The sequence continues at coordinate 4,279 of CAXNIN010000007.1, read as the reverse complement.
GGCCCGCGAGGGCGGGGTGCGGGACGCCGAAGGCGTGCGCGATGGTGGTTTCGCGGTCGTCGAAGTGGGTGGCGCCGTCGGTGATGGCGGCCTGATGGTACGCGCCGAGCGTCGTCTCGCCGACGGATCCGTACTGATCGGCGGGGCGTTCGGCGCGGCCGCGCGGGGGCGCCACGAGCCGCTCCAGGGAGGGGTCACGCCGGGTGAGCGGGCGGTCGCGGAGCTGCACCGCCTGGAGCGCGGAGCCGGTGAGGGGGGCGAGGAACGCGAGGGCTTCCGCGAGCGCGAGCCCCGAGGTCGCGCTCGCCTGCGCGACCGTGCGCGAGCCGTTGCACGCGCGCCAGAACGCGAGCTGGGACGCCGTGATCGGCAGCTCGCGCCACGCGTGCCCGCCGGGGGTGCGCACCGTGGGGTCCGGCAGCCAGAGCGCCGGGATGTCGGGCAGCGCGAGCGCGAGACGCGAACGGCAGGGGATCAAGGCGGGGAGATCGGGCGCCGCGCTCTCCCGCAACAGGTGCAGGTCGTCGAGGCGCCGCGCGAGCACGGCGAGGTCGGGCGGCGGCAGCAACCCGGGTGTCCACCGCTCGAGCTCCGCGAGGGACTCGGCGGAGAGCGGGAGGTGGCGCCCGGTGCGGGTGTGCCACACCACGATGGGGCCGGAGCCGGTAAGGACACGGGCGTCGGGGGAGAAGCGGCTCACGCTGGACCCCCTATCCGCGCGTCCGCGCCCGGCCCATCCGGTTAGCGGACGCGCCGATGCCGCCAGCACTCCCCATCGACGTGGTGATGCCCCAGGTGCTCGACGCGCTCGCCACGCGCGGCGTGGTGGTGCTCGTCGCGCCGCCGGGAACGGGCAAGACGACGCGGGTGCCCGCGGCGGTGGCCGAAACCGTGGCGGGGCAGGTGTGGGTGCTCGAGCCGCGTCGCGTCGCGGCCCGGGCCGCCGCGAGCCGTGTCGCGGAGGAGCGCGGCGAAGCGCTGGGCGAACATGTCGGCTACGCGATGCGCCTCGACCGCCGGAGCGGGCCCCGCACGCGGGTGTTGTACGTCACCGAGGCCCTGCTCGGGCGCCGCCTCGCGGAGGACCCCACCCTCGCCGGCATCGACGCCGTCGTGCTCGACGAGTTCCACGAGCGCAGCGTCCACGTCGACGTAGCGCTCGCCGCCGTGCACGCGCTTCGACGCGACCGTCCCGACCTGCGCCTCGTCGTGATGAGCGCCACGCTCGACGGCGCCGCGGTCGCACGGTGGCTCGACGCGCCGCTCGTCGAAGCGCACGCCCGCACCTTCCCGGTCGCGATCACCCACGTCGAGCGCAAGGACGACCGCCCTCTCGACGCGCGGGTGGTTGCCGCGGTGCGCGCCGTGCTCGCCGGCTCCGACGGCGACATCCTCGTGTTCCTTCCCGGCCGCGGCGAGATCGAGCGCTGCCTCGACGCGCTGCGCGACGCCGACGCCGACGTGCTCCCGCTCCACGGCGAGCTCTCCGGCGACGAGCAGGATCGCGCGCTCAGAGCGGGCCGCCGCCGCCGCGTGGTCCTCGCCACCAACGTTGCGGAGACGAGCGTCACCGTCGAAGGCGTGCGGACTGTCATCGACACCGGCGTTGCGCGCATCGCCGGGCACGACCCGTGGTCCGGCATGGGCACCCTCGCGCTCGAGCCCATCTCCCGCGCCTCCGCCGGGCAGCGGGCGGGCCGCGCCGGCCGCACGGGCCCCGGCGCCTGCCTGCGCCTCTACACCCGCTCGGACCACGATCTTCGCCCCGCCGAGACACTTCCCGAGATCAAGCGGGTCGACCTCGCCGGCATCGCGCTCGACCTCGCCGGTCGCGACCTCACGTGGATGGACCCTCCGCCCCCCGCCGCGTGGAAGGCCGCCACGGACCTCCTGTTCCGCCTCGGCGCCCTCGACGCGGCCGGCCGCCGCACGCCGGTCGGCGACGCCATGGCTCGCCTCCCCGCGCCGCCCCGCGTGGCCCGGATGCTCGTGGAGGCCGCCGCGCGGGGAATTCCCGGAGACGGCGCCGCGCTGGCCGCGCTCCTCGAGGAACGTCGAAGGCCGGACGCCGAAGATCTCGTGCTCCGCGCCCTCGACCCGCGCGCGCTCTCCCGCCAGGGGGCGCAGGTGAAGCGGCAGATGGAGGGGATTGTTTTGGGGCGGGGGAGGGCCCCCGCAACGCCCCCCTCCGACGACGCGGAGCGCGCCGACCGCCTCGCGGCCTCGCTCCTCGCCGGCTACCCCGACCGCGTGGGCCGCCGAAAGGGCGCCGCCGTCGTGTTCGCCGAGGGCGGGAGCGCCGCGGTGGACGCGCATGTGCCCGGCGGCGACGCGCTCGTCGTGGTGCCGGAGGTCGAGCGGGTGGGCGGCAAGGCCCGCGTCCGGTCGCTCACGCCGATTCCGGCGGACTGGCTCCTCGACGGCGCCGAGGTGCGCACCACCGTGCGCTGGGTCGGGGAGCGCGTGGAGGCCGCGGAGCAGCTCTGCTACGGCGCGCTCGTACTCGAAGAGAGCGCGGGCGGCGGCGACCCGGAGGCCGTGGCCGCCCTCCTCTGGGAGCACGCGAAGGCGGTGGCGCACAGGGTGTTCGCCGACCATCCGCGCGCCGAAGCGCTCGCGCGCCGCGTCGCTTTCCTGCGGCGCCTCGGCCATCCGTTCCCCGCGCTCGACCTCGATGCGCTCGGGCGCCGCGGGTGCGTGGGCTGTCGATCCTTCGGTGACCTCGGCGCGGTCTCGCTCGTCGCGCTCGCCAACGACCTGTTGGGTGGCGACGCGCCCCTCGTGGATCGTCTCGCCCCCGAGGGCATGACGCTCGGCAACCGGCGCCGCGCGCCCATCACGTACCCCGCGGACGGCGACCCCTACATCTCGTCCCGGATGCAGGACTTCTTCGGCCTGGACGACGGCCCGCGCATCGCGAACGGCCACGCGCTCGTGCTCCACCTGCTCGCGCCCAACCAACGGCCGGTGCAGGTCACCCGCGACCTCGCGGGCTTCTGGGAGCGACACTGGCCGAGCATCCGCAAGGAGCTCGGGCGCCGCTATCCGCGGCACGCGTGGCCGGAGAACCCGCGAAAGGCGGAGGAAGAGGGACCTCCGAAGGGACCGAACGACCGCCGTTAGCACGCTGCTGCAGAGAGGGTCGGGGCCGGCCCGGCCGGAGGGGCACCGACCCGGCGACGCCCGAGCGATGCGGCCGTTGGCGGCCATGTACGCGGTCGTGCGCGTGCAAATCGCGACGCACGGCTGCCCCCGTTGGCGAAGGAGGAGCCGTACCCGCCGCGCGCGCCTGTCCGTGAATCGTGAAAGGTGCGGAGCGCGGGCCAGCATTCCCCCTCCGAACGTCCGCGCGCCCGCCGTGGCGGCTACACTTCGGAGAGATGGCGACCGTCTGCGAGCGCGCGCGGGATGCATCGGCGCAGCCGAAACGGCGGGCGTCGCCCCCCAACCGCGGAACCGCTCGGCCCGGGCGTTGTCGGAGAACCCGATGACGCCCGAGCATCGCAAGGTCGAAGCCCTCCTCGCCCTCGGGCGGGCAGACGAGGCGGCGGCCCTCGCGGACCGCCTCCCGGGCCGGGACGCGCCCACGGTCGAGTTCCTCCGCCTCCGCGGTCGCGCGCTCCGCGCCGCCGGGCGCGTGTTCGACGCCGAAGCGAGCTTCCGCGAGGCGCTCGCGCAGCAGCCCGGCGACCCCGGCCTCCTCGCCGACCTCGCCACGACGCTCCTCGGCCAGCGCCGCCTCAAGGACGCCCTCCCGTACGCGCGCGAGGCGGTCACGCTCCGGCCCGACGTGGCCGCGTACCACTGCCTCCGCGGTGTCGTGGCCGAGGCGCTCGGGCACGACACCGAGGCGGAGCAGGCGCTCCGCGCGGCCCGCACCCTCGCCCCGGCCGACGCGGAGGCCCACACCGTGTACGGCTACCACGCGCTCCGGCAGGGCCGCGTGGCCGACGCCGAGGCCGCCTTCGCCGACGCCCTCGGCCAGCAGCCCGACCGCGCCGAAGCCCTCCGCGGCCTCGCGCGCTGCGCCGCCGCGCGCGGTGACTGGTCGGCCGCGCGCGTCCACTGGCTCGACGCGCTCTCCGCCGACCCGCGCCAGAACGACCGCACCCTCGCGCCGGCCCTCGTGCTCGGCCACCCGGCCCTCGCGCCGCTCCGGGCGGTCGCCCGCGTCCCCATCGCCGTCTCCGTGGCGCTGTCCGTGTCCGCGGCCGGGATTTTCGCCTTCTTCCCCCGCGCCCCCGGCGCCGCCGCCGTGACCGTGTGCTTCCTCGCGGGC
>CAXNIN010000006.1:0-31792 GCA_964202365.1 Myxococcota bacterium | reverse complement strand
GCGCGACGCCGCCTGGCACCTTCAACTCCACGGACAAGCTGGTTCCGCGGCCCTTCGGGAGGATGCGGTAGGCGACCGCGACCTCGCGGCCGAGGGCCTCCGCCATCGCGGCGCGGCCCGGCTCGACGTCGCGACCGGCGCGGATGTCCGAGAGCTCGAGGGCGTCGGTGCGCACGTCGAACACGAGCTCTTTGCCGCCGCGACTGATGTATTTCACGCCGTCGGCGAGGCTCCCCCAGGCTTCGCTCCCGTAGAGCGGGCGCCCGAACGCGAGCGGGCGGGCGTCCAGGGCGGGATCAGCCTCGCCGCGCGCCAACGGGAGCAGCGAGCGGCCCTCCAGCGCGGGGTCGGGTTGGCCAAAAAGATCGAGAATCGTGGGGGTCAGGTCGAGGAGCGACACCGGCGTCGCGATGCGGCGCGGCGCGAGCCCCGGGGACTTCACGATGAACGGGATGCGCAGCAGCTCGTCGTAGAGCGTGTGGCCGTGCTCCAGATCGTCGTGATCGAAGAACTCCTCTCCGTGATCCGCGAAGATCACGATGGTGGCGTCGTCTCCCACCTGCGCGAAGAGGCGCGCGAGCTGGTCGTCCACGTAGCGGAGGTTCTGGTCGTAGCGGCCCACGAGGTACTGCTTGATCTTCTCGCGGTTCCCGCGCGCCGCGGACAGGAGCATGTTGCGGTTGAAGCCCTCCGGCAGGTTCGCCGGCTGGTCCCCTTCGTAGATGTGTCGGTAGCTGCTCGGCTCCTTGTAGGGCAGGTGCATGTCCATGAAGTGCACCATCACCAGGGCGTCCTGGTCGGGGTGCCGCTCCAGGAAATCGAGCGTGCGATCCACTTCGAACCGGCCGTAGGGCCAGTTCACGCAGCCGTGCTCGCCCCAGCCGTCCGCCATGTCGAAGTTCGACGAGAGGTAGACGTTGCCCACGTAGGCCGCGGTCGCCCAGCCGCGCGCGCCGAGCCGCTCGGGGAGCGTGCGCGCGGCGCTCCACCCTTCGGGCTGCATGCCGGTGAGCGCGGTGCGCGTGCTCGGGAGGGTCCACGGGGCAACGGAGCGCGCGTCCTCGAAGACCACGGCGTCCTTCGCCCAGGCGTCGAGCTTGGGGCTGGCGCCGCGCGGGTAGCCGTACACGCCGAGGTGGTCGCGGCGCATCGTGTCCAGGAACACGAGGATCGTGCGCTTCGGGGCTTTGCTCGGGGTGTAGAGCGTGGGCGCGCCGAGGACCACGTGGTCGCGGGTGGGCGCGCCGTCCGCGGTGGACACCGCGAGGCGCACCGCCTTGCCGGCCCACTTCCCGAGCGACACCCGCACATCCTCGAAGCGGTCCGCGCGCGCGCGCAGCCGCTCGACAACCTCTCCGTCAATGCGGATCTCGACGTCGGCGCCGTCGCTCCGGGTGCCGTCAGCGATCTCCGGGGGGAGAACCCCGAGCTGGAACGCCAGGGTTCCGTCTTCCGGGATGGTCACGTCCCAGCCGGCGGTGGAGGGCGCGGGGAGGTACAGCCCGGTGCGGGTAACGTCGTCCACCTGCGCGGAGCGCACCACGAACGCGGCGTCGCTCGCGGCGCCGGCACGCGCGCGCCAGAGCACGTCTTCGCGCGCGCGGGCCGCCGTGTAGGTGACCACGAATTCCCCGGCGCGCGGGGGCGGTGCGTCGGGCTTGATCCGAACGGTGATCGAGTCGGCCGAGAATTGCCAGGTCGCGGGCGTCGCGGCGTCGTCATCCCCGGCCGCGAAGCGGAACGTTCCGTCCCCGCGCTTGACCGTCATGCCTTCGGGCGGCGAGTTGAAGAACAACGCGCGCGGCCGAACGGGGATGGGGGCTTCGTACGCGCGAACGCCGCGGACCGCTCCGATGAGGCGGAACGGCCCTTGGACGACGATCTTCTCCGTCGGCTCCCCTGGCGCGGGGCCCACCGTGAGCTCCGCGAAGGGGACAGTCGTGAGGCCCACCCCGCCTTCGGCGAGCGCTGCGGCCACCGCCGCGAGGAGCATGGTCACAACCGCGGTCTAGACGCGCCGACGACGAAGGCCGGCCGCCGCCGCGACGAGGAGCCCGCCGAGGCCGAAGCCGAGCGTGGTGCCGCCGGTGGCGCAGCCGGAGCCTTCCGCCGCGCGGTCCACCACTTCGATGGTGAGCTCGCTCGCGGTGAGGCCGCCGGGGCCCCCGATGTTCATCAGCACGGTGTACGTGCCTTCCTTGGGGAAGGTGATGTTCGGGTTCCAGGCGCCGAGGGAGTCGCCGTCGCCGTCGCCGTCGAGGTCGACGAGCTTGGACTCGTCCACGCTGCCGCCCTCGTAGACCTGCCAGGCGATCGTGTCGATGCAGCCGTACACCGACACGTCGGTGTGGTTGATCGTGTCGTACGTGAGACCGTCGCTGTGGGCCATCGTGAAGTAGCCGTTCGCACCTTCCGCGGGGGCGGGGGGCGCGCAGGCGGTCACGAAGCCGAGCTCGTCGTAGGTGTACGTGCTCGTCCCGCAGGTGGGGTCGTTCAGCGTGATGACGGCTTCGACGGTGAACTGGCCGGCGTCCGTGTACTCGTGCACCGGGTTCACCTCGGTGCTCGTGTTGCCGTCGCCGAAGCTCCAGTCCACGCCCTCGACCGGGGTGTCGCTGATGATCTCGAAGCCCACGGACAGCGGGGTGCCGCCGATACGGGACGAGACCGCTTCGAAGTAGGCGAAGGGACCGTAGAGCGCCTGCATGCTCTGGATGTCGTCTTCGTTGATGTCGGCGGGGTCGATGTTGCAGGCACCGACGGCCCAGAACATCGTCGCTTCGGTGAGCTCGGTCTCGGTGCAGGGCTCGCCGTCTTCGCAGGAGTGGGCGAGGCCGTGCAAGTGACCGATCTCGTGGGTGGCGACGGCCTCGATGGAGGTCTGCGACGCGCAGTCGGCGAGGATGTCCTCGACCGAGCCGAAGTCGACGTTGTCGTTGAACACGATGTCGGAGTCGATCACCCGGTTGTAGACCTTGCCCGAGATCTCCTTGACGATGGTGTTCGAGGGGATCGAGTAGGTCACGCCGAGAACGCCGGCTTCAATCTCGTCGCTGGGGTCTTCCCAGTGAACCGTGATGGCGCCGTCCTGGGGGTTGCGCTCGGAGGCGCCGGTGTTCCCTTCGTAGGTGTGGCTGATCTCGGCGCATTCCGCGTCGTACCAATTGTCCCACGAGATCTGCAGCACCTCGAGGGAGTAGCCCTCATCGAGGGAGTCCTCTTCGGTGAAGCCCATCTCCCACCCGAGCGGGAAGTCGGTCTCGACCCAGGTGAGGTAGGTATGTTCCCAGGCGAACGCCGAGGGGAGGGAGAGGAGCAGGAGGGAGAACATCAGCGGACCCCCGGCTGGAGCTTGTTGATCGAGCGGAGGCGCTCGGCGCTAAGGCCGGGGATGGGCTTGCCGTCCCAGCCGAGGTCGGCGCGGGCGCGGATGCGGGCCTCCATGTCTCCGAGCGCGACGCGCTCGTTCACCGGCGGCGCGGGGAGAAAGCGAGCGTCGTACGGCTTTTCCTGCGACACGATGAATTGGACGATGATGGGCGAGCCGTCGCGCGGGTCGGGGCGGACGGTGTACTTGCCCATGCCCATCGCGACGGTGCCGTAGAGGCCGCGCGAGGGCTTGTCGGTGAGGAACAGGAGCGTCTGCTCGCCCACCGCGTACCGGGCGGACAACGGGACGACCATGCGGTCTTCGCCGAACGTTCCCCCCGCGGCTTCGACCGTGACGTAGTCGCCGGCGTCCACGTCACCCTTGAGGGGGACGTCGACGCGGACGAGCGCGCGCGTCCAGATGTGGCCGTGCTCGTCGGCGTCGGTCCAGACGGATTCGACGGTGCCGCGGATGACGAGATCCGAGGCGTCGACCTTCTGCTCGACGGTGAGGGGCGCCACGGTGGTGGCGCCCGCGTAAGGGGCGGTAGCGATGCCGAGCGCGACGACGATCGCGAGGCGGTGGAGAAGGCGCATGGACTCCCTCGGTTCCCAAGGCGTAGCGGACGAGGCTACCCGATCCCTGCCCCGCCCGTCAAGAAGGCGAAGGGGTGACGGGCGGTCGACGGTCCGGTCGCGCACGTCGGTGTGATCGATCCGGTTGACTTCCTCCTCCGCCTCAACTATTGCTTCCGTTTCGCCAGACTGGCTGCTGTTCTCCTGCACCCGCCGCCCCGGGCGCAACCCGCGAGGAACCCGCTGATGATGCAGATGCGCTCCCTCACCCTCCGCCTGGTGGGGCTCTTCGCCGCCTTGCTCGCCCTCGCCGGGCCTGTGTACGCGTCGGCGACCTCCGGAACGATCAAGGGTCAGGTCGTCGACGAAGGTGGTCTTTCGATCCCGGGCGTGCTCATCACGCTCACCTCCCCGGCTCTCATCGGCGGCGCCCAGCAGCGCACGGCCGACGAGGAAGGCCGCTTCATCTTCGCCGAGCTTCCCCCCGGCTCGTACGACCTCAAGGGGCAGAAGCAGGGCTTCGGCTCGGTCACGAAGACCGGCGTCGAGGTTTCGCTCGGGCGCACCTCGCAGGTCAGCCTCGAACTCAAGGTCGGCCAGGAGGAGCTCACCGTGAAGGCGGCGAAGCCCACCATCGACACCGAGAAGGCCTCGAAGGGCGACACGTTCTCCAAGGAGTTCTTGTCCCGCATTCCGAGCGGCCGCAGCTACCAGGACGTGGTGTCGAACACCTCCGGCGTGGTCGGCGGCGGCAACCCCTCGTCCGGCGGCGCCAGTGGGAACGAGAACACGTTCCTGCTCGACGGCATCAACATCACCGACCCGGTCACGGGCACCTTCTCGCTGAACTTCAACTTCGACGCCATCGAAGAGATCGAGGTCATCACCGGCGGGTACGACCCCGAGTACGGCCAGAGCCTCGGCGCGGTCATCTCGGTCGTCACCAAGTCCGGCGGCAACCAGCTCGAAGTCATCGCGAACGGCTTCTACCTCAACGGCAACTGGGGTCCCAAGATGGACGCCCGGTACACCGCCGACGGGTACGAGCTCGCCCCCACCGGCTTCGACGAGTCCTCCGAGACCGTGCAGGTCGGCGTGGTCGTGTCCGGTCCCATCGTGAAGGACAAGATCTGGTTCCTCGGCAGCTACGAGTACAACCGCACGCTCTACGCCAACGTCGGCGTGCAGCTCCCGCGCGACTACGACAGCCACTACTTCTTCTCCAAGCTCACCGCGCAGCCCTCGAGCGCGCACCGCTTCACGGTGCAGTTCGGCACCGACCCGACCACGGTTGACAACACGGATCAGGCCGACACCCGCATCACCCCCGAGGCGCAGAGCCGTCAGGCCCAGGGCGGGTACCTCGGCTCGGTGAAGTGGAACTGGTTCATCAACCCGGAGACGAACCTCGAGTCGTTCGTCTCGTTCCAGAAGTCGACCATCAACGCGTCGGGCGTTCCCTGTACGCACGACGGCACGCTCGGGTACCACCCCTGCGAGCCCGACGAAGAGCAGGGCAATCTCGACTACGAGACCCCCGGTCACGTCGGCCTCAACGGCGCCTACGACACCGACAACGCGGGCTTCTACTACTTCGACGACCGCTACCGCGTGGAAGGCTCCACCAAGTACTCCCTGCTTCAGGTTGACTTCCTCGGGAAGCACGACATCAAGGCCGGCATCGAGGGTAGCTACCTCATGTGGGACCAGATCCAGGGCTACAACGGCAACCTGATCTTCTACGACTGGTACGAGAACCCGTTCGACCCGAACACCCTCCAGAACTACCTCTGGATCGAGACCTCGGGCCCGTCCGTGTACAGCTCCAGCGGCTACCACGTCGGCGCGTTCATCCAGGATGTGTACAAGCCCATCCAGAACCTCACGTTCCGCTACGGCGTTCGCTACGACCGCGCCGTGAACCGCAACGACGCCGGCGAGCCGGTTGTCGACGTGGGCCTCTTCGGGCCGCGCGTGTACGCTGTCTGGGACCCCTGGGCGAACGAGAAGACGAAGATCTACGGCGGCTACGGTCGGTTCAATGACACCGGCCGCCTCGAGGTCGGGAGCTACCTCTCGCAGTCGAACCTCGGCAGCAAGCAGGTCTTCGGTGAGGTCATCGGCGCCACCGACTCGTCCGCGGGCAACAACGGCGGCGATTACTCGACGGACAACACCGTCACGGTGCTCGACAACACGAGCGCGCCCTACTCCGACGAGTTCAGCATCGGCGCGCAGCGCGAGGTCTTCACGGACATCGCGGTGGGCGTCGAGTTCACCGGCAAGTTCACGCGCAACATCTACAACTTCGACGAGACCAACCTCATCGTCGACGAAGACGGGTACGCGTACATCGGGTCCGGCGACGGCTCGCTCGACCAGTACTTCCGTCTCCGCACCCCGACGCTCGCGCTGCGTGACTTCTACCAGACCGACGTGTCCATCACGCGGAACTGGGCCGACCGGTGGCTCCTCCAGGGAACGTACTCCTACGTCGTCAGCAAGGGCCGCACGCAGTCGAGCCTCTCGACCGTGTTCGCGAACCCCTCGCAGCTCGAGCTCTGGTACGGCAACCTGCCCTACGACTTCCGCCACCAGGTGAAGCTCCAGGCCGCGTGGGATCTCCCCATCGACCCCTGGACGACCACCCTCGGCATGAGCGGGCAGGTCTTCTCCGGCGCGCCCCTCTCCCGGTACTACTACTCGGGCGCGGACAGCGCGACGGCCGGCGGCGACTCGTACAGCCTCCTCAAGCAGCCCCGCGGCACCTACGGCCGCGCCGGCGCCTACTGGGAGCTCTCGGTGCTCGTCGAGCAGGACATCCCGGTTCGGAAGGGGAAGCTCTCGGCCACGGCCCAGGTCTTCAACATCACGAACAACCAGGACCCGAGCTACCTCGCGGACAACTATTCGTACTACATCAACACCGAGAACCGCTACATCATCGCCTACCGCCAGGACGCCATCACGGCGCAGCTCGGCGCGAAGTACGAGTTCTAGGAGGATCGCATGGTCAGCACTCTCGTGATCCTGACGCTCGGCTGCGCCTTCGAGGAGAACCTCCCCGAGGCGGACATCTCCGGAACGGTGATCGTCCCCGCGGCCGCGGCGACGCGCCTGCTCCCCAGCGGTGAGACCGTCGAGGACCCCCGCTTCATCGGGCCGATCTACCTCGGCGCCTTCTCCGGCATCGATGACGTGAGCTTCGGGTACCCGCACCCGGCGATGGGCCCCATCGTCACCGGTGACGAGCCTGGGAACACGTTCCCCTACGGCGGCACCTCGGTCGGGCGCTTCGACTACGCCTGCTACCAGGAACTGGCGTGCAAGGTCGTCACCGGCCGGTTCAAGGACTACGCCGACGTTCTCGCGTACTTCAAGGGCCTCGAGAACCCCGTCGTCGACGACAACGGGATTGAGGTCACCAACGCCAGCACGTTCCAGCAGGCCTGCTACGAGTACTTCTACGCCACGTCCGACGAGGAGATGGCGTTCATCGGGGCCGACCAGTTCAAGGTCAACGCCGACGGCGACTACGAGGCCTCCTTCACCATGGCCCACACGGTGATGGTGGAAGGCATGTCCGTCTGGGGCTGGATGGACGCCCCGCTGATCGACCTCGCGAACACCTCCGGGAACGGGGCGTTCTCGACGTGCGACACCGGCGCCGGCCGCGAGCCGACCACCTACGACGAGAGCTACTTCGAAGGCCGCGTGTACTCGGACGCGTTGAACACGCCCAGCCAGTACATCTACGGCGGGGACTGGGTTGCTTCCGCGACCGAGGACACCATCGTGACGCTCAAGGAAGACGCCGCCGGGGACATGGTCCCCACGAACCCCACCGTCCGGCTGGACATCGGCTTCGGCCTGGAGGACGCCGAGTGATGCGTACCCACGGATTGTTCCTCCTCTCCCTCGTCGCCTTCACGACGAGCTGCGTCAACGTTCGGGACCGTTTCCGGCCCGTCCTCACCGACGCGCCGTTCGTCTACGACATCGGCGAGCTCGCCCCGATCAATGAGGCGGACCTCACGGCGGCCCAAGAGGATCTCCTCGCGATCCCCGAGTCCGTGCACTACGGGCAGCTCGGCGCCGGGGTCAACCCCGGCATCTTCGGCGGCGCCACGCTCCAGTTCGCCGGCACCGGCGGCAACGTGTGCGTCATCGTCGACCCCGAGTCGATGTTCTGGAACAAGCAGATCTCGACGCAGAGCAACACGGTCCAGTACAAGTACGACGACATCTACACGGACGACGGCGACATCGACGTGTCCGTGGGGCTCACGGCCTACTACACCGGCTCCCCCGGCCAGGAGATCGGCGACTTCGAAGCCGAGTTCACCGACGCCTCCGGCGTGCCGCACCAGCTCGAGTTCAACGAGTGCGTGCAGACCGGCTACTTCGGCGACCCGGCCCACGCCGGCCGCGGGACCGTCGAGTACTGCCAGATCGACACCTCGCTGCGCCCGGGCGTCATGTACACCGCCGTGCTCGAGACGTTCGCCCTGCCGATCGACGACAGCATCTTGAACTTCGGCGTGATGGTGTTCGACGGCAACTGCCAGGATGTCCCCTGGGTGGACCAGGACGGCGGCATCAGCAACGGGCCGACCGAGTGCGTGCTCCCCAACGAGGTCGGCAACGCCGACCCGAACGGCCTGCCCGACGACAAGGCCTGGTTCCCCGAGCTGGAGTCCGCCTACTGCACTGGCAAGCCGGCGCAGATCAACAGCTACTGCAAGGACAACCCGGGCCAGGGCTGCCAGGAAGAGGACATCTACCTCGAGTAGGCGGCGCACGGCGCCCAAGGAAGCCCGGCCCCGCGCCGGGCTTCGTTCGTTTTGGGGCCCGAGCGGTGCGCAGCGTCGGGGGCGGGCGCGGCCGCCGACCCCCCCGCTACTGCGCGATGGGCCCGAGCGTGCGCTCCTCGAGGACCGTGCCCTCGACGAGGCGACGCGCCTTCACGGCGTCCGGTGCGAGCCAGAGCGCGCCGGGCGCGGCGCCGGTGAGCTTCTGCGGCGCGGCGGCCTGCGCGCCGTACCAGGTGGCCCCCGTGGCGTCGGCCGTGAGGTAGTAGAACGGGCCGTACCCGCCCGGCAGCAGCGACGTGACGGCCCCCGGTGCGGCCCACGGGAGCGGCTGGGACTCTTCGATGAGCTTGCCCGAGAGGTCAGACCACCGCGTGCGGTAGGTGGCCGTGGGGGCCGCGCCCTGCGTGAGCAGCGAGAGGAGCGCGACGCCGCCGGGGCGGTCGCCGCGGTCCGGGAGGGTGTCGAACGCGAGGGCGGCGGCGGCCCACCCCTCGGCGAGGGCGGTCACCCGGGCGCCACGCGCGCCGATCTCGGGCGGGAGCGAGGGGTCGATGCGGTAGAGATCGACCGCGACGCCGTGGCCGATGGCGAGGAGCAGGTTGCTGCTCGCGTCGACCGCGGTGGCGACGGTGCCGGGCCGCGCCGGCAGGCGCGTGACCTCACGGAGCACCTGGCCGCCGCGGTCGTCCACGCAGAGCGCGCGGATGGTGCCGGACACGCCGCCCGGGTCGGGGATCCAGAGGGGGATCACGACGCCGCCCTTGGCGTCGGTCGCGCCGCGCCCGAGGAGCTCGGCGTTCGGGTAGGGCAGCGAGACCACGCGGGGCTTGCCGCGGAGCGCGGTGCCCTCCAGGCGCGCCAGGGCGACGGCCTGGGGCCCCGACGACCAGTACAGGTAGCGGGAGCCGGCGTCGGCGGCGCGCGACCGGCTGAGCACGGGGTCGACGCGGACCGGGAGCCGGGCAAGGTGGAACTGGCCCACCACCTTCGACGCGTTCTTCGCCGCGAGCTGCATCAGGTAGAGGTCGAACCCGCCGGTGCCCTGGTGGAGCCACGGGATCATGGCGCCGACCGACTGCTGAATGGTGGGCTCGTGCTGATAGCTGCCGCCGACCGGCTTCGCGGCGGCGAGCTTCACGACGCGGCTCGCGAGCGCGACATCCCCCGCGGGGTCCTTCACGACGAGGCTCAAGTCCCAATCACCGGCGTCCAGCGAGGCGGAGTTGGGGATCTCGAGCGTCACCTGCCGCTGCGCACGCGGCGCGATGGTCCACTCGGTGGTGGGCTCCGCGGCGGGGGGCGTCGTGAAGCGTTCCCACTTGTACGGACCCTTCTTCATGCTGAAACGCACGAGGTGGGGGCGCACCGCGAGGTCGGGGAAGGTGAGCGGCGCCGCGCCGTCGTTCCGCACGGTGAGCGTCACGAGCATGGAGAAGCCGGTGACGTACTCTTCGCGGAGGTTCGCCGACACGACGAGGCCGTTCTTCGCTTTCGCCTCGTTGGCGGCGCCGCTTGCGGCGGGCGCCGGCGCGACCGGCGTCGCGGACGGCGCGGGGGTGGGCCCGGGGGACGCAGGGGTGGCCGGGGCCGCGAAGCCGGGAGGGGCGATCGCGAGCAGGGCCAGCACGGAGAGTCGGGAGAGGGAGGTCATCGCGAGCATGATGTCACGGCGTTCGGCCACCTTCCACCAAACGCGCGACGGCGGCGCGCGCTTCCTCACGCGTGTGAAGCAGCCCATCGAGTTGGAGGGTGCGCACGTGCGCCAGGACGCGGCCCATGTCGGGGCCCGACGCGACGCCGAGGGCGTTGAGCTCGGCGCCGGTGAGCAGCACCGGGAGCGGCGCGTCGCGGACGCCGAGGCGCGTGGCGGCGCCCAGGAGCGTCTCGGTGCCCACGAGCGCGGCGAGCAGGTCGAGGTCGCCCTCCTCGCCGAGCCGGCGCACCTGGGCGTCGTCGAGCGCGCCCCGCGCGGCCTCGCGGCGAGCGACGAGCCCGAGAACCACGCGGCGCACCGGGTAGCCCCCGACGCGGTGCACGCGGAGGCGGTCCAGGACGGCCGTGGTGGCCACGAGGTCGTTGTTGCCGCACGCCGCCGCGTACAGGAGCGCGAGGCGGCGCTGAGGGTCCGCCAGGGGCACGCGCGCCACGCGGTCGAGGTCGGGCGGGCATGCGTCCCACTCCGGCAGCACCTTCGCCCACTGCCCCGTTCGGCGCGCGAGCGCCCAGCCATGCGCGAGGTGGGCGCCCTTCTCGAGCAGCTTCTCCACCTCTCCGCGGATGCGCTCCGCCGGCAGCTCCCCGAGCGGCATGGCGGCGCACAGGTCTTCGAGGGCGGGGTCGACCGCGAAGTCGAAGCGGGCCGCGAACTGCACCACCCTGAGCGCGCGGAGCGGATCTTCGCCGAAGGTGCGGGGGTCCACCGCGCGGAGGAGCCGGCGCGCCAGATCACCGCGCCCGTCGAAGGGATCTTCGTAGGTATCGGTCAGAGGGTCCCACGCGATCGCGTTGATCGTGAGATCGCGGCGGCGGGCGGCTTCCGTCACCCCGAGGTGCGGATCGGCGGTGGCGCGGATGCCCTTGTGGCCGGCGCCCTCGCGCGCGTCGCGCCGGGGCACGCTCACGTCGAGCTCCAGGCCCTGCCAGCGCACCTTGAGCACGCCGAAGGCGCGCCCGACCTCGTTGACGTGCCCGAAGCGCCGCAGCACCTCCACGAGCGCGTCCTGTTCGAGCCCGTGCACCTCGATGTCGAGATCCTTGCCGGGCCGCCCCAGGAGCGCGTCGCGCACGCTCCCGCCCACGAGCAGCGCGCGCCCGCCGGCGTCGCGACACGCGCGGAAGAGGTCGAGCAGCGCGTCGGGCACCATGGACCCCGTCTATCCCGGGGCGCCGGCCGCCTCTGTTCCGAACGTGCGCGCGCGATCTGCGCGGCGTTTCTGGTTAGCGGAGCCGTATGCGCATCTTCGCCGCCGTCCTCGCCGTCGCCCTCGCCGCCGGGCTCTCGTCCTCCGCTGTGGCCGCCCCTGGCGCGCTCCCCGCCCCGAACGTGAAGGTCGGCGATCCCGCCCTGCTCTTCTCGCTCCCGGCCATCAACGAGGAAGCCGCGCTCCGCGCGGTGGCGCGCCCCAACGTGGCGCTCTCCGACTTCACGGGTGTCCTCCCCGGCTTCCCCGCCCGCGTGGTGGTGGTGCACTTCGTGGACCGCCGGGCCGCCGAGGGCCAGCTCCAGGTCATCAACCGGCTCCAGAAGCGCTACGGCAACCGCGGCGCGCGCTTCGTGGCGATCCTCGTGGACAACAGTGAGCTGGCGACGCTCGCCGAGTGGGTGGAGTCCCAGCGCCTCGATTTCCCGGTGCTCCGCGACGCGCACCGCGTGGTGGCCGATCGGTACGGCGTGCAGCGCTTCCCGCTCACCGTCATCGTCGACAGCGCGGGCGACATCGACGCCATCGGCGCGCCTACCGATACGCTCGAGACGAGCATCGAGGCGCAGATCCTTCCGTTCCTGTCGAACTGACCGCTACGCGCGCCCGGCGCTCCGCCCTGGCTCGCGGCGCCCCTGCCCCCTCGGGAGGGCAGCGCCCTAACTCGCCGTGGCGTCGTCTTCGTCGACGACCTCGCCGGGCACGTTCACCACGATCACCGTGATGTTGTCCTTGCCGCCGCCGACGTGCGCGGCGCGGATGAGGTCGCGCGAGACGATGCGGTTGTCGGGCGTGTGGTTGACGATCGACTCGATCTCGCTGTCCTCGACTTCGCCCCAGAGGCCGTCGGAGCAGAGGAGGACGCGGTCGCCGTGCTCGAGCTCGACGCGGAAGATGTCGATGTCGACGTTCCGCTCGGTGCCGACGGTGCGCAGCAGGATGTTCGAGTGCGGGTGGTTGCGCGCTTCTTCGGCGGTGATCCGGTTCTGCTCGACCATGCGCGCGACGAGGGAGTGGTCGCGCGTGATCTGGTGCAGCGTCGCGTTGCGGATCAGGTAGCCACGGGAGTCGCCGACGTTCGCGCAGAGCGCGACCTGGTCGTCGATGACCATGCATGCCACGAGCGTGGTGCCCATGTCGTTGCCGCGCGCCTCGGCGTTGCCCTTGATGGAGTTGTTGGCTTCCTGGAAGGCCTCGTCGAGGATGTTCTCGATGGCGTCGACGCTGGGACGGGGGGAGACGTCCACCCGCTGGCGCGCGACCGCGATCAGCGTCTCGACCGCCATGCTGCTCGCGACTTCTCCGCAGTCGTGGCCGCCCATGCCGTCCGCGACGACGAAGATCTCGACGCCGTCGGTGAGGCGGGCCCACCCCCAGTTGTCCTCGTTCAACATGCGATGCAGGCCGACGTCGGTCATCCCGGCGTGGGCAGTGAGACGCGCGCGGCCGCGGCGGTGGGCTTCCTGCTGGAGCGCCCGACCGAACTCGGCGGAGGTGGAGAAGAGGCCGCGTTCGGCTTCGAGGAAGAACTCCTGCCACGCGCGCTCTTCGAGCGCGGTGTAGCGACCGAGGATCTCGCCGAGCTCCATGAGCGACGCGCGCGTCTCCTCGGGGGTGAGCGGCGTGTCGGTGACGGCGGCGACGTCCGGGTCGAACAGGACGATCTCGCCGTTGGGGCGGATCATGAAGTTCGAGCGGTGGAGCCAGTTGAGGCGCACGCCGTTGAACGAGAGCATCCCGAGGAGCGCGATGGCGCGCTGCGCGAAGGCGATCACGCGGTCCATCGGGAGCGGCGCGGCTTCGTCCAGGAGCAGGAGCTCGTTGTTGTACGGGACGACCGAGCAGATCTGCGTGGGGTTCTCCTCCGGGAAGGGGAACACGTCGCATGGCGCGAGCATCGCCGGATGGCTGATATGCTTGTGGAAGAAGGCGAGGAACGGCTCGAATCCGCTGCGCTCCCAGCGCGTGGACAGGAGGAACTGACGCGTCGTCAGCGAGGCGTTGCACTCCTTGCACGACGGCTCGGAGCTGGCGTTCTCTTCGTTGCCGCACTCCCAGCACCGCCGCGTGGGGCGGTCGGGCCGGTTGTCGTCGACGAGATAGAACATCCGGCCTTCGGCAAGTCGAATCAGGCCTTCCACCCGATAGTAGTCGGAGAGGTTCACGCCCGGCTGGAAGCTGGGAGGGCGGGCACGGAAACCGCTGGCCATGCGGGGAAGGTCCTTACCGGTAGGGGGAGCCGGGCGAGAGGGTGGAAGTGTAGATCGCGGTTCGGAGCGAACGCAAATCCTCACGCCCGCGCGGCGTCGAGAGTGCGCGGGAGGGGGCGATCGCGGTAGGAATGCGGCCGGAGGACACCATGACCTGCGCGGCCCCCTGGACGCTCGAGCACGAAGACCCGAGCGGCGCGCGCGCCGGCAAGCTCAAGCTCGGGCGCGCCACCGTCACCACGCCGATCTTCATGCCCGTGGGGACGCAGGCGGCGATTCGCACGGTTTCCCCGTTGCATCTCAAGGACGTGGGCGCGCAGATCATCCTCGCGAACACCTACCACCTCTCCCAGCGCCCGGGCGAAGACGTGGTGAAGAAGGCCGGTGGACTGCACAAGTTCATGGCGGTCGACCTGCCGATCCTCACGGACTCCGGCGGATTTCAAGTGTTCTCCCTCGACAAGAAGGAGGTGAGCGAAGAGGGCGTGGCGTTCACGTATGAAGTCGACGGAAAGCGCACGTTCTTGACGCCGGAACGCTCGATGCAGATCCAGATGGATCTCGGCGCGGACATCGCGATGGTGTTCGACGAGTGCCTGCCCTTCGGCGCGGACCGATCCTACGCGGAGCGCAGCGTGGCGCGCACCACGCGTTGGGAAAAGCGTAGTAAAGACGCCCATACTTGTGAAGACCAGACCCTCTTCGGTATCGTTCAGGGCGGGTTCTGGCCGGACCTGCGCAAGCGCTCCGCGGAGGAGATCCAGGAGATCGGTTTCGACGGCTACGCGGTCGGCGGCCTGTCCGTGGGCGAGGGCCACCAGAACATGTGTGACGTGCTCGACGCCACCACGCCGCACATGTCGAAGCAGCACGCGCGCTACCTGATGGGCGTCGGAAAACCCCTCGACCTGGTGGAGGGTGTGGCGCGCGGCATCGACATGTTCGACTGCGTGCTCGCGACGCGGCACGCGCGGAGCGGGATGCTCTACACCTCCGTGGGCCGCCTGCGCGTGACGGACGCCCGGTGGCGAAAGGACATGTTCCCGCCCGACACGGCGTGCGACTGCTACACCTGCAAGAACTTCACGCGGGCGTACCTGCACCATCTCTTCCGCGTGGGCGAGGTGCTCGGCGCGACGCTCTGCACCATCCATAACCTTCGCTGGTTCTCGAACTTTATGGCCGCGATGCGGGCGAGCATCGCCGACGGCACGTTCGGGGCGTTCCGGAAGCGCGTGCACGAGATCTACCCGGAGGACACCGAGCCGAAGCCGGTGGCGTCGTACCCGCCCGTGAAGGCGCCGGGGCGGGGCGCGGCGAAGCCGGCGGGGCGTGCACCGGGCGGGCCGGGCGGTCAGAAGGGGCGTCGGTAGGCGCGCTTCACGACGCTCGGGCGCTCACCGGAGCGCGAGCAGCACCCACGCGACGACCGCCGTGACGAGCGCGAGGAGGAGCACCGCGCGCGGCCCGGGGGCGCGCGTAGGGGCGGGGGGCGAGACCCGGTCGCTGTCCGTGGGCTCGCCGGGATCGATCCCGTGCGCGGCGGTGCCGTCGTCGCGCGCGTCGCGCCGTTCGAGCATTGCGCCGAAGCCTTCGATTTGTGTCGCCGTATCTTCGCGTTCGGGGGCGAGCACCGCATCCGCCGGCGGCGCGGCGCGGCGCGCGGGGGTGCGCGGGCGCGGCGGGGCGCCGTCGAGCGCCGGGAGGGGATCGAGCGGCTCGTCGGCGATGAGGCGCTTCAGCGGCGCGCAGGGCGTGCCGTCGCCGGTGAGCGCGGTGGTTGGCGGCGCGAGGGCGGCGATCCACGCGAGGACGGCGGTGCGCGCCTGCCCGCCCGCGGGATCGGCGCCGAGCGGGCCGCCTTCGGTGTGCTCGCCGGTAGCCGTGCCGGTGATGGGGGCGTCGAAGAGGCCGAGCCCGTCGCGATCGGGGCCGACGGCGACGCCGACCTCGTCGTGCGGGGCCTCGGGCGGCGCGTCGCGGCTCACCACTCGTCCGGGTCGAACAGGGGGGCGTCGGGGCGCACGGGATCGAGGGGGAAGCGGAGCGTGTCGAGGACGACCATCCACGCCGGGAGCGCGCGGTCGAGCTCGCCGGCCGGGGCCTGCAGGGTGAGCTGGGCGACGTGGCGGCCGGCCCGCGCGATCACCGTGCTGTAGTCCGCTTCCACGAACTGCCAGCGTCTGCGGCCGGTCACCGCCCAGGCTTCGTGGCCGTCGAGATCGATCTGGTGAAGGTGGGAACGGCCGCTCTCGATGCCGAGCGCGCGCCCCATGGAGAGCGCCCGCGTCTCGGCGAGGAGATCGAGGGGCAGACGACGGGAAGCGGTGTCCGCACGGATCAATTCCAGTGTGATCGTCGCGCGCATCTCCGCGTTGGAGAGCTCGAGCACGTCGTTGCCGATCCACGTGCGATTGCGCGTGACGACCCAGCCCGCCGGCACGTCGAGGTCGAAGCGCCCCGGGGCGTCCGGGCGCCACGCCGCGATGCAGCCGAGGAGGAGGAACACGCGGGGATCGTGCCGCGCCGCGCGGGATCGCGCAATCCGACGTCGTCGTTCGGGGGCCTCGCTGTTGACGGCACGCGCGGGGCGGGTGGTACGCTCCATCGCGATGGCACGACTCGTTTTCTTCCGGGGACCGGTGGCCGAAGGCGCCACCCCGTTGTTCGTCACCCGACTCCGGCAGGGGCGCACGCGCATCGGCCGCGTCGACGACTGCGACGTGGTGCTGCCCGACGACGAGGTGAGCCGCTCGCACTGCGTCATCGACCCCACCGACGGCGGCTGGCTCCTGACGGACCGCTCGAGCAACGGCACCTTCCGCAACGGGGACCGCGTGACCCGCTGCATGCTGGACGACGGCGACCTGCTGCGCTTCGGCCCCTTCTGCGCCCGCGTGGACCTCTACGCCGACATTCTCGCGGGGCCGACGGAGTCCCAGCAATCCGAGCAGCGCCACGAAGAGATCGTGGATGCCGGCGAGCAGTTCACGGTGGCGGAGGCGTGGCTGACCATCCTCTCCGGGCCGGGCGAGGGGCGCCGCTACCGGCTGCGCGGCGGGCGGGTGTCCGTCGGGGGGTTCGGGAGCCGCGTCGTGCTCCCCGAGTCCGGGCTCGTGAAGGACCATGTCCGGGTGCGCCTCCTCAACGGCCGGGCGATGGTGGAGCCCGACCAGGGCGCCGCGTTCATCGGCCCGGTGCGCGTGCGGGACATCTTCCCGCTGCACCCCGGCGAGGAAGTCCGCATCGGCAATACCGAG
Source organism: Myxococcota bacterium (assembly GCA_964202365.1). Taxonomy (GTDB): domain Bacteria; phylum Myxococcota_A; class UBA796; order UBA796; family SXON01; genus CAJBVW01. The sequence goes on along the minus strand of CAXNIN010000006.1, from coordinate 14,642 downwards.
TTCACGGTGGCGTGGGACGTTCGAGAAGACGCCCCGCTCGCCGACAAGTTCGGGGAGATGGTGGGCGCTTCCGACGCGATGCGCAGGGTGTTCGGCGTGCTGCGCCGCGTCGCCGCCCACCACGCCCCCGTGCTGCTCATCGGCGAGTCCGGCACCGGGAAGGAGCTCGCGGCGCGCGGTATCCACGACGCGAGCCCGCGCGCCGGTCGGCCGTTCGTGGCGCTCAATTGCGGCGCGATCACGCCCGCCCTGTTCGAGTCGGAGCTGTTCGGCCACGAGAAGGGCGCGTTCACCGGGGCGAACGAACGCCGCGAGGGCGCGTTCCAGCGCGCGGACGGCGGCACGTTGTTCCTCGACGAAGTGGGCGAGCTCCCCGAGGAGGCCCAGAGCAAGCTGCTCCGCGCGCTGGAGAGCGGCGAGGTGCGGCGCGTGGGCGGCGCGGAGCCGCAATTCCCCGACGTGCGGGTGGTCGCCGCGACCAACCGGGGCCTCGCGGAGGACGCCCGCGCCGGCTCGTTCCGCAGCGACCTGTATTTCCGGCTCGCGGTGCTCGCGGTGCGCCTCCCGTCGCTGCGCGAGCGGCGCGAGGACATCCCGCTGCTCGCCGAGACGATCGCCAAGCGCATCGACCCCGAGCTCACGCTCACCCCGGACGCCATCGAGGCGCTCAAAGCCTACGCATGGCCCGGAAACGCCCGCGAGATGCGCAACGTGCTGACGCGCGCGCTGGTGCTCTACGGCCGGAAGGTGGACGCCGCGAGCCTCGTCTTCAACCCACTCGAGCGCGAGGCACCCGCGTCGGCCGCGCGCGTGAGCTCCCTCGACGAAGCCGAGCGCGACGTGGTCGTCGAAGCCCTCCGGCGCGCGAACGGCAACCGGTCCCAGGCCGCGCGGCTGCTCGGGATCGCCCGGTCGAGCCTGCTCTACAAGCTCAACCGCTGGGGCATCCAGGACTGACGCCGCGGGGGGCGCACGGCGCGTCATGCGCCGAGGTCGCCGCGGGCGCGGAGCGACACCCACGCGGCGCCGGCGACCACGATGTGGTCGTGCAGGCGAACCCCGACGACGGTGCACGCGCTCGCGAGGACGCGGGTGGCGCGGAGGTCTTCCACGGAGGGCTCGGGCTCGCCGCTCGGGTGGTTGTGGCTCACGAACAGGCCGGCCGCGCCGAGCTCGACCGCGGGCCGGAGGATCTGGCGCGGCTCGAAGGCCGTGAAGCGGTCCGTGCCGCTCGAGAGGCGGCGATATGCGAGGGGGCGCGTTCGAACATCCACGTACAAGGCGTGCAGTTCTTCGTGGTGGAGCCCGTCGAGCGCGGGCACGAACCACGCGGCGGCGGCGGCGGGGCCGTCGATGGGGGCGACGTGGAGGCGCGACTCGGCGCGGGCGCGCTGGCCGAGCGCGATGCCCGCGTGGAGGCGCGCGGCGCGGGCGGGGCCCATGCCGCGCACGCCGGCGAGCGCCGCGGGTGGGGCGTCGGCGAGCCCCGGCAGGCCCCCGAAGCGGTCGAGCAGGTCGCCCGCGATGGCGCGTGCGGTGCGGCCGCCCGACCCGGTGCCGAGCACGAGGGCGACGAGGTCGGTGGGGCCCGCGCCGTCCGGGCCGGCGAGCAGGTAACGTTCACGGGGCAGCATCGAACCTCCGCCGCGGCCCCGAGCACGGTGTGTGCCAACGGGCGAACGCCGGGTTCGGTGTACGGCGGGTGACGGACGTCCGTCAGGGGGCGACCGACATCCGTCGGCCCGGCACCGTCAAGACGACGCCCCCGGACAGAAACTGTCCGCCCCCCGCGTTTCCGGCCGGGGTCCACGCCGGGGCGCGCGCGATATAGGGCGGGCGATGTGGCCGACTCTCTACAAGCAGCAGACCGCGTTCGGTGAGGTTCCCTACAACAGTTGGGGCCTGATGATCACGCTCGCCTTCCTGGTGGCGGCGATCGTCTCCCACCGGCGCGCGGCGAAGGTCGGCATCGATCCGGACAAGATGGTGGGGCTCTACCTCACCGCCATCGTGCTCGGCCTCGCGGGCGCGCGCCTGCTCCACTTCCTGATGGCCACGCCGGACGTGTTCTTCGCCGATCCGCTGATCTTCTTCCGGATCTGGCAGGGTGGATTCGCCTTCTACGGCGGGTTCATTCTCGCGGGCATCGGCGGCATCCTCTACGGCATCCGCCGCGGCATCAACCCCTGGAAGCTCGCCGACGTGGTGGGGCCCACGGTCATGCTCGGCCTCGCGATCGGCCGAATCGGCTGTTTCATGGCCGGCTGCTGCCACGGGATGAAGATCGAGCTCCCGCCGGGAGCACGGGCGCTCCTGCCGGACACGTTCACGGGCGGCCAGCTCTTCCTCCTCGACCATTTCCCGTTCATCGCCGAGATGACCCGGCACGGCGTGGGGCACAACAACATCCCGGTGTACCCGACTCAGCTCTGGGAATCGCTGGCGTGTGTCGTGATCTTCGGCGTGACGTCGCTCATGTGGCACTACCGTCGGTTCGACGGCCAGGTGTTCGCGGCGGTCTTGCTGCTGTACTCGATGTGGCGGCCCGTCAACGAGTCGATGCGCGGAGACGAGGTGCGCGGCACCGACTACCTCGGCCTCTTCACCACGTCGCAGCTCATCTCCATCCCGGTCGCGGTGGTGGGGCTCGCAATCGTCGTGCTGCGTTTCCGTAGGGGTGTCGCGCCCGAAGTGCCGTTCCAGCCTGAGGACGAGGGCGAGACCGCCTCCGCGCCTCGGCTGTAGACCGGCCGGGCGTCACCGCTCGGCGGCGCGGCGCGCGGGCCCGGGGCGCGGCGGAAAACGGTCGAGCCAGGCGGCGACGCGCGGGAAGATCTCGTGGTCGGCCCGCTCGCCGAGCGCGAAGTCGAGGTGGCCGTAGTCGGCCACGAGCCCTGTCTCCGTGCCGGCGCGGAACACCTCGACCGGGCCCGAGAAGGCGTCGACGTACGCTTCCACCCACGCGGTCGGTACGACGCGATCGGCCGTGCCCGCCACGAGGAACGCGGGCACGCTGACGGAGCCAAGCGCGTCGAGGTAGTCGACCGAGCCGTCCCAGCTCGTGAAGCGCTCCCGCTCGAGCATCCGCGCGAAGTGGGCCATCTCGCCGCGGGACATCGGGCTCGCGATGGTGCGCAGGACGGCGTCGATGGTGGCGGGTTCGTAGTTGGCCGGGTTGTAGAGCTGTTCTTGGACGCGGAGGCGAAACGGGCCGCGGTTGAGATCGGCGGCGACGGACCCGAAGAGCGCGGAGTCGAGCGAGACGAGCGCCGCCCCGCCGGTGGCGAGCCCCGTCTGGGCGAGCTTCGCGAGCGGGGCTTCCCGGGAGAACGTGCCGGGGCTCCCGAGGTACACCACCGAGGACAGGGCGCTCGCTCCGCCGGAGACCGCGTAGATCGAGCCGACCATGCCGCCCATCGAGTGCCCGACGAACCCGACGGTCTCGTACCCGGTGCAGGCGCGCACGTGGTCGACCGCGGCCTTCATGTCGTAGCGGCCGTAGTCGTCCACACGCCAGCCCGAGAGCTGCGGCCGGCCGTCGAGGTGGGTGCGGGCGTCGCCGTGCCCGCGGAGGTCGAGGAGCCACACGTCGTGACCGCGGTCCGCGAGCCAGTCCGCCATCGAATGGTCGGCGTCGAGGTCGAAGAAGCGGTGGTTGCTGGAGATTCCGTGCACCATCACGACCGGTGCGCCGCGCGCCGCGTGATGGTGCAACGCGACGGTTGCGCCATCTTCCGTCGCGATGCGCACCGTGCGCGCGAGCGCGCACTGATCGCGGACGACGGGTTCGGTATCCCAGCAGCCCAACGCGAAGAGCAACCACATCGATTAGAAGGTACCGCCCGCCGGCGCCCGCCGCACGCGCGCCAGGAGGCCTCGATGCTGCTGCTGTCCCTGTTGCTTCCCGCCGCCGCCGCCACGCTCGAAGACGCTTGGGCGGCCGCCGAAGACGGCGGCACCGAGCTGCGGCTCGCGGCCGAACAGCGCATCCAGGCGGAGACGCTCAAGACCCAAGCGTGGGCCCTTCTCTCGCCCAAGCTCGTCGCGAACGCCGAGTACACGATCAACGAGTACGAGATCGCGATCGACTTCGCCTCGATGATCCCGGAGGAGTTTCAGGACTTCTTCGACGCCGGCGAGCCCATCGTCGTGAACAAGAAGGAGTACTTCGCCTGGAACGCGAGCGTGGTGCAGCCGCTGTTCTCGGGGCAGGCGCTCCCGCTCTTCTCCGCCGCCACCCAGACCGTGAACGCGAGCCGGCACGAGGAGAAGGCGCAGCGGGCCGCCATCCGCGGGGGCATCGCCCAGGCGTATTACGGCGTGATCGTGGCGCGCGAAGGGGCTTCCCTCGCGGACCGCGCCCTCGAGCACGCCCGCGCCCACGCGAAGCTCGCGACGCAGCAGGTGGACATCGGTCTCGCGCCGCCGACGGCCAAGCTCCAGGCCGAGATCGCGGTGGCGCGGGCCGAGCGCGAACGCGCCAACGCCGTGCAGGGCAAGGTGCGGGCCGAAGAGGCGCTCTCCCGCCTTACGGGGTGGCCGGTGGACACCGCCGTGGAGATCCCGCCGAGCCGGCCGCTCCCGTTCGACGGGCTCGACGCCGCCGAGGACCGCGCGCAGGCCAACCGCCCCGAGATCGCCCGCGCGGTCGCGCAGGCGCGCGCCGCCAAGTACGCGCGCACCGCCGCCGACCTTGCGTGGCTGCCGAGCGTCGACGGCCGCTTCACGTGGTCCTACAGCGAGAACACCGGCTTCTCGGACGACAAGGACCTCTGGTTGCTCGTCTTCAGCGCGAACTGGACGCTCTGGGACGGCGGCGCGCGGATCGCCGATCAGACGAAGCAGGCGAGCGTGCGTCGCATGGCGATGCTCGCCGAGGAACGTACGCGCGAGACGACGACCGAGGAGGTGCGCGGCGCGTGGGAGGCGTACGCATCGGCGAAGGCGGCGCTCGGCGCCGTCGAGCGCGAGCTCGCGCTGGCGAAGGAGAACCTCCGGTTGTCCGAGGTCGGGTTCACCGCGGGCAGCCTCTCGTTCCTCGAGGTGGAGGACGCTCGGGTGGGGCTCCTCGCCGCGGAGCTGGGCGCGTTGCAGACCCGCGCGCAGCGCGACCTCGCCGCGATCCAACTCCTGGCCGCAACCGGGGACATTTAGCGCGGCGGCGCGCGGCGCTCCCCGGCTCACCGCCGGAAGAGCCCCGTGAGCGACGCCGGCACCTCGTCGAGCGCGGTCTCGAGCAGCGGCTCGAGCGGGTGGGTGTTGGCGGTGTGCACGAAGAGCCGCCGGCCGCCGGGTTCGGCTTCCATCGCGGCGAACGCCTTCGCGGTGTAGGTGCGCTCGAGCGTGAGGCCGAGGTCGGCCGCGCGGCTTGCGGCGGCCTCGGTGGCCGGGGTGGAGCGCGCGTACCCGGCGCCGTAGAAGCCGTCCACGATTCGGAGGCCGCCGAGCTTCGTGGCGGGCGCGCCGTGCCGGCGCAGGAGCGCGAGGGTGTTCGCGGCGAGGCGGCGCACCCGGAGCGGCGACGCGAGCCACGACGGCGCGGCGCGCACCGCCACCACTTCGCTCTCGAGCCCCGCGAGGCGCAGGCCTACGAGCAGGCCCGCCGCCGTGCCGCCCGACCCGAGCGGGACGTACACCCTATCGGGCGGCGGGAGGGCGCCCGCGGCCACCTGCGCCGCGATCTCGAGCCCGCCGCCCACCCAGCCGACACACCCGAGCGGGTTCGAGCCGCCGATGGGGATGACCGTCGGCGGATACCCGCCGAACACGCGGAGCGCGACGCGCGCCTTGGCCCAGGCGAGGGGGACGGCCACCTCGGCGGCCGCCACCCAGAGCTTCTCCGCGTGGGCGTGGAGGATGCGCGCGTTGACGCGGGCGGTGGGCGTGTCGGGCTGGGGGGCCACGACGGCGTGCACCTCAGCGCCGCTCGCCTGCCCGTAGACCGCGGTGGCGACGAGGTGGTTGCTGCCCACCGTGCCGATCGTGAGCACGTCGCCGCCCACTTCGAGCGCCGCCCCGAGGAGCCACTCGAGCTTGCGCACCTTGTTGCCGCCGTAGCGCGTGCCGGCGCGGTCCTCGCGCTTGACCCAGGTGTCCGGGCCGATCGCCGCGATGTCCGTGGGGCCGGCGAGGAGCGGCACACGGGCGAGCGGAAGTGCGGCGAGATCGAACATGGCGGGCCCTATCGTATACGCCCGGGACTATCCTTCGCGTATGGACTGCCTGCTCCCCGAGGTCTTCGACGCGCTTCGCAGCGGCCACGCGGCCGACATGCGCATGGTGCGGCCGCCGGCGGACATGGGGCGCACGCGGCCGCGCGCGACCGGCAAGGCGGTTTACGGCCGCGACCTCCCCTTCCACGTCGACGGCCAAAACTTTACGGTCCAATGGACCGATCCCGGCGTGGACGCGGCCCGCGCCGCCGACATCCTCGTTCAGCTCGAGGCCGCGTGGACGACGCTCGTGGCGGAGGGCGGGTGGCCCGCGCCGACGTCGTCGGACACGTGGTTGTTGTGGGTGATCCTCGATCCCGAGCTGGGCGGGTCCGGGTACACCACCGTGTACGCAACGGACGAGTACCCGGACGGCTACCCCGTCACCTACCTCAACCCGTCCTACGACGCGGAGAACCCGGCGTTCGCGCTCTCGGTGGCGGTGCACGAGTTCGGGCACATGCTCCAATACCGGCTCCGGGACTGGGAGCTCGGGCGCGCCGACGCCTGGTACTGGGAAGCCACGAGCGAGTGGATCGCGGAGCGCGTCGCGCCCGACCTCGACACCTACGCGGAGTCCACGTTCTGGTACGCGCAGTGGCCTCACGCGCGGTTCGACGCCACGGAGCGCTACCACCCGTACGGCATGGTCCTCGTGAACGCGTGGCTGGACGAGCGGGCGTTCGGCTTCGACGGTGTGCGCGACGTGTGGCTCGCCGCGGACGGGAACGACCGGGCCTGGGACGCCCTCCTCGCGGAGCAGGCGGGCGACGACTTCGGGGGCATCGTGGCGGCGATGGCGGCCGAGGTGGCCGCGCGCACGCTCCGCGAGGGTGCGCTCTACGAGGCGCCCGTGCGCGAGGCGGAGCATTCCACGGCGCCGGTCTGGGAGACCCGCGCGCTGCCGGGGTTGTACGGGTCGTACTTCATCGACGTGGGCGAAGGGGCCATCGTCGTGGAAGGCCAGGTGCACGCCGCGTTCGTGCAGGACGGCGCGCTCCTCGACGCGGCGCCCGCGGAGGGGGCCTACACCGCCGTGTTGACGGCCTACGGCGAGGAAGGCGAGCTGGGCTACGGGACGACCCCCCCGGCGGACGCCGAGGAAGAGCCGGGCGAGGCGCCCGTGGCGTGTGGATGCGCATCCGTTGGCGCGCCCGCCGGCGGCGCCGTCTGGGTGGGCCTCGCGGGGGCCGTGGGCGCGGCGGCCCGGCGGCGTCGCTTGCCGCGGGGACGCGGCGCGACGTAGAACCAGGGCGGCTGGGATCGCGGTCGCCTCGCGGTACGCTGATCCGCACCGCTCGCTTCTCCGTACACAGGGACATGGGAATGCCCGCTCCGCGCGACCCTCGACCGTACGCCTGGGACGATGTCCCGGACGCGACGCTCGTCGAGGCGGTCGCCTCCATGCGGGACAAGGACGCCTTCGCGGCGCTCTTCACGCGGTACGCCGGGCGCGTTCAGCTCTTCCTCGTGCGCGGCGGGCTCGCCTCGGCGGCCGCGGACGACCTCACCCAGGACATCCTCCTCGAGGTGTGGCGCCGCGCGGAGCGCTACGACCCCGCGCGCGCCAGCGTCGCCACCTGGATCTTCACCATCGCGCGCAGCCGCCGCGTCGACGCCCTGCGCCGCGAGCGCGTCCCGACCCCCGAAGTGGAAGGTGTCGCGCCGACACCGGCGTTCGAGACACAAATCGATCGCGGCCGCGCCGAGGGCGCCCTCCGCGCCGCACTCGCGGACCTCCCGCCGGAGCAGGCGCGGGTGCTCGATTGCGCCTACTTCGCCGGCCAGTCGATGTCGGAGATCGCGGAGGAGCACGCCGTGCCGATCGGCACGGTGAAGTCGCGCGTGCGCATCGCGGTGGAGCGCCTCCGCGCCGCGCTCAAGGGGGGCGCGCAGTGAACGAGCACCACCACGTCCCCGACGACCTGCTCTCCGCCTACGCCGCCGGCACCGCGCCCGAAACGGTGGCCCTCTTCGTCGCGACGCACGCGAGCTTGTGTCCGATGTGCTACGGCCGCATCTCCGAGCTGGAGGCCGTGGCGGGCGGGTTGTTGGCCGCGGCCCCGGCGTTGCCGCGCCACGACCTGCTCGCGGGGGTGCTGGCCCGCCTCGACGCGCCCCCGCCGGTCGAGCCGGCGCGGCACCCGCCGCACCCGTACCTGCCCGCGCCGCTGTTGGCCTATACCGGGCCGAATCCGGGGTGGCGCCGCCTCGTGCCCGGCGTGGAGACCGCCGACCTCCCCCTGCTTCACGCCGGGAAGCCGGTGGTGCTCACCCGGCTGGCGGCCGGCACGCGGGTGCCCCCGCACACGCACCGGGGCTGGGAGCTCCAGCTGGTGCTCTCCGGCGGCTACACCGCCGATGACGGCCGGTTCGACCGCGGAGACGCCCACTGCGTGGACGACGGCACCACGCACAGCTTCCGCGTGGATGCCGATGCCCCGTGCGTGTCGTTGCTCGTTCGCGACGCGCGCATCGTGCCGACCACCCTGTTCGGGAAGTTCTTCACCTGGTTGACGGGCGCCTGAACGGAGGGGCCCGCCCGGGCACCCGAACCGCTGCCGACCGCCGCTTCGCCCAACGCTGACGCAGCGCGGAGCGGCTGCCCCGACCTACCTTCCGAGCGCGGCCAGCACTTCGCGAACGAGGGCGTCTTCCATGCTGGCGCTCACGACGGGGGCGTGCGTGACGCGGGCCATCTTCAGATCGGACTTGGGCGCGACTCCGGACGGCGAGGGGTGCGCGCAGCCGGAGCAGGCGCGGCAGGCCTCGGGGAGGTCCGCGCCGGGGGCGTCGGCCTTGGCGACCGCGGAGGGGGGCCCGCCGTAGCGCTTGAGCCCCATCGACCGGAGTTTCACGGCCTCTTCCGGGGGGAGCTCCTTCACGCCGCCGAGGTCCCGCGCGGTCTTCGTGATGAGCGCGGTGTGCTCCATCGTCTCGAGGTTGCAGAACGCCGTGAGCAGGTCCTTCCCGAGGCACACGGCGCCGTGGCGATCCATCAGGATCGCGTCATGGTGCCGGACGTACGGGCGGATGCCGTCGGCGAGCGACTTCGTGCCGGTGGTGGCGTACTCGACGGTGGGAACGGTGCCGAGCGTGAGCACGACCTCGGGGAGCACGCACCGCGCCATGCTCACGCCGGCGATGGTGAACGCGATCGAGATGGGCGGATGGGTGTGGATGACCGCGCGGACATCCGGCCGTTCGTCGTAACAGGCGAGGTGCATCGCCATCTCCGACGTCGGGTTTCCCTGGCCGCGGAGCTTCTTTCCGCTCCGGTCGATGACCACGAGGTCGTCGTCGGTGAGGAAGCCCTTGTGGCAGCCGGCTTTCGTGCAGAGCACGCTCCCGTCGGGGAGGAGGGCGGACAAGTTGCCGTCCATCGCGACGAGCAGGTGCCGCTCGTAGCAGAGACGGCCGAACTTCAGGATGTCTTCGCGGAGGCGACGCTCGGGGACCATGCCGCGGATCTACCACGGCCGGCGCTACCAGGGCACCGCGACCCCGTTCCACGTGCGCACGCTGTCGCCCGTGCCGAAGCCGAGCACGACCTCGCGCACGGTGTTGCCGTTGTACGGCTGCGGCAGGTAGAGCGTGTCGGTGCGCCACCCGCCGATGCCGCTGCCCCACTGGAGTCCGTGGCCGTAGGCGGTGGGATCGGTGGTCGCGAACGACGTGACGGTCGCGTCGGGTTCGACGCGGTACAGGCCGCGCGAGGAGTAGTCGGCGACGTAGAGGTTGCCGCAGGTGTCGATGCCGATACCGTCGTGCCAGCCGCTGCCGACGCGGGAGGCGAACACCGTTGGTGTGCCGATGGGGTTGAGGTCGGCGTCGAGCGGCACGGAGTAGAGGTCGCCGCTGCCGATGGTGCCGAGGAAGAGCACCGTGCTGTCGAGGTTGAACTCGGCGACGTGGTAGGTGGCGCCGGAGGGCGGGGAGAGGAGCGTCGTGACCGCGCCCGTGCTCGGGTCGACGCGCTTGAGGTCGGGGTAGGTGACGTACACCTGCTCGTCGGGCCCGACCACCACGCCGTACGCGATCCCGAGATCGGTGGCGAGCGTGGTGGTGCCGCCCGCGGCGTCCATGCGGACGAGCCGGCCGGTGTCGTTGTCGGCGTACACCCAATCGCCGTTGGGGAACCGGTCGATCTGCTGCACGGTGCCGACGCCGGGGAGGAACACCTGGCGCGTGCCGTCGTACGCGCTCTTCACGAGCGAACCGCGGCCGTCGTACCCGAGGAGGTTGCCGTCGTCGTCGAAGGAGACGCCGTGGTAGGCGCGGGCGTCGGAGAGCGTCGCGTCGCCGAGGTTGAACGGCGGGAGGTTCGTACACGAATAGGTGAGGGCGACCGTGGCTTCGGCGGTGACGGGATCGTTGTAGCCGTCGGTGACGCTCACGACCGCACGGAACGTGTCGGGGTAGCCCACCTGCGAGCCGGGGATGACCAGGAGGTCGTCGAAGAACGGCACGTAGGAGTCGTTCTTGTACCAGCGGATCGTGGTGGTGAGCGGGTCGCCGTCGGGGTCGGTGGAGACGGGGTCGACGGTGAGCGTGAGATCGTCGCCGTCGCGGGGCTCGGTGGGCGTGATCGCGGCGGTGAACGGGGTGGGCGGCGCGTTGCCGATGACCACCGCGGCGGTGGCGGCGGGGCCGTCGAGCGCGCCGTCGTTCGGGGTGACGGTGATCTCCCAGCGCTGGCCGAGCGCGGCGTCCGCCCCGAGGATGGTGGCGGTGTCGAAGGCGGCGGGGGCGCCGTCGACGGTCCAGGCGTAGCGGTAGGCGACCGTGTCGCCGTCGGGATCGTCCGAGGGGGTGACGAGGACCACGGTGAAGTCGGCGCCCGCCGGCGGCGTGCTCGGCGTGATCGCGATGGCCGGCGCGGTCGGGGCGGCGTTGTCGTCGACGACGGCGGTGTCGGTGTCGGCGGTGTCGACGGTGTCGGTGTCGGTGTCCGTGTCGGCGGGATCGGTGTCGGCGGGAACGCCGGTGTCCGCGGGGTCGCCGGAGCAGCCGGCGAGCGCCAGGAAGAGGAAGCGCATGCCCCACTATAGTCAGGACCTCGCGACGTTCGCGCGCCCTTCCTGCGGCGGCGCTACCCGCCGCGCCGTGCCTTGAGCTCCATCCAGCCGCGCAACATCCCGAGCGTAAGCTTGTCGGCCGAGACCGTGATGCCCGCCACGCCCGCCGCGCGGAGGCGGGCTTCGAGCGTGCGAATCTCCTCCTCGATGCCCATCGCCGTGACCTTGGCGAACGCGGCCTCGGCGTTCTTCGGGGCCGCGCGCGCGTTGGCCGCCACGGCGGGATCGGCGAGGTTGACGAGGAGCGGCCGGTGGCGGACCGCGAGCGCGCCGAGCGCGCCGGTGAGCCGATCGGTGGTGCCGGGGTCGACGACGGACGTGCACACGACCGTTAGCGTACGTCGCGGCAACCCGACGCTACACCACCGAATGAGGCCGTTCCAGTCTGGCTCGAGGCTGTCGGCCTGCTCGCGGTGCAGGGCGTCGAACACCGCGGCGAAATCCTGCGGGCGGGCGCCGGTGCGCACTACGCGGCGGATGGTCCGCGAGAACAACACCACCGTCACGTCGTCGCCCCACGCGGCGGCCACCCGCGCGAGGGCGAGCGCGGCGGAGAGGGCGTGATCGAGGCGGGTCCACGTGCCGTCGGCCCCGGCCATCGGGCGGCCCGCGTCGAGGAGGATCGCGAGCCGCTGCCGCTGCTCCATGGTGCGTTCGGCGGTGACGGGCTTGCCGCGGCGCGCGGTGGCTTTCCACTGGATGCCGCGGAAGTCGTCGCCGGGCATGTACTCCCGGAGCGAGGCCACTTCCGTGGAAGGCCCCGACGCCGTGACCGCGTGCGCGCCGTCCCTCCGTTCGAGGGCGGCGCGGAGCACCATCCCGGTCTCGCCTTCGTGGTGCACCTTCGGGAAGATCTTCACGTGCACGGGCTCGCCCGCCCGGCGCTCGGCCCACGCGAGGCCGAGGGGGCCGCGCACGCGGACGGCGGCGGTGCCGAGCGTGACGCGGTCCCGCGCGAGGGGCCGGAGCGCGACGGGGACGTCGAGCGCGGCGCCCGCGGGCACCTCGAGATCGAGGGAGACGGCGGTGTCGGCGAGCGGGGCGGGGAGCACCTCGCGGAGGCGCACCCCGAGCGGGGAGCCCGACGGGTTGGCGACGCGCACCGTGAGCGTGGTGGGCTCGCCCTGGTACACGACGGCCGGGAGCGCGCGGGACAAGGCGAGGGGCCGGCGGCGCGCGGCGATGCCGTCGAGCAGCACGAGCACGAGCACGAGGACGTCGAGGCCGAGGCCCACCCACGCGAGCCCCGGCGCGACCCACCCCGCCACGAACAGCAGGGAGGACCAGCCGAGGAGCCGGAAGGCGCGCGCGCTCGGGAGGACGAGGTTCACCGGGGGACCGCCACCCGTTCGAGCAGCCCGAGGAGCACGGCCTCGCCGGATTGCCCTTCGAGCTCGGCGTCCGCCGTGGGAACGAGGCGGTGGCGGAGCACGGGGCGCGCCATGCGCTTGATGTCGTCCGGGAGCACGAAGGCGCGGCCGTCGAGCGCGGCCCAGGCGCGGGCGGCGGCGAGGAGCGCGGTGCCGGCGCGGGGGCTCGCGCCCGCGGCGAGGCGGGGGTCGGCGCGGGTCGCGGTGATGAGCGCGAGGAGGTAGTCGAGGACGCGCTCCTCGACGTGCACCTGGCCGAGGGCCGCCCGGATGCGGAGCAGCTCGCCGGGGGCCAGCACGGGGGCGACGGTGTCGGGGCGCGCCGGCCCGCCGAGCGAGCGCCGGTAGACCTCCTTCTCGTCCGCCGCGGCCGGGTACGCGACGCGCACCTTCACGAGGAACCGGTCGAGCTGGGCTTCCGGGAGCGGCCAGGTGCCGGCGTGGTCGAGCGGGTTCTGGGTGGCGATGACGAAGAACGGGGCGTCGAGCGGGTGGCTCACGCCGTCGATCGTCACCTGCCGCTCTTCCATCGCTTCGAGGAGCGCGGCCTGGGTCTTCGGCGGCGTGCGGTTGATCTCGTCGCCGAGGAGCACGTTCGTGAAGATCGGGCCGCGCTGCAACCGAAAGCCGGTCGTCGTGAGATCGAAGATGTTGGTGCCGACGACGTCGGCCGGCATGAGGTCGGGCGTGAACTGCACCCGGCGAAACGGGAGTCCGAGCGCGGCGGCGAGCGTGCGCGCGAGGAGGGTCTTCGCGAGGCCGGGTACGCCCTCGAGGAGCGCGTGGCCGCCGGCGAGGAGCGCGACGAGCAGCTCGGAGACGGCGTCGCCCTGCCCGACCACGACATCGGCGAGGGCGGCGCGGAGGGCGTCCGCGCGGGTGGCGACGGCGTCGAGCGGGAGGGGAGTGGGATCGGCGGCGGGGTTCACAGGCGGTGCTCCGTTTGCGCGGCGGCGACGCGCTCGGCGTACTTTACGAGCATGTCGTCGGTAACGATGCTCGTGGGGGCGGGGGGAAGGGTGTCGGCGGGCACGCCGCGGCGGGCTGCGCGCGCGCGCAGGAGCGTGGCGAGGCGCGCGGCGGCGTCGCGGGCGTGGGACTTCCCGCGGTGGAGCGTGCCGAGCGCGTGGAGCGCGCGGGCCATCGACGCCGGTGGGAGCGCGGCGGGCGGGAGCGGATCGCCGAAGCGCCGGGCGAGCGTGGCCGCCGCGAGGCCCCAGAGGCCGAAGAGGTGCACGAAGAGCAGGAGCGGCACGTACGTCGGCACCGTGCGCGCGATCGGCGCGACGCCGTGCGGGCCCTCGAGGAAGCCGACCCGCCGCCCGCCGAGGAGCGCGTCGAGGAGCGCGAGGTTGTCGGCCCGGCCGAGGTGATCGTTCTGGAAGACCGTGGCGTCGGAGAGCACGATCACCTCGCCGTCGCCGAGGGGGCGGCGGCATCCGCGCGCGGCGCCGTCGCGGCCGAGCAGGACCCGGTCGGCGTCGGAGGGGCACACGAGCGTCCACGCGGGGTCGCCGAGGGCCACGGTCCCCGCGGCGCCGTCGGCCGCGCGGCGGTCCGCGGCCCACGCGCGCCACGCGGCCCAGGCGTAGGGGGCCTCCGCGCCGTCGCGCAGGAGCAACATGCCGAACGTGTCCTCCACGAGCTCCGCGGCGGGCTCGGCGTCGACCGCCCCGTCGAGGAGCAGCAGCAGGCGGCCGCCGCCGGTGACGAACCCGAGGAGCGCGGCGGGATCGGTGTCCGGGTCGAGCGGACGCTCCAGGGGCCAGGTGAGTACGAGCGTCGTGTCGCGGGGGTGCTCCGCGAGCGCGGCGAGCGGGCCGTCCACGACGGTGACGGCGCCGGGTTCGCCGTCGGGGGTGTCGGTGCCGCCCAGGTAGGCGAACGCGGCGCGGTAGCCGCGCCCGGTGTGGTCGTGCACGCTTCGCGCGCCACCCGACGGCGCCGCGACGAGGCTCAACACCACGATGGTGACGACCACG
>CAXNIN010000005.1:0-35149 GCA_964202365.1 Myxococcota bacterium | reverse complement strand
GCAGGGCCTCGGAGATGAGGAAGTGGTGCTCCTTGGCGTGGAACAGGGCGGGCGGGTGGAACTGGACGAACTCCATGTTCGCGATGCGGGCGCCCGCGCGCCACGCCATCGCGACGCCGTCGCCCGACGCGATGTCGGGGTTGGACGTGTACAGGTACACCTTGCCCGCGCCGCCGGTGCACAGCGCCACCACGCGCGAAGCCACGACGTTGACGTTCCCCGACTCAGCGTCGAGCAGGTAGGCGCCGATGACGCGGTCCGTCTCTTCCGGGACGGCACCCGTGCGGCGCGCGAGGGAGTTCTGGGTGACGAGGTCCACCGCGTGGTGGTGCTCGAGGATGGTGATGTTCGGCTCGGCCTCGGCCGCGGCGATCAGCGCCCGGACGATCTCGGCGCCGGTGAGATCGTCGGCATGCAGGATGCGCCGCTTGCTGTGCCCGCCCTCGCGGTGGAGGTCGTACTCGTCGGGGATCCCCTCCCGCCGCGAGAAGCGCACGCCGAGATCGATGATCGCGCGCACGGCGTCCGGCGCCTCGCGCACGGTCTGCTCGACGGCGTCCCGACGACACAGGCCCGCACCGGCCACCAACGTGTCCGCGACGTGCGCCTCGATGTTGTCCTCGGGGCTCCACACGGCGGCGATTCCGCCCTGTGCGTAGCGCGTGTTCGATTCGTTTCGATCGGTCTTGCTCACCACGAGGACGCGCCCGTGGGCAGCGGCTTCGAGCGCGAACATCAGGCCCGCCACGCCGGCGCCCAACACGAGGAAATCCGCGGTCGTCGGAGCTGTGTCCATTCGGCTCACGTACCCTGTCGGCATGGCTTACACCCCTCGTGTTGTGCAGGCACCGCGGCTGGCCGGACTACCGCTCCGCGCATTCTCCGCCCTCGTCGACCTACCGGGCGTCGGCGCGCTGATCCGCGCCCAGATGTTGGACCAGCTCGGCCTCCCCCGCCTACGGGCCACGCCCGTGGGCGATGCCACGCCGCACCGCCCGAGTTGGCTCACCGGCGCCCCGGACACCCCGAACGGCGCGGACCGCCCCGTGTCGGCGGCGCCCGCCGAGCCGGAGTCCGCCGGCTACCGCCACTCCTCCATCTCCGACTACCGGTCCGCCTACGCCGCAGGCCGCGCGGACCCCGTCTCTGTCGCCCGGGCCGCCCTCGACGCCCGCGCCCGGCTCGACGCCACGGATCGGCCCCTGCGGGCCTTCCTCGCGATGGACGAGGCCGACCTGCTCGCCCAGGCGGAAGCCTCGGCGGCGCGGCTCCGCGCGGGGGTGCCCCGGAGCTGGCTCGACGGCGTGCCGGTGGCCGTGAAGGACGAGCTCGACCAGGCGCCGTACCCCACCACGGTCGGCACGTCGTTCCTCGGCCGCACGGCCGCGGCCGCAGCGGACGCCACCGTGGTGGCCCGCCTCCGCGCGGCGGGCGCCTTGCTCATCGGCAAGACGAACATGCACGAGCTCGGGATCGGCGTCACCGGCATCAACCCCCACCACGGCGCCGCCCGCAACCCGTACGACCCCTCCCGCGTCACCGGCGGCTCGTCCAGCGGCTCGGCGGCGGCGGCGGCCGCCGGCTTCTGTCCGGTGGCAATCGGCGCGGACGGCGGCGGCTCGATCCGCATTCCCGCGGCCCTGTGCGGCATGGTGGGGCTGAAGGCCACGTACGGCCGCATCAGCGAACACGGCGCGGCGCCGCTCTGCTGGAGCGTGGCGCACGTCGGCCCCATCGGCGCGCACGCGGTCGACGTCGCCGCGGTCTACGGGCTCCTCGCCGGGCCCGACCCCGCCGACCCGAACAGCCTCGGCCAGCCCCCCGCGCGGCTCCCCGACGCGAGCACCCGCCTCGACGGCCTCCGCGTCGGCGTCCTGGACGCGTGGTTCGAGCACGCCGACCCCGCCGTGGTCGCCACGTGCCGCGCGCTCCTCGACCGGCTCGGCGTCACGCTCGTCCGGGTGGACCTCCCCGATCCGGACCTCGTCCGCCTCGCGCACCTCGTCGTGATCGTGGGGGAGATGGCGGCGTCGCAGCTCGCGCACGCCGAGCTCTTCGCGGCGGGCGCGCGCCACGGCCCCGACACCGCGCTCAACTTCGCGCTCGCGCGAGGGCTCTCCGCGTCGGACTACGTGCACGCGCTCCGGGTGCGCGCCTCGTTGGCGGAAGGATGGGCGCGCGTGTTCCAGGAGGTCGACCTCGTGGCCACGCCCTCCACCGGGTGCACCGCCCCGGCCATCCGCCCCGACGCCCTCGGCGGCGAGTCCGACCTCGTCACGCTCGACCGCATCATGCGCTTCGCCCACGCGCCGAACCTCTTCGGCTTCCCCGCGATCAGCATCCCCGCGGGCTACGACGACGCCGGGCTCCCGGTAGGGCTCCAGCTCATCGGCCGGCCGTGGTCGGAGGACATCCTGCTGGGTATGGCGCTGCGCGCGGCCCGTAGGGCGGAGCGGCGCGCGCCGACCGTCTTCGCGAATCTGCTGGCGTAGCGCCTGAACTACAGGACGCCCCAGATCTCCTGGGCGTCGTCGATGCCGCGCAGCATGAAGCGCCCGAGCGGCTCGACGTCGTCGGGGACGTAGGCCGCCACCGCCGAGGTGGCGAGCACCGAGCGGCCGAGGGCCCGGCACAACCCTTCCACGCGCGCGGCCTGGTTCACGGCCGGGCCGATCACGGTGAAGTCGAGGCGGTCGGGCGCGCCGATGTTCCCGTACGTGACCTCGCCCACGTGGAGCGCAACCCCGTACGCGACGGGCGCGCCCCCTTCGGCGCGTACGTCCTCGTCGAGCGTGGCCATGGCGGTGCCCGCCTGCCGCGCGGCCGCCACCGCCGCCCGGCACGCCCGCGCGGGGCTCTCGTCGGCGCCGATCGGGAAGATGGCGAGCATGCCGTCCCCGATGAACTTGAGAACGTCTCCGCCGTTGTTCTGCACCGCGCCGGCCATGCGCTCGAACCAGGCGTTCAACAACCCGATCACGACGGCGGGCGGCTCGGCCTCCGCGCGCTGGGTGAAGCCGCGCAGATCGCAGTACCAGACCACGGCGTGGAGCAGCTCGCCGCTTCCGCGCTCGATGGTGCCGGCGAGCACCCGCTCTCCGGCGGTGCGGCCGATGTACGTGTCGAGGATGATCCGGGCGAGCCCCCGAAGCACGCGCATCTCACAGAGCGTGGCGAGGACATGGGCGACGGCCTCGAGGCCCCGGATCTCGTCTTCCCGGAAGCCGCCGGGGCGGCCCGTGCACCACGAGATGCAGGCGCCCACGCTGCGATCGGCGAAGTGGAGCGGCTGCACGAAGTAGTCGGTGCCGCCGCCGCTCGCGAGGTCGGCGAGGATGGGGAAGTCGCGCTCGGCGCCGGGCCCGGCGAGGCAGCGGCGCAGGGGCACGCCATCGCGGTTGACCACGGCGAGCGGGCTGTCGCCGTACCCCGCGAGCTGCCACCCAGCGTACCGCGGGCGCTCCACGCGCTGCACCTCGCCGCCTTCCCACCAGTGTAGCGACACTGCCACGAGCTGCGGGTGCAGGACGTTGATGTGCAGCCCGCAGCGGAGGAGCGGCAGGCCGGCCTCGACGACGCGGGCGAGCACACCCGCGAGGAGATCCTCGAGCGTGAGCGAGAAACGGCCCTCGGCCAACATCCACGCGGTAACGTCGGCAAAACTCGCCTCGTCTCCCCCGGAGCCCATGGACCGCCCTCCGCCGGCGGTTGTACGCCAAACGGGTGCGCCGCGCCACCAACGCGCGCCCACGCGCGCATCGCGCAGCGCCAGGCCCCCGACGATCCGCGCTCGCACGCGCCGGTAGCGCCGATCCGAACGCCATCGATACCGATCGATCGACACCGAGAATTGCGATCTTGCAACGCTCGATCTCAGCGATTGACGCCGATCATCCGGAAAATTTCATTGACGTGGCAAGAGCAACGGCTACCCTGTGCCGCATGGCTGACGGCGCAACTTCGATCCCACCTCCCCGCCCCTTCCTCAAATGGGTGGGCGGCAAACGACAGCTTCTGCCCGCGATGGCGGCGCACGTGCCGCACCGTTTCGGCCGTTACCACGAGCCGTTCCTCGGCGGCGGGGCGCTGTTCTTCCACCTCCGGCCGCAGGCCGCCGTGCTCGCGGACACGAACGCGCGCCTCATCCGCACGTGGCGCGGCGTGCGCGACCGGGTGGACGACGTGATCGCGCTCCTCGCTTCCTGGCCGCACGACCGGGCGTTCTTCGAGGCGCTTCGGGCCTCCGCGGTGGACGAGGGCACCGACGCCGAGGTCGCGGCGTGGTTCATCTACCTCAACCGCACGGGCTTCAACGGGCTCTACCGCGTCAACCGGAAGAACCTGTTCAACGTGCCGTTCGGCGCGTACACGAACCCGACCATCTGCGACGCCGACGTGCTCCGCGCGGCCTCCGCGGCGCTCGCGAACACGGCGCTCGAGATCGAGGACTTCGCGGCCGTCCTCGGCCGCGCCGAGCCCGGCGACTTCGTGTACTTCGACCCGCCCTACGTGCCGCTCTCCGCGACGTCGAGCTTCGTGAGCTACACCGCGGGCGGGTTCGGGATGCCCGAGCAGGCGCGCCTCCGCGACACGGCGCGCGCGCTGAAGGACCGCGGCGTGCACGTGCTCCTCTCCAACTCGTCCGCGCCCGCGGTGCACGAGCTCTACCAGGAAGGCTTCACGCGCACGCCGGTGGCCGCCTCCCGCGCCATCAACTGCAACGCCAGCAAGCGCGGCGCGGTGATGGAGCTGCTGCTCGCGTAGGCAGCGCCTGTCCGCCCGCGCGAGCCGTTCAGCTTTGCATGCCGATGCGGAAGCCGCCCCGTTTCATTGTCCACCGCTCCCGGAAGAGGAGGAGGATCGCGACCGCCGCGAGCGCGAGCGCGAGCCCCACCCAGAGGCCGATGGGCCCCCACCCGGCGCCGATCGCGAGCCAGGCGCCGATGGGCAGGCCGAGGAGCCAGTAGCCGACGACGTTGGCGATGGCGGGCACGGTCTGGTCGCCGGCGCCGCGGAGCACGCCGAAGGCCACCACCTGCGTGCCGTCGAAGAGCTGGAACGCGGCGGCGATGGGGAGGAAGGTGATGGCGAGCGCGATCACGGCGGGATCGGTGGTGAAGAGCGCCGCGAGCTGCGCGGGGAACAGCGCGAACAGGCCCGCGGAGAGCGCCATCACGCCGATCCCCAGCAGGTGCGCGGCCACCGCGGCGTCGCGCCAGGGGAGCCCGGCGCCGATGAGATTCCCGACGCGCGTGGCCGCCGCGACGCTCACGCCGAGCGGGATCATGAACGAGACGCTCGCGAGCTGCATCGTGATGGTGTGGCCGCCCACGGCCGCCGCGCCGAACGTCCCGATGATGAACCCCGCGACGAGGAAAGACCACACCTCGCTCGCCACCTGGAAGCCCTGCGGCAGGCCCATCCGCGCGGTCTCCAGCAGCGGCCCGAGCGCGAACCCCGCGCGCCACCCCGGCCAGCCGCGCGCGAGCTGCTTGCGCGTGAGGAGCACGAGCAGGCCGAGCTGAAACCACGTGGAGATCACGGTGGCGAACGCGGCGCCCTGCACGCCGAGCGCCGGGAAGCCGAAGTTGCCGAAGATGAGGCAGTAGTTGACCGCCGCGTTCACGATGTTGGCCGCCACGATCACGATTGTCGTGGGCCGCACGATCTCCTGCCCCTGGAGCACGCCCCGGACGATGGAGAAGAGCAGGAACGCGGGAACGCCGAGGGCGAACACCCGCGCGTACTGGCCCGCCATCGCGAGGAGCTCGGGCGGCTGGCCGAGGAGCCGGAGCCCCTGTTCCCCGAGCATCACGAGGATCCCGGCCGGCACCGCGAGCAGCACGGCGAGCGCCACCCCGCGCGCGAGCGCGGTGCCGATGGCGCGGTCGTCCCCCGCGCCATGCGCCTGCGCCACGATCGGATCGATGCCGCGCATCATCCCGAAGCCGAAGATGGCGATCGCGAAGCCCCACCACCCGCCGAGCGACACGGCGGCCATGGCGTCGCCGCTGACGCGCCCCACCATCGCCGTGTCGACGAGCTGCATGCTCATCTGGGCCATCTGGGCGAGGGAGACCGGCCACGCAAGGCGCACGAGGGTGCGGGTCTCGAGGAGGAGGGGCGACATGACGATGGGCGCGCGGGGGAACGGGGCGACGCCGGAACGACGGCATCACGCGGGGGATCGCGCGGGGCCGGGACCTTAGCTCCACGTTGTCCGACTCGCCACCGCCCCGGGGCACCGGAGCCGCCGCCGCCCCGCTACGGCGCCGGCGTCGCCGCGCTGGCCGCGTCCGCGCGGCCAGGCGCCCCGCTCCCTCGGGCTCGCTCGTCGCGAAGCCGCCCGATCGCCGGGTAGCGAGCGAGGCGGTGGGGATGCGCGCGCACGCGAGGAGGAACAGCGAGTACAGCATGCGGATGGTGCTATTCTGCCGACCATGGAAGACCGTCGCGCGTTTCTCCGCTTCGCGGTGTTCGGGCTCGCGGCCGCAGCGCTCCCCATCGGCGCCGCGGCGGCCGATCTGCCGCCCGCGTCCGCCCCTCTCCCCTCGCCCGAAGGCCCGTGGTGGCTGCTTCACCCGCTCCGCCCCGGGAGCGACCTCGGCCTCGGATGGCGCATCGCGCGCGCCTTCCCCGCGGTCGACGGCGCGGTCACGCTCAACCTCGCGCACGAAGACGGGCGCGCGGCCCGCGTCGACCTCTCCCTCAAGGACGGCGCGCCCAAGGGCCCCGCGTCCACGCACTACGTCGACTTCATCGTGATGGACGGCGCCGACGGCGGCGCCCCGATGGACGAGTCGCTCGGACGCGCGCTCCGCCGACTCGCGGCGATCGTGGCGGAGAACGAAGAGCGCGACCTCGGCGCCCTCGCCGCGCTGGAGCCCCACGTCGAGCGCGTTTGGCGCCACGCCGAAGCCCTCTCCGTCGCGGCCCAGCGGCTCTCCCCCGTATGACCACCGAACCCAACGGCCTCACGACGGACATCGGCGAGCGCCGCGTGTCCTTCGTCGTCTCCGAAGATTTGTACGCCCTCGATGTCATCCAAGGCGCCGCCTACCTCTTCCTCGACCGCTGCTACCTCTTCCTCGACCGCCCAGCGGACCGCCAGGTGGCCGTCGTGCTCAAGGCCAAGGGCGAGACCGACGCCGCCGCGCTCGACGCCCTCGCCGGCGAATTCGCCAACGAGCTGCTGAACCAGGCGCTCCGCAAGGCCATCGGCGCCTCCAACGCCAAGATCCGCGAGTTCATCCTCGCGAAGGCCCTCTTCTCGGTCGACGCCCCGTCGTCCATCGACAAGCTCCTCGCCGAGCTCGACGCCGAAGAGATGGAGCCGCTCGAGATCCCCGTGCCCTGGGAGGCCGAAAAGTGAGCGACGCGGCGGACATCGTCGTGCGGCTCCACCGGTCGCTCTACCCGCCCGCGGCGGTCGCGCGCGCCGCCGAGCGCTTCGCCGCCTTCGGCCCCGCCGTCACCGAGGGCGACGCCGACGTGCGCGTTGCCTTCTCCACCGTCCCCGACCGCCTCCGCGACCGCCTCCCGGACGAGTTCCGCAACCACGCCCTCTTCGAGGCGATCGTCGCCGCGCGCGTGGAGGCGCCGTGACGCTCACCACCCCGCTCCGCGTCGACCCCACGGCCCTCGCCCCCGAGGTCGGCTTCTTCCGCTACGGCGTCGTCGCGGGCCGCGTGCTTCTCACGAACGACGCCGGCGAGTTCCACTTCCTCGCCCCCGACCGGTTCGACCGCTTCCTTCGCGGGCAGATCGACGGCGACGAGCGCGCCGCCCTCGAGAAGAAGGGCTTCTTCAAGACCGGGCTCGACCTCGAGCGCCTCGCCGCGCGCATCCGCCGCAAGAAGGGTTTCCTCGGGAGCGGGCCGCACCTGCACGTGTGCGTCACGACGCTCCGCTGCAACCACGCCTGCCGCTACTGCCACGCGTCCCGCACCGACATGGACCGCGTCGACACCGACATGTCGCTCGCCACCGCGCGCCAGGTGGTCGACTTCGCGTTCACCAGCCCCGCCCCCGTCGTGAACTTCGAGTTCCAGGGCGGCGAACCCACCGCCAACTTCGACGCAATCCGCTTCATCGTCGAGCACGCACGCGAGAAGAACCGCTACGAGAACCGCGAGCTGATGTTCTCCCTCGTCACCAACATGACCCTCATGGACGACGAGAAGCTCCGCTTCCTCGTCGATAACGGCGTGATGGTGTGCACGTCGCTCGACGGCCCGGAAGACCTCCACAACCACAACCGCGGCTGGACAGGCAAGGCGTCGAGCCACGCCACGGTCACGTCCTGGATGGACCGCTTCAACCGCGCCTGGGTAGAGAAGGGCCTCGACCCCCACCTCTTCCACGTCGACGCCCTGATGACCTGCACGCGCGCCTCCCTCGGCCGCGGCCGCGAGATCGTCGACGAGTACGTGAAGCGCGGCATCAAGAGCATCCACCTCCGGCCGCTCAACCCCTTCGGCTTCGCGCTCAACACCTGGAAGCAGATCGGGTACTCGATGGACGAGTTCCTCACCTTCTACCGGGACACCCTCGACTACATCCTCGACCTCAACGCGCGCGGCGTCTTCATCCAGGAACGGCAGGCTGCCATGTTCCTCACGAAGATCCTCACCCCGGACGACCCCAACTACACCGATTGCCGCTCGCCCGTCGGCTCCGGCACGGCCACGCTCGCCTACAACTTCGACGGCAGCGTGTACACCTGCGACGAAGGGCGCATGGTCGCGCACATGGGCAACGACTTCTTCAAGCTCGGCCACGTCGCGTCGCACACGTACAAGGACATCGCCCGGCACCCCACCATCCGCGCGCTCGCGATGGCGAGCATCCAGGACGCCCTCCCTGCCTGCGTGGACTGCGCCTTCAAGCCGAGCTGCGGCATCCAGCCGCTCCACAACTACATGTTCGACGGCGACCTCTTCGGGCAGCGCCCGCGGTCGCGCAAGTGTCACGAATTCTACGGGCAGCAGGCGGATCTCTTCCGCCGGCTCGCGGAGGACACCGACGGCCGCGTCGAGAAGATCTTCCGGCGCTGGACCATCCAGCGCTCCCGCCCCGGAACCATCCCCTACCCCACCGAGGGGTCCGCATGAGCCTCCCGAAGAATCCAGCTTTCCCCGGCGGCGTGAAGCCCACGACCTCCGCGGACGACTTCCCGGCGCTCCCGAAGGCCGCCGAACACCTGATGCAACCCGACGAGGCGCGCGCCGCGCGGCAGGAGGGCGACGACATCGCCCAGAGCCTGCTCCTGCTCAACGCCACCGCCGGCGACCTCGAGCTCGACCCGACGGCGCTCGACCGCCGCGGCCTCGAGCCCATTCGCTTCGAGGGGTTGCTGGCCCAACACTGTTCGCACGGCAGCCACGGGAGCCACGGGTCGCACGGCAGCCACGGCTCGCACGGGAGCCATGGGTCGCACGGCAGCCACGGCTCGCACGGCAGCCACGGCTCGCACGGGCAGTGGTGAGCGCGGGGTGAGCCTCGGCCTGCCCGGAGTCCGCCCCGATCGCTGGCGTAGCTCGTTGATCCTCACGATCACGCGGCGCTGCAACCTCCGGTGCGCGTATTGCCCCACCGTGAAGGACGGCGTCCCCGACCTCTCGGCCGACGACGCGCGGCGCGCGATCGACCTCTTCCTCGCGCGCCACGGCGGCGGCGACATCAAGCTCTTCGGCGGCGAACCTCTCCTTCGATCCGACGTGGTCGAGGCAGTGATACACCATGTATCAAACGTGTCCGATGTATCACTCTACGTGTCCACGAACGGCACGCGGTTCACCGACGAACGAATCGCGCTGTTCCAGTCGAACCCGCGGGTGACCCTCACGCTCTCCCTCGACGGCGACGCCCGCGACCACGACGGCCTCCGGCGCCCCCTCCCCGGAGAGGCCGCTTCCTTCGCCGAGATCGAGCGGTGGCTGCCCGCGCTCCTCACCCTCCCCCGGTTCGTCGTCACGCAGACCGTCGCGCCGTCCACCGCCGCGCGCGCCGCCGCCAACTTCCGCTTCCTGCGCGGGCTCGGCGTGCGCCGGTTCAACCTGCTGCCGGGCTATTATCTCCCGTGGTCGCCCGCCCAACTGCACGCCTTGGAAGAGAGCTTCGCCGTCATCGGCGACACGTTCCGGGCCGCCTGGGCACGCGGCGACCGCCTCTACCTGCGCAACCTCTTCACCCGGGCCCCCACGGCGTTCTTCAACACCGGCTTCGTGGTGGATTCCGACGGCCGAATCCACGCCTCGAACCTCGTGCTCGCCGAAGCCGTCGGCGACCGAACCGTGGTGGGCACGCTCGATGCGCCGCCCACCCCCGAGGCCCTCGCGGCGGCCGCGGAGAAGGTGCCGGCGCTCCTCGCCGAGGTGTACCCGGAGCGCGTCCTCGCGAGCACCAACGCCGTGGATCGCCTGCTCACGAACCTCTGCGAGCGGCTCTACCCCGCGTTCTTCGAGATGCGCGGTCGCTTGGGGCGGGGGGAGGGCCCCCCTCACGGTCGGCTTGCCGCCGACCTCCGGGGGCGGGCTGCGTCGGCTCCGGCCCTTGCCGGGCCGGGCGCTGCGAGTCTCGCGCACGCCGACTCCGCGACGCCTTCGGCGTCCCCGCAACGCCCCCCCGAGAGCCGGCCGTGGGGTGCCGGGTGAACCTCGACACGCCGTGGGTGGGCCCGCAGGGCCAGACGATGCGCCGCCTCGAGCTGCACGTCACCTACCATTGCCCGGAGCGGTGCGTCTTCTGCTCCGAAGAGCACCGGATGCAGGCGTTCCACCCGTTCCCCGTGACGTTCGGGCGCATCACCCGCATCCTCGCGGAGCAGGCGGCGCGTGGTGTCGAGAGCGTGCATCTCACCGGCGGCGAGCCCACGATTCACCCGCGCTTCGTGGATGTGTTGAAGCTCGCCAAGCGGCTCGGCATGCGAACGAGCGTCGGCACGATCGGCACGCGCCTCGCAGACCCGGCCTTCGCGGGGGCGGCCATGCCACACCTCGACGAAGCGTTGTTCTCCCTCCACGGCCCGGACGCCGCAACACATGACACATCCACCGGACGTGTCGGCTCGTTCGAGCGCGTCACCCGCGCGATCGCCAACGCGAAGTCCGCGAAGCCCGGGTTCCGCCCGTTCGTGAACACGGTGCTCACGCGGCTCAACGTCGACCGCCTCGTGGAGACCGCGGCGTTCGCGCGGTCGCTCGACGCCGCGCTCCTCATCGTGTCGAACCTCACGCCGGAGGGCGCCGGCGCCGACCGGTACGGCGATCTCCCCGTTCGCCTCGGTGTGATCGCAGCGCTCGCCCCCGCCGTGGTCGACGCCATGGCGCCCGACATGGTGCGGTTCTTCGGCGTGCCGATGTGTTGCCTCGGCGGCGCGCGCATGGCGAGCAACGACCTCTACTGGAACCCCCGCGTGACCGTGGAGTGGGCGAAACACCCGGACAAGGTCGCGCTCGACGGCATCTACAGCTGGGCGCCCGACCGCGGCCGTCGGCACGCGCCGGTGTGCGAGCTGTGCGTGTACCGCGGCGTGTGCGCGGGCGTGTTCGGCGCCTATCTCGACCGATTCGGCGACACCGAGCTCCGCGCTTCGGAGGCCACGTGAACGAAGGTTTCCCTCTCCCGAACGACGCCCCCGCGACCGCGGGCTCCACCGGCGAAGGCGCCGACCTCTGGCGCGACACGCGGCGGAACGTCGAGATCAACGTCGGGAAGATCTGCAACAACAAGTGCGTGTTCTGCCTCGACGGCCTCCCCGCCACCGAGATGCGTCGATACATGCCGTGGCCCGAGATGCAGGCCGAGATCAAGCGCTGGTTCGACGCCGGCAACCGCTCGGTCGGCTTCCTCGGCGGCGAGCCCACCACCTACCCGTGGATTCTCGACGGCATCCGCTACGCGCGGGACCTCGGCTACACGCGCGTGGCGCTCGCGACGAACGGCACGAAGTTCTGGCGCCACGACTTCGTGGACAAGGTGCTCGACGCCGGGCTCACCCGCGTGACGATGAGCATGCACGGGCACACCGCGGCGCTCGAAGACGCGCTCACCCGCGTGCCGGGGAACTTCGAAAAGAAGAAGTCCGGGCTCCTCTACCTGCTGAAGAAGCGGGATGAGGGCCACCTCCGCGACAACGTGAGCGTGAACGTGGTCGTCAACGCGTGGAACTACAAGTACCTCCCGAACATCCTCAAGTTCTTCTACGACCTCGGGCTGGACGACGTGCGCGCCAACTTCGTGCGCGCCGAAGGCTACGCCGAAACGGAGACCTCGCTCATCCCGAAGTACGGCGCGGTGGTGCCGTACGTCGTCAAGGCAATCCTGCTCAACGAGTACAAGTACAAGCGCACGTTTACGATTGGCGGCTTCCCGCTCTGCGTGCTCCCGCTCACGCTGCTCTCGTCGCGCACCATGGCCCGCCGCTACGTGGGCGAGTTCCGCGACCTCGACACGGACTGCTCCATCAAGACGCTCACGAGCGACGGCTTGCCCGAGGGAATCGCCACCGTCGAGAACGGCCGCGCGCGGTTCAACTGGCAGGACCGCAAGCGACACGACCTCAAGCGCCACGTCAAGGCATGCGAGACGTGCGCCTACACCGACGTGTGCGAAGGGGTGTGGCGCGAGTACCTCGGCATCCACGGCGCCGGCGAGCTCGCGCCGATCCCGGGCTGAAACACGTGGCCTGGCTCGATCTCCGCACCGGCTACCGGTGCAACAACACGTGCCGCTTCTGCGACCAGGGCGACCGCCGCGAATCCATCGCGGACGCCCCGCTCGACGCGCTGGTGGCCGTGCTCGCCCGCGAGCGTGCCCACGCCGAGGCCGTGTGGCTCGCCGGCGGCGAGGTCACCCTCCGTCCCGACCTCCCGCGGCTGGTGGAGGCCGCGCGCGCCGCGGGGTATGCGCGCGTCGGGCTCCAGACCAACGGCCGCATCCTCGCCGCCCCGGGGGCCGCCGACGCGCTCCGCGCGCGCGGGCTCACCGACGCGGCGGTGGCGCTCCACGCCGCCACGCCCGCCCTCCACGACTGGCTCGTTGGGGCCGAGGGCGCTCACAAGCAAGCGACCGTCGGCCTCCGTCGCCTCGTGGCCGCCGGGGTGACCGCGCGTGTCACCACCGTGCTCACGCGGTCCGGCGCCGGGGAGATCGGGGCGCTCGCCTCCCTCGCGCCGCGCCTCGGAGCCGAAGGCCACCGGTGGATCTTCGCCCGCGCGGAGGGACGCGCCGCCGCGGACTGGCGGATGTTGGTGCCGCGCCTCGCGCTCGTGCGCGGCCCCGTAGCGGACGCCATCCACCTCGCGTGGGAACTTCGTCGGGAGGCAGAGACCGTTGGCCTGCCGTTGTGCGTGCTCGGCGACGTACGCGCCGCCGCCGCGGACCGCCTCGATGCGCCCGCCGTTCGCCGCGCCGCGCCCGCCGGCCTCGACGCGCCCGCCCGCGCCGCGGTGTACGGGCCTCCGTGCGGCAACTGCCCGCTTCGAAGCCCGTGTCCCGGCGCCGAACCCAGCTACGTGGCGCGGTACGGCTGGGACGAGCTCGTGCCGCCCGCCGCGCCCCGCGACGGCGACGCCGCGCCACCCCCGGTCCGCACCGGTGCTCCGCCCCCCCGCGCGGGCCGCGCGCCCGCCACCGCGGCCGGCTTCGTGCGCGCGTGGCCCGGCGGAGACCCCGTCCCCGACGCGCCCGCCATCCCCGTCGGCGACCGCGTGATCGTGCACGTCGAGGCCGCGTGTGCCCTCCAGTGCCGCGGGTGCGCCACCCGGCGCGCGTACGGCGCCACGTGGCCCACCGAACCCGAGCGCGCGTTGCGCCAGCGCCTCGTGCGCGCCGCCTCCGAAGGGGCGCGCGGCGTCGTGTTCGCCGGCGCGTCGCCGTGGAGCCACCCCGGCCTCCCCGCCGTCGTCCGCGAGGCCCGCCGGCTCGGCTTTGCGACCGTCGAGGTGTGGGGGCCGATCCAGCCCGTCGCCGATCTGCCCGCTTCGGCGGCCGACAAGCTCGCCGGCCTCACCCGCGTCCGGGCGCCGCGCCTCGGCCCGGAGGCCGGCCCCGACGCCGCCGCGCGCTTCGACGCCGCGCGGGCCTGGCTCGCCGAGCGGCTCCCCGGGTGCGCCGTGGAGACGTACGTTCCGGATGAGACATCGCATGTGTCACACCCGCTGTATCAGGCCGCGGGGCCCGCCGCGGTGTGGGCGTCGTGCCAGCGCGCGCCGCCTGTGTGAGCCGCCGCACCTGAACCGCCGACGCCCCCGCCCCGCCGCTGCGCCGCCGCAACGCGAAGCGGTTGCCCCCTCCTCACACCCGCGTCTCCTGCCAGGCCGCGAGCGCCCGCATCCCGTCGAGGAGCGCGGTGCCCACCGGCGTGGTCCGCACGCCCGCGAGCACGTCGAGCCCCTCCCGGTTGGCCCGCATCACCTGACCGAGCCGCTCCTTGTCCCCGGCCGGGTGCCCCCTCGCCAGCAATTCCAGGTGCATCTGTGCAACCGGCAGAAAAGCGTGCACCGCGAGGAGCACCCCGAGCGCCGGGCGCGGATCGGGCCGTACGGGTGACACAACCAACGCGCCATTGTCGTGTATCAATATGTCGAACCACAACAGGATGTTCAGCTTGGTGTGTTGCACCTCGTGAATCAGCGCCTCGGCGAGCACCCCCACCTTCGGGTGGAGCGTGACGTACACGACGCCGATGGCCTCGTGGTAGCTCGCCGAGAGGCTCTGCTCGGGCTCGAAGCCGACGGGGACGACCGTCGCGAGCACCTGCGCGTGCTCGGCCGCGAGATCGGGGAGGACGTCGTGAAGCACGCCGCGGGCGTCGTCGATCGCGGCGACCCACGCCTCGGCCGTGTGCCCCCCGAGCGACAACGTGTTGCCCGCCTTGTCGGGGTGGGCCTCGTCCATCGCGAGCGGGTTGTTGTCGTGGAGCGCGAGCCATCCGCCGTGTCGGAGCGGCAGGAAGGCACGTTCGCCGTCCCCCATCGGAACCCCGGCGGCGATCTCCACCTCGCCGTCCGAGAAGAGCGCGCCCACGAGCGGCGGATCGAAGTGGTGCACGACGCCGCGCGCGGGGGAGGCGAGCGCGGTCACCGGACCGGGCCACCAAACGCCTTCCCGCCCGAGCACGCGCCGGCGCGAGAGCTCGAGGAGGAGCTGGGGGATCGCGACGTCGAGGCGGCCCGCGCAGAGCGGCGCGCCCACCTGCGGGAGCGAGAGCGCACCGAGGAGCGCGGCGGGTTGTTCGCGGAGGAGCGTCACGAGCGGCTCGCGCACGCCGGACCACGCCGAGGCGAGCCAGGGAGGGAGCTCGGCCGGTTCGAGGAGCAGCCGCGACGCGCGGGCGAGGTAGCGCGCGCGGGCGCGAGGAACCCAGGTCCCGTGATTCGCGGCGGAGGACTCGGGGAGGGTGTAGAGAGCGGCGGGGCGCATGCTACGCTATCGTATGCCGAACGAAGGCGGCGAGGCCCGCACCCTCGATCACGAGCGGGTCGCCAACGAGATCAAGCACTGGGTCCGCATCACCGCGGCGTGCAACAGCAAGTGCATCTTCTGCCTCGACGCCGAGGCGCAGGACGGCAAGCTCCTCGCGTTCGACGACATCCGCACCGAGATCCGCCGCGGCCGCGACGAGAAGGGCGCCACGCGGCTCGTGGTCTCGGGCGGCGAAGCCTCGATCCACCCGCGCTTCCACGACGCCATCCGCTACGGCAAGGAGGTCGGCTACCGGTGGGTGCAAACGGTCACCAACGGCCAGAAGCTGGCGGACCGCGCCTTCTTCCTCGCCGCGATGGACGCCGGGCTCGACGAGATCACCTTCTCCCTCCACGGCCACACGCCCGCGCTGCACGACACGCTCACGCGCACGAAGAACGGCTTCGAGAACCTCATGAAGGCGATGATGCGCGCCGTGCGCGACGGCCGCCCCGTCGTGAACGTCGACGTGTGCATCAACAAGCAGAACGTCGAGCACCTCGAGGCCATCGTCGCCCTCTGCGCGCGCGTGGGCGTCAAGGAGTTCGACCTCCTCCACGTCATCCCCCAGGGCGTCGCCTGGGACAACCGCGCCGACCTCTTCTACGACCCCGAAGCGCACCGCGACGCCCTCCGCCGCGTGTTCCGCCTCGCCCGCAACCCGCAGTTCCACATCTGGACAAACCGCTTCCCCCTGTCCCACCTCGAGGACATGGAAGAGCTCATCCAGGACCCCCACAAGATGCTCGACGAAGTGGGGGGCCGACGCCGGCAGTTCCGCGCCTACCTGGACGCCGGCACGCCAATCGACTGCCGCGACGCCGAGCGGTGCCCGCACTGTTTCATCGAGCCGTTCTGCTCCGCGCTCGACCGCTCCGTGGCCGATCAACACGCCGGGCGGTTCGATGTGTTCGAGGTGGGGCAGGGGGGCGAGCCCCCCCGCAACGCCCCCCCTTCCCCGGCGGACCTCCCGGCCGGCGCGCGGCTCCTCGGCGTCTCCGAGATCCCCACGGACTACCTCGGTCCCCTGTACCTCACCGCCGACCGATACACGCCCGATGTATCGCTCCCGGCCGGCTCACGAATCGTCGCAACCCGCCCCGAGCACCTCACTCAGCTCGCGGGGTACGCCGGCGACGTGGAGGTGCACCTCGACGCCGAGATGTCTCGACACATCTCCACCGTTCCCGCGAACTGGATTCTCCACGCCCCCACCCGCGCCACCGCCGAGGCCTCCGCCGCGCTCGACCCCGACTGGCGGGCCTTCTTCGGCGGGCTCGCCCCGGGCTACCGGGCCCAGAACCTCCCGGCGTGCCTCCTCCCCGGCGCCCGCATCGAACGCCCGCTCCAGGTGCTCCACGCCGACACCTTCCACGCGGACGGCCGACGGGCCATCGACACGTTCGTGCATCGATACACGAGCGAGACGTATCGCACCAAGTCCGCCCGCTGCCGGGCCTGCACCGCCGATTCCGTGTGCGAGGGCGCGCACATCCAGTCGATCCGCGCGCACGGGTATCGGCAGCTCCGCCCGCTCGAAGGGGACAGCTCGGCGATCGTCGCGCGGCTCGCGGCGCTCGCGACGCCCAGCCCCCGCCTCCGCGACGGCGCGCCCCCGCAGCCTCCGGCGCCCCGCGTCCCGGTGGCCGGCAACCCGCCGGTCCCGTTCATCGACGAAGCCCCCGGCCGGCGCTCCTGAATGGCCAACCTCGGCTACCTCCAGCTCACGCGTGAGTGCAAACAGCACTGCCGTTTCTGCTCCAACCCGCCGAGCGGCGTCGATCTCACGGACGACGAGATGCGCGGGCTCGTCGACGACCTCGTGGCCCGCGCCTACGACGGCGTCATCCTCACCGGTGGCGAGCCCACCATCGCGCCGCTCCTGCTCCCGGCCATCCGCTACGCCCGCGATCGCGGCCTGTTCGTGCGGATGATCACCAACGGCCAACGCATCGCCGACCGCGCGTTCCTCGACGCCCTCGTCGACGCCGGCCTCACCCACGCGCACCTCTCGCTCCACTCGTGCCGCCCCGAGGTGCACGACTTCCTCACGCAGACCCCGGGCGCGTGGTCGCACCTCCACGCCGCCCTCGGCAACGTCGCCGAGGCGGGCATCACCGCCGACATCAACACGGTGATCACGGCGTACAACAGCGACCACCTCCACGAGACGGTGATGTGGGTGGTCGACCGCCACCCCCACGTGCGCCACTTCGTGTGGAACAACATGGATCCGAACATGAACCGCGCGGAGCGTCACCCCGACGTGATCCCGCGGCTCGTCGAGTTCGAAGTGTCGCTCCGGCTCGCGATGGAATTCCTCGCCGCCACCGGGCGCACCTTCCGCGCCGAGCGCGTGCCGCTCTGCTACATGCCGGCGTTCGCCGAGTGTTCCACCGAGACCCGCAAGATCGTGAAGGAAGAAGAGCGCTGCATCCGCTTCCTCGACCGCAAGGGCTTCGTGCTCCAGAAGCAGTTCCTCCACGGCAAGGCCGCCGCATGCGACGCATGCGCCTACGATCCCGTGTGCGCCGGCCTCTACAGCATGGGCTACCACTACGACCCCGCCGAGCTCTACCCCCTCGCCGGCAACGTGGTCGACGTGATGCGGAAGGTGCTCCGCCGCGAGCCCGAACCGGAGCTCGTCGCCCGCATCGAGGCGCGGCGCGGCCTCCGCAGCGATGAACAACCCGACGATCACGGGCTCCGCGCGCCGGAGGGGGGCACCGTCTCGCCCTCCGCCGCCGTCGTCCGAGGAGCACGCCTTGGCTGATCCCACCCGCCGCCACCCGGACAACACCCCCGGCCCCTGGTTCGTCGACACCCGCTGCATCAGCTGTGACACATGCACGGATGTGTCACCCGAGATCTTCGGCCGCGACGCCGCCCGCAAGGCGTTCGTCCGAGCCCACCGCCCCGAGGACGACGCGTTGTTCCGCTCCGCGCTGGAGAGTTGCCCGGTGGAAGCCGTCGGCGACGAAGGCGACGCCGCGAGCCTGGTAAGTCGGGGGTAGGTCGCGCCGCCCCGAAACGGAGCCCCATGCCCCCCCTCCCCGAAACCACCGCCGCCCTCCGCGACTTCGCCCTCTCGCTGCCCGGCGCCGTCGAGGAGTTCCCGTGGGGAGAGCGCGTGGTGAAGGTGAACAAGAAGGTGTTCGTCTTCCTCGGCATGGCGGCGGGCGACGGGCCGGGCGCCCTCGGGCTCTCGGTGAAGCTCCCCGAGAGCGGCGAAGCGGCCCTCGAGCTCCCCTACGCCAAGCCCACGGGGTACAACCTGGGGAAGAGCGGCTGGGTAAGCTTCCGGTTCGCGCCCGGCGACCGCCCCGACATCGCGCCCTTATGCGCCTACATCGAGGAGAGTTGGCGCGCGGTCGCGCCGAAGAAGCTCGTCAGGGCGCGCGACGCGGCGTGACCTTCTCCGGCGGGTGACGACGCCGCGCAAACGCCTCGACGCCGAACGCGATCACGAGCGGCGCGCCGTTGACGAACGCGAGGCCAAACACGAGCACCGTCACGAGCTGCTCCCAGCTCATGGTCGCGGCCTCGGGCGCCCCGCGCATCTGTTCGGCGATCGCGGCGAGCGGGATGGCGGCGAGGCTCAACGCCGCCACGAACCCCGCCATGTGGCCCTGGGCGCGCGTCACCCACCACGGCTGCTCGGGGAGCGCGCGGCGCTCCAGAACCCGGCCGAGAATCCAGGCGAGGCCCATGGCCGGGGAGAGGAGCACGGCGTTGGCGAGCCCTGAGGAGAACGCCACGGCCGGCCCGCTCTGCACCGCAATCATCAGCGCGAGGAGCGTGCTCACGGAGAGATAGCCGACCAGGAGCGGCACGATCGGCCGGGTGGCGGCGAGGAGGAGGATGGAGCGCGGCTGCGACACGCCGGACTTCTATCGCCCGCGCGGGTCGGCGTCCGCGCTGAGGCGCCGATGGCCTTGACGCACGCGCAACACATATTACATGTGCAATATGATATCTGATTCGTTCGAGCGCCTCGGGCACCCTGAGCTGGACCGCGCCGCGGCGCTGTTCGACGCGCTTGCGCACCCTGTTCGGCTGCGGATCGTGTGTGGCCTGCTCGACGGCGGCTGCTGCGTGGGGCCGATGGTCGCGTGCCTCGGCCTCCCCCAGGCATTCGTGAGTCGCCACCTCGCCATCCTCCGCTCGGCCGGCGTGGTCGCGAGCGTCACGGAAGGCCGAACCCGCGTCTACCGGGTGGTCGATCCGCTCGTTCCCCCGCTCGTGGCGCTGTTGTGCGCCCAGCTCGCTCCCCACCGCTCGCCACCGGCGCCCCGCGCCGAAGAGGCCTCCCCATGAAGCTCGAAACCATCCTCCCCTGGGCCTTCATCGCCCTGGTCGCCGGGTTCTTCGTCTACACCCGGTTCGTCGGCAAGGCCTCCGCCTCCGACGTTCACGCGCTCGTGGCCAACGGCGCCACCCTGCTCGACGTGCGCTCCGCCGCCGAGTTCGGCTCCGGCCACCTCGACGGCGCGCGCAACATCCCGGTCGACGAGCTCCCGAGCCGCGTCGCCGAGGTCGGGCCGAAGGACACGCAGGTGGTCGTGTATTGCCGGAGCGGGGCCCGGAGCGCGCGTGCGAAGTCGGTGCTCGTCGCCGCGGGCTACACGAAGGTGGAAGACCTCGGCGCCATGAGCCGCTGGTAGGTGACCGGGCTCACCGCGTGGGCGGCGGCGCCGCGCCCTCCGCGGGGGCGCCGACCGCCGGGCACTCCCAGAACCCGATGGTGCGCGACGCCAGCGAAAGATCCACGTCGGCCCGCCCTTCCAGCGTGGTGATACGCGACGCGATACATCCGGATGTATCACACCCGCCGCGGTCGAGGCAGTCCACCCCCACGTACCGGAGCGCGCCGGCCCGCGGAGACCACGTCGCCGGGCCCATCCGCTCCACCACCGCCACGAAGGAGAGCACCCGCTGCGGCCGCGGATCGTAGCGCACCGTGGCGCCCTCGGGGAGCGTCGGGACAACCGAGCGGAGGAACGCCCACTCTTCGGTCTGCACCCAGGGCCGGAGCGGAAAGTACGGGAGGAACGCCAGCAGCGCGAGCGGCCCGAGCCACCGCGGGAGCGCCGCCACCCCGAGCCCGGCGAGCGCGAGCCACGGCGCCTGGCCCGTGAGCTGCAGGCGCACGGCGTCCACGAGCGGCAGCACCTTCGCGCTCACCGGCAGGGTCGTCATCCCTATCCAGGCCGCGAACGCCAGCAGCTCCGCTCGCCGCCCCTGCCGCCACAGGTGCGCCGCGCCCACCGCCGCGAAGCCCCAGAGCACCCCGGGCGTGAGCCCCGCGTGGAGGAAGAGCTGGAAGGAGTGCGCCGCGCCGGGCTCGCCGAAGCGGGGAAGGAGCACCCCCGCTTCGGGCATCCGTAGGATGTCGCCACCCCCTCCCAACGTCGCCACGCGCCACCCGACGAGCCCTGCGAGCACCGCCGTAGGCGCCCCCACGGACACCAGACGCCGCCAGCCCGCCGCGCGCCGGCCCGCCTCCGACGGGCTCCCCCACGCCCCGAGCGCCGCCCACAACAGCGGCACCGGAGCAAACGCGAGCGCGTCCGCACGCAGGTGCACCGCCACCCCCGTCGCGAGCGCCGCGATCAGGCCGTCCCGCACCACGCCGCTCCGCCCCCACGCGTGCGCCGCGAGCACCGCGACGAGCTCGAAGGCGAGCACGGACACGTGCATTGTCTCCGACATCGACACCCCGACGTGCGCCGGGAGCAACGCCAGGAAGAGCCCGGCCGCGAGCCCGGCCGCCGGCCCGCCCACGCGCGCCACGAACGCGGCGAGGAGGCCCGCCGAGGCGGACGCGAACCCCAGGTTCGCCCAGAACACGCCGTCGGGCCACCCCGGCACGTCCCCCATCAACGCGCCCCACCCGTCGCCGTACGGCGGATCGGACACGGTGCCCCGCGCCAACACGAGCTTCTCGTAGCCGGCGAGCGCCCCGTTGGTCACGCCGCGCGGCGCCAGCGCGAGGCGCGCCACGAGCGCCGCCAAAGCAACGCCCACCGCGGTTCGGTCGAAGCGCACGCGCGTCGCGATGATAACGAACAACGCGAGGAGCACCGCGTGCATCGGCGTCACGACGCGCGGCGCGCGCACCACGTCCGTTCCGGGCGCCCGCGTCTCGTCGGCGGAGGCCTCCCGGGGGCCGTCCGCCCCCGCTTTCGACGGGCTCCTCGGCCCGATCCGCGCGCGGAGCGTGGGCCGGCGGTCGGCAAGGCGCGCGCACAACGCCGTCGTCCCGGCGGTCCCACTCGCGCCGTCCGCGAGGTCCGGCCGGGGGAAAATCGTGAGCCCGCCCACCTCGCACAACCCGCCGGCGCCCGTGGTCAGCTCCGCAATCGCCACGCTCCCGTCGGGCTGGCGCAACGCGTAGCGTTCGTACTCGGGGTGAGTTTCCACGCCGACGACCACGGCGCTATCGACGGTGTCCCCGGTGACGCCGAGCGCGCCCGCGCCCCCCACCGGCGGGGCCGCCCACACGATCGCGGCGAGGAGCGAGCCCAACAACATCTCGATGCCCGCTATACTGCGGCAGACCCACGCGCCCGAGGTGCACCATCCGCGCGCTCCCGCCCCCCTCCCCCGCCCTCCGCCTCGCCGCCCGCACCGGCGCGGCGCGCGCTTCGTTGGTGCTCGTGCTTGCCGCCGCGGGGGTCTCCGGCTGCGGCGACACCACGATCAGCAAGTACACCGAGCCCCCCGTCGTCGCGATCGAGAATCCCGCCAACGGCGCCGTCATCGACGCCAACGTCGACGTCGTGCTCCAGGGCCGCGTCATCGACGCCGCCTACGAAGACTCCCTCCAGCTCGTCACCGTGCTCTGGACGGTCGACGGCGGCCGGGTGTGCGACACCGCCGTGTTCGACACCACCGGCCTCGCCACGTGTGATCACGTCTTCGCGCCCGGCGTGTCCACCATCGCCCTCACCGCCACGAACCCCGCGGGCGACACCGCCACCACCTCCATCGAGGTGACCGTCCTCGCGGGCAACGCTCCCGAGGTGGAGATCATCACGCCCGCGTCGGGCAGCCGCGTCAACGACGGGGACATCGTCCTGTTCTCGGCCACGGTCGCCGACATCGAGGACCGCGCGGACGCCCTCTCCGTCTCCTGGGAGAGCGACCTCGACGGCGTGCTCAACACCCTCGGCGCCGCCTCCTCGGGCGACGTCGAGTTCGCCACGGACACCCTCACCGTCGGCACGCACAACATCTCGCTCAACGTCACCGACGCCGACGGCAACACCGGTGTCGACCGCCTCACGCTCTTCGTGAACGGCGCGCCCGAGGCGCCCACGGTCGTGCTCTCGCCCGACCCCGCCACCTCCGACGACACCCTCCGCGCCACCATCGTCACCGAGTCGGCCGACCCCAACGGCGACACCATCCGCTACGACTTCGCGTGGTACAGAAACGGCGTCCTCACGTCCAACTCGGGGGACACCGTCCCCGCCGCCGACACCTCACGCGGGGACGTGTGGCGCGTCGAAGCCACCCCTTCCGACGGGTACGACACGGGCCCCTACGGCGCCGACGACATCGTGATCGGCAACGCCGCTCCCGCGGTCGCGAGCGTCGTCATCGACCCTACGGTTGCCTACACCAACGACACCCTCACGGCGGTCCCCTCCGGGTTCACCGACTCGGACGGTGACACCGCCGGCTACCGCTACCAATGGTACGTCAACGGCGCCGCGGTAACCGGCGCGAGCGACGGTACGCTCGCCGGCACCTACTTCGTCAAGGGCGACGACGTCACCGTGGCCGTGCGCCCCTGGGACGGCGCGTCCGAAGGCGCGGAGGTCACCTCCGGCGTGCGGGAAATCCAGAACAGCCTGCCCACCGCGCCCACCGTCGCGATCACCCCCGAGAACCCCGAAGACGACGACGCCCTCACGTGCGCGCTCGTCAGCGGCAGCACCGACGCCGACGGCGATCCCGTCGCGTACGACTACGCGTGGGAAAACAACGGCACCGCCAGCAGCGAGACGACCGCGCTCGTCAACGCCAGCTACACCACCAACGGGGACACCTGGGAGTGCATCGTCACCCCCAACGACGGCAGCGCCGACGGCACCGCCGGCGCCGACATGGTGGTGGTCAACGACTACACCGCCCCGGATGCCCCGGTTTTGTCGTCCATCGACACCTACCGGAACGAAGACACCGTCACCCTCGTCGGCACCACCGAGCCGTTCTCCACGGTCACGTTGTATTGGACCACCTCCTCCGGCGCCGGAAGTGACACGACCACCGCCAACGGGTCGGGCACGTTCACCTTCTCCGAGACGCTCACCCGCGCGCTCACCTACCGGTTCTACGCCACCTCCACGGATTCCCTCGGGAACACCAGCGGCGTCTCGAACACCGTGAGCACCGAAGCGTGCGACCCGTGGGACGAGTACGAGGACAGCGCCGGCTACGGCGACACCTGCACCAACCCCGTCATCGACTGGTCTACCCTCACCGACGCCGGCACCACCACGCTGTCCGTCGAGGGCAACCTCATCAGCGCGGGCGACAGCGATTGGTACCTCGTCCAGACGAGTGACAGCGCCACGTCGGGCATCAACTACTACCGCTTCCGTGTCCAACTCACGGACGGCGCCGGCGACTACGCCTTCGTCGTGTACGAGGGCGGCTGCACGAGCTCATATCTGGACTGCGGCTCGGGGTCCACGTCCGACCCCGAAGGCAGCGGATACACCGAATATTCGTACTTCGCCCAGGATGTCGGCGAGGGCGTGCACGGCGTGCCTTCCGACTACCGTGCGTGCGCCAACTCGAGCTCAGGCTACAACAACTGCGACGATCTCTCGAGCGACTATTACATCCACGTCATCCGCCTCTCGGCCTACTCGTGCGCCAACTACGAGCTCACGATCACCAACGGCGTCTGGTGACACTCCGTCGGTGAGGGGTTCGGGGTCTTGGGGCGGGGGGGGGCCCCCCGCAACGCCCCCCCGTCGCACCGTGGAGCCCGCTCCCGCCGCCGCGGCTCTCGCGACGCATTAGGCTTCCCCCGTGGCAAGCTACCGATACGACCGCATCCTGATCTTCTCGATCCCGCTCCTGCTCGTGCTCGGGGGCGTCGGCGCCTGGTACGCGTGGACCACGCACGAGGCCGCGCTGCTCGACGCCGCGCGCGAGGCGGCCCGCCAGGAGGTCGACCCCGTCAAGAAGCGCATGGCGGAGGCCGCCGCGACCCCGCCGGACATCGACCGCACGATTCGCGTCGTCCATGAGATCGATCGGGCGCTCGCCGAACACGGGTCGATGCGGGAGTACCTGTCGGCGGGCGCCGCGCAGGACTACCGCGGCGTCGCGCCGGACGTGCTCGCGGCGCGCGGGGAGATCCTCGAGGTGCTCTTCCGGCTCTACGCGCTGCAGACGCGCGCGGAGGAACAGGAAGAGCTGTGGGCGGTGTCCGCGGAGTACCTGCTGAAGACGGCGTCGCTCGTCGAGGTGCAGGGCGGCGTCGCGCCGCTCGGCGTCAACGTCGACCGCGCCCAGGCCCAGAAGCTCCTCGACGACCTCCGCGCGGAGAAAGCCGAGCACGCCCGCGTCTCCAACGCCATCCGCAAGGAAGAAGGCGCGTTGTTCGAGGCGGTGTCCAGCTACGCCAAGACGCTCCGCCCCCACATCGAGGCGTGGGAGAAGTTGTGCCTCCTCCGCGACCGCGCGCGCCTCGCCGTGCGCGCCGGAGACTGGGCCACCGCGCGCGAGGCCGCCGAGGCCGCCATCGCGCTCTCGCCCGGCGAACGCGAAGCCCACCTCATCGCCGCCCAGGCCATCCTCGAGGGCGGCACCGCGGAGGACTGGCCCCGCGCGGAGGCGCTCCTCGCGGGAGTTCTGGAGCGCCACCCCGATCAGAGCGCCCCGGCGCTGCTTCTCCAGGGCGTGCTCGCCCAGAAGCGAGGCGACCCGCGCGCGACGCTCGCGTTCCAACAGTCGGCCGCCATGTACCCGAAGCAGGCCGCCCAGCTCGCGGACATGCTCGACCCCTACCGCCAGCGCGCCTACCTCGACCAGTCACGCCAGGGCGGCTGGATTCTCGAGGGCTACCAGTCCACGATGCTCGGCGCGG
This sequence comes from Myxococcota bacterium, assembly GCA_964202365.1. Taxonomy (GTDB): domain Bacteria; phylum Myxococcota_A; class UBA796; order UBA796; family SXON01; genus CAJBVW01. The sequence continues at coordinate 9,570 of CAXNIN010000005.1, read as the reverse complement.
GGTACTTCAGCCCGGACTTGCAGCTCGCGAAGATCAGCTTCCACGAAGGACGTTTCGAGGAGGGCCGCGAGCGGGTGCTGGAGCACTTCGGTCGGCGCCGCGCCCAGGGCGCGTGGGACTTCCTCTTCCCCGACATCCAGTTCTGCATCGCGTTGCTCGGCAGCGACTACCGCGCCATCTTTCCCGAAGACGCCTGGCTCGACCTCGTCGTGGAGCCCGAGCTGCTCGGCGGCGGCATCACGCTCTCCGTGAAGAACCGGAGCGAGCGCACGCTCCGCAACGCCACCCTCGTGCTCGCGCTCCAGTACACGGACATGCTCCCCGGGCAGTACGTGGCCGTCGCGGCCGACAAGACCCTGCCCGCCGTGCTCCCCCGCGACACGACGAGCTTCGGCACGCTCGACATCGACGCCGACTGGCTCGGCAAGCCCAAGACCCGCGCCGACGTCGTGCAACACCGCGCCGTGCTCGTCTCGGACGACGCCGTGGTGTGGGTCGACACCGACGCCTTCAAGATGGCGGAGGCGAAGGAGTTCCGGGAGCGCCCCAAGGCGAGCCCCACGATGGCCGGCAAGATGGACACCCTCGTCGCCGAAGCCGGGCGCACCGCCACGGTGGCCGCCGCCACCCGCCTCGGCGAAGACGGCCTCGTGCTCGAGCTCCCGCGCGCGCTCTCGATCCTCTCGCCGGTGTTCACGCTCACCTACGCGGGCAAGGAGATCGCCGCGACGAGCAACGTCATCGAGAACGACAAGATCGTGCTCGACTTCCGCGGGGTCGCCAACTTCGAGGCCGCCGATGTCACCCCGAGCGATCTCGTGCTCACCGTCGGGAGCGTGTTCGGCGAACGCAAGCTCCGGTGGTCGCCCGCCGGCGGCATGACCTGGCGGTTCGCCGGGGTCGAGTAGCGCGGGTCAGCGGTCTTCCCACCCGCGCGGGTGGGCCTTCGCCCACGCCCAGGCCGAGCCGACGATGGCGTCGAGATCCTGGTGGCGCGGGGCCCAGCCGAGCTCCGCGCGGATGCGGTCGGAGCTCGCCACGAGCAGGGCGGGATCTCCCGGGCGCCGGGGCCCCACGTGTACAGGGAGCGGGTGCCCGGTGACGCGGCGCGCGGTCTCCACCACCTCGTTCACCGAGTACCCCGCGCCGCCGCAACCGAGGTTGTACACGCGGCTCCCGCCGTCCACGGCGTCGAGGGCCACCACGTGGGCGTCCGCGAGGTCGAGCACGTGCACGTAGTCGCGTACGCAGGTGCCGTCGCGCGTGGGGTAGTCGTCGCCGAAGAGCGCGATGGGCGGCGCCGTGCCGACCGCCACGCGCAGGAGCCGCGGGATGAGGTGCGTCTCGGGCTCGTGATCTTCGCCCGCGCGCGCGGACGCCCCCGCCGCGTTGAAGTACCGGAGGCTCACCGAGCGCAGTCCGTACGCGCGGTCGTACCAGTGGAGGATCTTCTCGAACGCGAGCTTGGTCTCCCCGTAGGGGCTCGTGGGGATCGTCGCGTCGTCTTCGCGCACGGGCTGGCGCTCGGGCTCGCCGTACACCGACGCCGACGACGAGAACACGATGCGCTTCACGCCCTCCGCGAGCATGGCGTCGAGCATCACGAGGCCCGCCGTGACGTTGTTGCGGTAGTAGGCCGCGGGGTCCTGCACGGACACGCCCACGAGCGACACGGCGGCCATGTGCACCACGGCGTCGATCCCGTGGTCGCGGAGCGCGGCTCGAACGGCGCTCGCGTCGCCGATGTCGCCGCGCACGAACACCGCGCCCGGCGGCACCGCGCGGGGGTGCCCGGTGACGAGGTTGTCGTACACCACCACGTGGTCGCCGCGCGCGACGAGCTGCTCCGCGACGATGCTCCCGATGTACCCGACGCCGCCCGTGACGAGGACCCGCATGCAACGCTCTCCGCCACCGGCCCTATCTCCGCCGCGACGGGCGCGCCCTTTCGGGGGGTCTCCCACCACGACGCGGCCCGCCCGCGCGATACGTCGCGCCGATGGCACGCTTCTTCCCCGCTCTCCTCCTTCTCCTCGCCGGGTGCTTCGACGGCGCCACGACGAAGCTCACCCTCGATCTCCGCGCCGGCACCGCCACCGTCGCGCAGCGGCTCCACAACGCGTGGCCCGACGAGGTCGGGTGCACCGTGGAGAGCGTGGCGGTCCCCACCGACGCCTGCGTCGCCGGCGTGCGCGCCCGCGTCGCGGCGGGGCGCGCCGACCTCGAAGGCGGCGGCGCCACGGTCACCCGCGCCGGGATCTTGCTCGACGGCGGGAAGCTCGACCTCGTGTTCGACTACACCGCGCCGATCGGCGCCGGCACCCTCGAAGACCAGGGCCTGATGGTGATGTGGATGGACGAGTCCACCCCCGCCCAGGTCGCGAAGGGCACGGTCGGGAAACGCCGCGTCGCGCTGGTCGACGCCGGGAGCCCCGGCGGGAAGAACGACGTCCGCGTAGACGGCGCCTACCGCCGCCTCCACGGCACCCACGACGGCGAAGATCTCCGCATGTGGCTCTTCCGCGGGAAGTCGGCCTCGGTGGTCTCGGAGTGGGTGTACAGCCCCGGCGCGGACGGCGCGAAGAGCCCCGGAGCCTGGCTCGCCGAACGGCCCGGCCTCACAGAAGCGCTCGCGGCGTCGGGGCTCGTGATCGCGCCCTAAGGCCTCGAACGACGACCCCGCCCGGCCCTCGAGCGGTTCTGCACACCCATGCGCGCTACGGCGGGATGGTTCGTGCACTTCCGCCGTTGTCGGCGGCGGGGGAACGGCGCACCTTGAGGGTGTACCGGAGATGCCCGTGCTCGTCCTCGCCTCCCTCCTCCTCCCGAGCCCCGCCGCGGCCTTCTGCGGCACCTACGTCTCGAGCTACGAAGAGGCGCCCACCAACGCCGCGAGCGAGGTGGCCATCGTGCGGCAGGGCAACCGCACCACGCTCACCGTCGCCAACGACGTGCAGGGCGAGACCTCCGACTTCGCGATGGTGATCCCCGTGCCCGAGGTGCTCGCAGAGGACCAGATCCACGTGGTCGACCCCACCGTGTTCGACCGCTTGCGCGACTACTCGAACCCCCGCGAGGTGAGCTACACGTGCGAGGACTTCGCCCGCGACGACCGCGACGACCTCGACAACGACAGCCTCGACTCCGGCACGGCAGACACCGCGGAGGACGTCACCGTCGAAGTGGAGGCCCAGTACATCGTCGGGGAGTACGAGGTGGTCATCCTCTCGGCCACCGAGTCCACCGGGCTCGTCACGTGGCTCCAGGACAACGGCTACTACGTGCCCGAGACGAGCGCGGACCTCCTCGGCGAGTACATCGAGGGCGGCGCCTTCTTCTTCGCGGCGCGCGTGCGGCCGGACGCCGGCATCGAAAGCGGGCAGATGCTCTCCCCGCTCCAGTTCTCGTACACGTCGGAGCCCTTCGGCCTCCCCGTGCGCATCGGAACGCTCAACTCCCCGGGCGAGCAGGACCTGCGCATCTACGCCATCACCGACTACGAGCAGGGCGCCGTCGGCATCTCCAACTACGACCGCGTCGACATCGACCACGACTGCATGTGGCAGCCGGAGGGCGAAGAGACCCTCACCGCGTACTACGACCGCCAGCTCGACGACGCCTTCGGCAACATCGCAGGCGCCGAGTGGGTCACCGAATACGCGTGGGGCAACGGCAACTGCGACCCCTGCACCGGGGTAATCCCGTCCGACGACGACGTGTACAGCGTCGGCTACCAGCCCGACTACCACATGGGGATGTACTACTGGTTCACGCGCATCCGCATGCGCTACAGCCCCGACACCGCGCACCAGGATCTCGTGCTCTACGAGACGCGCACCCACGAGCAGACCCAGATGCGCTTCATCCAGTACGAGCGCGAGCTGGAGCAGTACTTCCCGATCTGCAACGTCGGAACCGTGGAGAACGGCGGCACCTGCGACGACGACACCGCGGGCGACCTCGAGGACGAGCTCGACGGCGCGGGCGCCACCGCCGGCGTCGGCTGCGGGTGCACGAGCGCCGAGGGCGCAGCGGCCACGCCTGTCCTCGGGGGCCTTCTCCTCGTGGGCGCCGCGCTTCGCCGCCGCCGGGCCGTCGTCACGCGCTGAGGCGCCGTCAGGAGCAGTGAAACACGCCCTCCGTGAGCAGGCACGCCTGTTCGCGGTAGGTGGGCTCGAGCTCGCCGTACGTCTCCTGCCGCACGCTCACCCGCCCGGGCGCAACGAAGCGCACGTCGTAGCTCTCGCCGTAGCCGCCGTCGGCCCAGGGCTCCACGGTGAGCGCGGTGCGGAGCGTGTCGCCCGCGTACGAGAGCCACACGCTCGGGTACGCGCCGCACGAGTCCTGGTTCAGGTCCACGCGGACGAGCGCGACGCCGGCCTCGTCGGCGGGGACGAGCGCCCAGCTCGCGAGGTAGGGGTCGGGCCACGGGTGGAGCACGGTCTGCTGAACGCGGGCCCCCTCCCGCAGCCACGCGCGCGTCTGGCCGTCCTCCCCTTGCGCCACCACGATGCGCTCCTCCACCCCGTCGCCGTCGAGGTCGGCGACGCGGCCCATGGTGGTGAGGAGCGGGCGCGCCACCCACCCCACCGCGGCCCCGGCCACGGACACTTCCACCCACCCGCCGCGGTCCTCCGTGACGACCACCCGCGTGCCGGTGAGGAGCCGGCGCACCACGGGGGCGTCGGCGGCGGGCTCGCCCCGGAGGTTCACGAGGCCGCCCACGGTGTAGACGGTGGCGCCCTCGGGGAGCGCGCGGTCGACGCCGAGCACGTGCGTCGGCGCGGGAGCGGGCGCGAAATCCTGGGCGAAGGCGGCGGCGGAGACGAGGAGGTTGAGCGTGTGCATGGGCACCTCGCGCTCCGTGAGTGCACGTGGCGTGCCAGCCCCGGGAGCCGCTCCGGGCCCCGCGCGGCACCCCCGGTGTCGCCCGATCTACAAGCCGTAGATCAGGACCCCGCCCAGCGGAGGGCCTCTTCCGGGTCGGCCTGGAAGCGCGCGAGGAGCGCCGCCGGGACCACGCCGGCGCGGAGCCGGAGCACGTCGGCGTCCTGGCCGAGCGCCTCGCCGAGCGGCGCGAAGGCCGACGCCGGCAGGGAGCGTTCGCCGCATTCCACCTTGGAGAGGAGCGGCGCGCTCACGCCGATGCGCTCCGCGAGGTCCTGCTGCGACCAGCCGCGGGTGGCGCGTTCGGCGCGCAGCCAGGGCCCGAACCCGGTCGGAGCGTCGGCCACGTCGGGGGGGGCGTTGCGGGGGGGCCCCCCCCGCCCCAGGAGCACATCCCCGCTCACGACGGTAGCGCCCACCGGAAGCTCACCGTGCTCCACCACGGCCCACGCGGAGTGGTTGTGGATCGACTCGACGTTTTCGACCGAGACGCGCAGCCAGGTGGCGCGGGGGCGCAGCGCGACGGTGACCTCGCGGAGCAGGTCCTCGACGAACACCGGGTGATCGTAGGCGTACTCCGTCACGTATTTCTCGTCCTCGCGCTTGAGAAGCGCGTAGAGCGGGCTCGATGCGCAGGCCTCCACGGCTTCCACGACGTCCTCGATCCAGAGGAACTCGTCGCTTTGAATCTCGACGGTCACGATGCCGCGCTGGTTGTGCGCCCCGCGCTCGCTCACCGCCTTGGAGCACGGGCAGAGCGTAGTGACGGGCACCTGCACCTGGAGCACGAACGCGAAGGACTCGCCGTCGCGACGCGCGTGGAACGCCGCCTTGTAGTCCATCAAGGACTCGGCGCCGGACACGGGTGCCTTGCGACTCATGAAGTAGGGAAACCGCACGTCGAGCTGGGCGCGTTCGGCCCCGAGGCGGCGCTGGATCTCGGCGAGCACGCTCGGCAGGTTCTTCAGCGAGAGCTCGCCGCGAACGCCGTTGAGCACCTCGACGAACCGGCTCATGTGCGTGCCCTTGAGGCTCGACGGGAGCGTGACCGTGGCGTCGATGCTCGCGACGGTGGCCTGCATCTTGTTGCTGCGGTCCCACACGGTGATGGGCCAGGTGAGGCCGCGGATGCCCACGCGGTCGATGTCCACGCCGCGTGCGTCGGTGTGGCTGGCGTGGTCGGGGAGGTGGTCGCGACCGGGGGCGTTCGAAGGTGCGGCGTGCATGAGCGCGGGTTAGCCGGACTCTCCAAACTCGTCAACCCAAGCTTGCCAACGGTGTCAACCTGATCACCTGCACCCGCCGACTCGAATGGGACGCGATGCACCGCATCCCGCGGCACGAGAGCAAGTGCGCGGCTTTCCACGGGCATCGGTACGCCGCGGAGATCACGTGCCTCGCGCCGTCGCTGGACGACCGCGGGCGCGTCGTGGACTTCGGCGTGGTGAAAGAGCGCGTCGGCGGCTGGATTGACGACAACTGGGACCACACCGCCATCCTGATGGTGGGCGATCCCGACCCCGCGATTCAGGCCCTCGCGGCCTCGAACGCCGCGTACGGCCGCCCCGTCTATTGGCTGCCCGACCCTCCCACCGCCGAGACCATCGCCGCCGAGCTCGGTCGCATCGCGACGAAACTGCTCGCGGACACCGGCGTCTCCATCGTGCGCGTGCGCCTCTGGGAAACGCCGAACGGCAGCGCCGAGTGGACCCCGGAGCCGGAGCGCACCTGATGGCGTGGACCGGCAAGGTGCTCGGCGGGGTGCTCGGCGGCATGGTCGGCGGGCCGCTCGGCGTGGGGGTGGGCGCGGCGCTCGGCCACTACCTCGCCGACGGAGAAGGCGCGGAGAAAAGCCGCGATCTCGTGGTGGTGCGCCTCGCGTGGCGGCACCACGCGTTCGGCCCCTCCGGCCCCGGCGTGCGGGTGACGCCCGTGTGGCGCGCGCGCAGACACGCCGGTCGCGACGTTTCCGTGCGCGTGGACGCCGGCGGCTACCGCTTCGCCGCCACGGTCGTCCCCGACGCCGACGACGAGCTGTGCGAGGTCCCCTCCTTCCTCCTCCCCTACGCCGACCTCCCCGGCACCGTGCGCGTGCACCTCGAATCCAGTCGTTCCAAGGCAGACAAGGCCGAGTTCGACATCGAGCTCCCCTCCCCCGTCCGCCGCCTCGGCGGCTCGGGCCCGGCCCGCGTGGTGATGGCGCTCGTGGCCAACGCGCGCGCCGGCGGGCGCCCGCTCGAACGCGCGGACGTGCGCTTCATCCGGGAGAGCTTCACCGCCGCGCACCCGCTGGACGACGACGGCGTCCACTGGCTCCGCCGCTGGATGCGCGAGCTGCGCGACGCCGAACTCGAGCGGTTGAGCCCCGAGAAGGTGGCGCGGCGCCTCACGAAGCACGTCTCCGGCGAGGCCATGGAAGAGGTGCTCCTGTGGGTGATGCGCGGCGCGCGCGGCGTGTGGCCGGGCGGCGCGTCCCAGGCGTGGATCGCCGCGTTCGGCGACACCCTCGGCATCGACGCCGGCGGCATCTCGGCGCTCTGGGGCGAGCTCGACGCCGCTTCCGACGAGGCCGCGCGCGCCCAGGCCCGCGCCGTGCTCGGCGTGCCGCCCACCGCCGCCGAGGACGAGATCCGGGCCGCGTGGCGCCGCCTCGTGCAGGAATGGCACCCCGATCGCGCCCAGGGCGAAGCCGCGGTCGCCGAGGCCACGCGTCGTGTCGCGGAGATCAACGCCGCGTGGCGGGTGCTGCGCGGGGCGTGAGCGTGGGCCGGATGCATACGCCGCCCGACGCACCTCCCCCTCCCCTGCCGATCCGCGGCCCGCCGCGCGCCCCGCCGGATACGTGGCGCCCAACCACGGAGAACCCATGTCCCGCCACCTCGCCGCCGTTTCGTGGGCGCGCACCACGCCCGACTACACGTACGACTCCTACGATCGCGGCCACACCGTCACGTTCGGGTCCGGCCACGCCGTCCCCGCGTCGTCCGCGGCCGAGTTCAAGGGCGACGCCACCCGCGTGAACCCCGAAGAGCAGCTCGTCGGCGCCCTCTCCTCCTGCCACATGCTCACCTTCCTGGCGATTGCCGCCCGGAAACGCCTCGTGGTCGACAGCTACGTCGACAGCGCCGAAGGCTTCCTCGAGAAGAACGCCGAAGGCCGCCTCTCCGTCACCCGCGTGGTCCTCCGCCCGCGCGTCACCTTCGCCCCCGGCACCGAAGTGAACGCCGAAGCGCTCGCTCATCTCCACGAAGCCGCGCATACGAACTGCTTCATCGCCCAGTCGGTCAAGACGGACGTGACGGTCGAGCCCGCGTAGTTCCCCCTCTCGGCGGCGCAGGGGCGTCGCGAGCCAGGGCGAGGCGCCGGGGGTGCATCGGGTCGGGGTTTCCGGCCCGGTTCACGTCTCCGAGGGCGGCTCCGGCGGGTGCACCGCCACCACCGTGGCGGTGACCGACCCGCGCGCGAGGCGCACGTCGAGGGTGTCGCCCATCGTCAGCGATGCCGCGTTCGTCGTCGCGACGCCGCCGCGCGTGACAATCGAATAGCCGCGCACGAGCACCGAGAGCGGCGAGAGCACCTCGAGGTGGCGCGCGGCCCCCGCGAGCTGCGCGCGGCGCACCACGAGGAGGCGGCGCGACGCATCGCGGAGACGCTCCTCCAGCTCGTCGAGCCGCATGCGGCCGCGCTCCACGCGCTGCCGCGGGTGGAGCAGGCGCACGCGCAGAAGCCGGTCGCGCTGTACGGACACCCGGCGCTTCATCGCGAGGCGCAAGCGATCGTCCATGCTGTCGATGAACGCGAGAAGCTCGTCGCGCACGGGCGTCACGAGCTCAGCGGCGTGCGAGGGGGTGGCGGCGCGCACATCGGCCGCGAAGTCGGTGAGCGAGACATCCACCTCGTGCCCCACCGCGGACACCACGGGGATGCGGCTCGCGGCGACGGCCCGCACCACCACTTCCTCGTTGAAGCACCACAAATCTTCGACGGAGCCGCCGCCGCGACCGGCGATGATCACGTCGCTCTTTGCGTGGGCGTTGAGGAGCGCGATCGCGCGCACGATCTCCGCCGCGGCGCCGTCTCCCTGCACGCGGCACGGCGCGAGGTACACCGGCATCGTCGGGAAGCGCTGCCGCACGACACGCAGAATGTCCTGGAACGCCGCCCCCGTGGGGCTTGTCACCACCCCGATGGCGCGCGGCACCGGCGGCAGGGGCCGCTTCCGCGCGGGGTCGAACAAGCCCTCGGCCGCGAGGCGCGCCTTGAGCTCCTCGAGCCGCCGCAACAAATCGCCCGCGCCCACCGCCGACATCTGCCGCACCACAAGGGAGTACGAGCCGCGCGGCGGGTACACGTCCACCCCGCCGCGCACGAGGATTCGGTCGCCGTCGCGGGGGGCGCGGCGCACGCGGGCGTTGTGCCCGCGGAACATCGCGCAATTCAGGACAGCGTCGCCGTCTTTGAGCGAAAAGTACCAGTGGCCGGACCCATGGGCCTTGAAGCCGGAGACTTCGCCTTCCACCTCGACGTCGCCGAAGCTCCCGCCGAGGAGGGCCGCGATCTCGCCGGTGAGCTCGGAGACAGTGAAACGTTCCACGGCGAGAGGCTAACCGACGGGGCCGCGGCGGGGGTGCGACACGCGGGGGGCGTGGGCGCTGCGCGGCGGGCGTGAGCGCTGCGCGGCGG
>CAXNIN010000004.1:0-37021 GCA_964202365.1 Myxococcota bacterium | reverse complement strand
ATCGCCGCCGCGATGAACAGGCGCGACAGCGTCAGGGCGCCGGCGAGGTTCAGGAGGTGCCGCAGCGACATCGGGCGGGCCCATAGCCGGCCGCGCGTCACAGGGCGCGCCTCCGTCACACGTGTGCCGGCGCGGTAGAGTCGGTGCATGCTGCCCCTCCTGATCGCCTGCGCGACGCCCGACAAACCCGTCGAGACGACGCCCCCCGACCTCACGGAGCGCCTCGGCCCCGACGCCGTGCGCGCCGGCGTGGTCACCGACGCCTCGGTGCTCCCCGGCGGCATCTCCGCCGAGGGCGCCGTCGGCGATGTCCTCCTGTACAACGACCGCGTGAAGTTCGTGGTGGAGGCCGCCGGAGACTCCAGCTTCTACGTGGAATACGGCGGCGGCCTCATCGACGCCGACCTCGTCCGGGACGATGGCGTCCCCGGCCGCGACATCATCGACGAGCTGACGCCCATGGTGGGCCTCGGCCGCGTCGTGGACGCCGAGACGGTGACGGTGCTCGAAGACGGCGCCGACGGGACGGCGATCGTGCGCGTGGAGGGACGCGCCGCGCCGATGCAGCTCATCACCGGAGCGCTCGAGAGCGACGCGGTCGTGCCTGACCTCGATCTCCGCGTCCGCACCGACTTCGCCCTCGCCCCCGGCGCGTGGTCCGTGCGCGCCACCACCACGGTGTGGAACGACGAGGACGCCGACGTCACCTTGCAGATCGGCGAGGTCGCGCTGCTCGCGCTCGACATCGTCGACACGTGGCGGCCCGGCACCGGCCGGGGCGAGGCGGACGCGACCGCCACGGACTGGGTGGGGGCGCTTGCGCACCAGAACGAGGTCGCGCTCGTCATCGCGGGCGACGACACGCCGCTCGAGAGCGGCACGGTCGGGCGGCTCCTCGGCTCGCTCGCGCCCGCGATCTCCGGCTTCGGCCCTACGACGACCCTGGCCCCGAGCGCCTCCGCGACGTGGAGCCGCTGGATCGGGGTCGCGCCCGATCTCGCCACGCTCACCGGTGCGCAGCTCGAGCGCAGCGGCGCCGCCGCGCGCGTCGTAAGCGGCACCGTCACCGCCGGCGGCCCCGTCGCGGGAGCGCGCGTGCACGTGCTCGACAGGGCCGGCGCCCCCCTCACCGTCGCGTTCACCGACGACGCGGGCGCGTGGTCCGCCACTGTCCCCGAAGGCGCGGCGTCGTACGTCGCTTCGGGCCGCGGCCCCGGCTACGTCGTCGATCTCCCGCCCGGCCACGGCTGGCTGTCTCCCTACGAGCCGAACCCGGCGGTCACGCTCGCCAGTATCGGGGCCGGCGCCGCGCCGATTCCGTTCGCCGAGGGATACGGCGTCTCGACACCCTCCTTCGCGACCGACCTCACCCTCACGGCACCGGGCACGCTCCAGGTCACGACGCGGGACGGGGGCCCGGCGGTGGTGCGCGCGTACTTCGCGAGCGGCGACCCCGTCGTCGCCGACGACCGCCTCGTCCCGGGCCGGCCGAGCGGCGCCGCGGTCATCGGGTACGTGCGCGACGGCGCGCTCGCGCTACCGCTGGAGCCTGGCACCTACGACGTGATCGTGCACCGCGGCCTCCGCGACGAGGTCGTCCGCGAGACGGTCACCGTCACGAGCGGCGGCACGGCCACGCTCGACGCGGACGTCGTCGCCGCCTACACCCTCGACGGCGTCGTGGTGATCGATCCGCACAGCCACGGCTCGCCCAGCGGCGACGGCGGGCTCCCGATGGCCGACCGGCTCCTCGTCGCCGCCGCGAACGGCGTGGAGGTGCACGTCGGCACGGACCACGACCACGTCGCCGACTACCGGCCGCTCCTCGCGCCGATGGGCCTCGAGGGCCGGCTCCAGAGCATCGTCGCCACGGAGGTGAGCCCCGTCCGCCGCGGCCACTTCAACGTGTGGCCGGCGCGGCCGGGCCCCGGCCCGAACGGCGGCGCGCCGCAGTGGTGGCTCGGGTACGCGGACACCCGCGAGATCTTCGGCTGGATGCGGACCCTCGCCGCGCCGGAGGGCGGGATCGTCCAGGCGAACCACCCGGTGGGCGACAGCGGGATGTTCAGCTTCGCCGAGTACAACGCGGCCGGAAGCGTGGGCCGCGCGGACGCGTGGTCTGCCGACTTCGACGCGATGGAGCTGCTCAACAGCGGGGACTGGTCGGTGAATCTCCCCTACTACCTGGACCTCGTGAGCCGCGGGAAGCTCGTCACCCCGGTGGGCGTGAGCGACAGCCACAGCTACACGTCCGGCAACGTGGGCCTCAACGTCACCTTCGTCGACGTCGGCGTACCCCTCGCGGACCTCGACGAGGCCGCGCTCCTCGCGGGCATGGCGCGCCGCGCCACCGTCGTGAGCCACGGCCCCTACATCGACGCGCGGGTAGACGGCGCCTGGGCGCCCGGCGCCGTCGTGGGCGCGGGAAGCACGCTCGACGTGTCCGTGAAGGCGCCGAGCTGGATGCCGGTCGAGACCGTGACGCTCTACGAGAACGGCGTTCCGGTCGCGGAAGAGGCGTGTGCGGGCACGGCGCCCACCCCGTGCGCCGCGCGCTTTCTTCTGACGCCGCTCACGGACGCCGCCTACGTGGTCATCGCGGCGAGCACCACCCGGACGATGGAGGGCGGCTACCCCGGAAACCTCTCCTGGGCGGCCACTTCCGCCACGCTCGTGGACATCGCCGGCGACGGCTGGGAACCACCGCTGCCGGCGATCACCGTCGACGATTGACGAGATTCTTCGTGCCGGTGGGCTGGTCTACGCGCCGGCGGGCTCCCCATGAGGCGCGCGGCCCGATAGGTGCCCCGCGCCGGAGGGTTCATGGGTCTGTTCCGAAGCATCGCCCGCAAGGTCGTCGACAAGGTGTCGGGCCGCGATGAGACGGCCGGGGCCAACCTCCCGGCCTCGGCGCGCAAGTCCACGCTCCCGCCGCCGCCGAAGGCGAGCGCCGGCCACGCTACGCCCCCCGCGAAGGCGGCGGACGCGAAGGGCACGATCGCCCAGGCGGTCGATCAGGTGGCCGTGGCCGCGGGCGTCGAAGAGCCCGTCGTGGAGAACGCCGAGGCGCTCTCGACCATCGAGTGCGGCGCCCAGGAGATGAAGGAGCGCCTCGACGCCGGCGAGCCGGTGACGATGCTCGACGTGCGCGAGCCGTCGGAGACCGCCGGCGGCGTCATCCCCGGCGCGATCCGCATCCCGCTCGGCCAGCTCCGCGCCCGCTGGGGCGAGGTGAAGGACGCCAACGAGATCGTCTGCTACTGCGCGATGGGCGCCCGCTCGCTCCAGGCGGCGCACTTCCTGCGCGAGCAGGGCCTCTTCAACGCCACGAGCCTCGACGGCGGCATCTCCGCCTGGATGGAGATCGGCGGGAAGGTCGTTCGGCCCGGATGAGCGAACTGCCCGCCGCGATCGTGGTCGTAGGGCCGGGGCGCGTCGGGAGCGCGATTGTACGCGCCGCCGCTTCGGTCGGGGTGTCCGCGCGCGTGGTGGACCGGGGGGGCGTTGCGGGGGGGCTCGGCCCCCCTGCCCCAGGAATCGACCGACCCCTCGACCGCGTGGCCGTCGGCACCCCCGTGATCGTGTGCACCCGCGCCGACGCGCTTCTCGACGTGATCGCAGCCACCCCCGCCGGGAACCGCCCCGACCTCGTGTTCGTGCAGAACGGGATGGTCGTGCCGCTCCTTGCGTCCCAAGGCCTCCCGCGGCCGACGCTCGGCCTGATCTACTTCGCCGCAACGTCACGAACGGCCCCCATCACGCCGGGCGCCCCGAGCCTCTTTCATGGGCCGCACGCGGCCGCCGTGGCCGCTCTCCTCGTGGCCGCCGGTGTCCCCGCGCGCGCGGTGCCGGAGTGGAGTGAATTCGCCTCCGAGATCGGGGTGAAGTTGGCGTGGAACATCGTGTTCGGCGCCCTCGGGGACCGGTTCGACGAGACCGTCGGCGAGACCGTCGCGCGGCGCCGCGCCACGGTGGAAGCCCTCGCCGACGAGATCGCCCCGGTGCTCGCGCACGCGCTCGACGCCGCGATTCCGCCCGGCCCGCTCGCGGACCGCCTCGTGGCGTACTCCGTTGGCATCCCCGATTTTCGGGCGTCCGTGAAGGAGCTCCCCTGGCGGAACGGCTGGCTCTCCGCCTACTCGGAACAGGTGGGCATCGCGACGCCGCGCCACGCCGCGCTCCTGGCCGACCTCGGGCACGCGCCGGGCTGACGCGGCCTGCGCGCGGTCGCGGGGGTATACTCGGCCCGTGCGCCCCACCCGCGAACGCCTGCTCCGCAAGGGCGACTACGTCTACGGCTCGTTCCTCAAGCCCGAGCAGGTCGACGGTTACATCAACGCCGTGAACCCCGGCGACCGCACCGACGTCCTCGGGCGGTTCCCGTTCTCCACGCGCAACGTCGACGACGCCGTCGATCTCGCCGCGCAAGGCGCCGCGCGCTGGCGCCGCGTGGGGCTCAACGACCGCGCCGCGGCCGTGCGGCGGTTTCGTGAGCAGCTTCACGTCTCGCAGGAGCCGCTCGCGCGGCTCGTGACGCGGGAAAACGGCAAGCCCCTGTGGGAGGCCCGCCAGGAAGTCGCTTCCGCGGTTCGCACGGTCGATCTCTATCTCGATGACGGCATGGGGCTCCTCGCCCCGCGCGTGGTCGACGAGATCGGCGGCCGAACGGACTACGTGCCGCGCGGCGTCGTCGGCGCGGTGAGCCCGTACAACCTCCCGGCGCTCCTCGGCGTGAGCGCCAGCGTGGCGGCGATCCTGGCCGGCAACGCCGTGGTGATCAAGCCGAGCAAGTTCACGCCCGGCGTCGGGCAGCTCATCGCCGAGTTGTGGGACCGCTCGAAGCTGCCGAGGGGCGTGTTCAACCTCGTGCACGGCTCGGGCAGCGTCATTGGCCAGCGGCTCGTGGCCCACCCGGGGCTCGACGCCCTCCTCTTCACCGGCAGCTACAAGAGTGCCCGCGAGGTTCGCCGCGCCACCTCGGAGCGCGCCGAGCTCCCCGCGCTCTACCAGTGCGGCGGCAAGGGCATCGCGCTCGTCCTGGACGACGCCGAGCTCGACCGCGCCGTGTACGAAGTGCTCGTCGGCGCCTGGCTCTCCACCGGGCAACGGCACAATTCGACCGCCCGCGTCATCGTCACCGACGGCATCTACGACCGCTTCGTGGCGGAGCTCGTGCGCCGCGGGCAGCGCGTGCGCATCGGGTACGGGCTCGGCGGCGACACGTTCATGGGCCCGCTGATCTCCGAGAACTTCCGTACGCGGTTCCGCAAATACTGCCGCACCGTCGTGAGCAAGGGACACACGGCGTTGCTCGACGGCGACGCGCACGAGGTCTCCGGGTTCCGCGGCAACTACGTGCGGCCGGGCATCTACGCGGTGGACTGGAAGAAAGGCAGCGTCTTCCTCAACGAAGAGCCGCCCGGCCCCATCCTCCTCGTGTACCGCGCGAGCACCTGGGAAGAGGCCGTATCCCTCCACAACCAGGCACAATTCCGGCTCTCCGCGAGCGTGTTCGCCTCGCCCACCTCCACCGCGCTCCCCGAGGTGCGGGACACCCTCCGCACCGGCGCGGTGAACGTGAACCGCGGCACCATCGGCCAGAGCCTGCGCCTTCCCGCCGCCGCCCTCGGCCGCGCGAGCAACGGCATCGCCGGCGGCGCCGAGCTCCTCCGCGCCCTGACGCTCCCCCGCGCGAGCCTCACCGAATCACGCCCCTTCGACGCGGGGAACGTCGTCCCCGGCGTGGGCTGGACAGACGACGAGGACGAGTCCGACCTCAGCGGGTCGCTCGAGCTGGCCGTCGAGTAGCGGGCGCTCACGACGCCTCGGACGGGCGCGCCCGAGGGCCGGCGGGATAGGCCACAGACATGCTCAAAATCGCCATCGGAAACGTGCACCTCGACCTCGGAGCGGGGCGCCGCGGGGTGGACATGGGCCCGTCCGCCATTCACCTCGCCGGGCTGAAGAGTGAGGTCGAGTCCCTCGGTCACCGCGTCGTCGAGAACTTCGCGCTCGCGCTCACCACGCAGGAGATGGCGGACCCGGGCAACCCCCGCGCGCGTTTCCTACCGGAGATCGCCCAGGTTTGCCGTGACCTCGCCGACCGCGTGGAGGCCGCCCTCGAGAAGGGCTGGTTCCCGGTGGTCCTCGGCGGCGATCACTCCGTCGCGATCGGCACGATCTCCGGCATGTCGCGCTTCTACCGGAAGCAGGGCAAGCGGATCGGCGTGATCTGGGCCGACGCCCACACCGACGTGAACACCCCGGAGAGCTCGCCCTCCGGGAACATTCACGGCATGCCGCTCGCCGTGCTCCTCGGGGAAGGCCCGCCCGAGCTCGTGAAGATCGCCGGCGACGAGCCCGCGCTGCGCCCCGAGAACGTGTGCGTGATCGGCGCCCGCGACGTGGACATCACCGAGCGGTCCGTCGTGAAGCGGCTCGGGCTGCGCGTGTACACGATGAGCGAGCTCGACGAGCGCGGCACCGCGGTGTGTGTGCGCGAGGCCATCGACCGTGTCACCACCGCCACCGTGGGCGTACACCTCTCCTTCGACCTCGACGGCGTCGATCCCCAACACGCGCCCGGCGTCGGCACCCCCGTGCCGGGCGGCCTGAACCTGCGGGAATCCCACCTCATCTGCGAGAAGGTGGCGCAGACGGGCAAGATTCTCGGCGTGGAGATGGTGGAGCTAAACCCGGTGATCGACAGCGAGAACCGGACGGGCAAGCTCGCCGTGTGGCTGATCAGCTCCGCGCTGGGCAAGACGATCCTGTAGGCGGCCGCGCCCGCGGGAAGCTAGGTTCTTTGCGGGAGGTCCGGGTGATCGCACGCGCGCTCTTGCTCCTCGTGCTCGGCGGATGCGCCGGGCCGGACGCCGACGGCGACGGCGCCCCGCGGTCCGAGGACTGCGATGACGGCGACGCCGCGCGGTTCCCCGGAGCCGGGGAGATCGCCTGCGACGGCGTCGACAACGACTGCGACGCGCTCACCGACGACGACGACCCGGACGCCGACATCGACGCCACCGGCGAGCGCTGGGGGCCCGACCTCGACGGCGACGGCTTCGGTCGGAGCGCGGCGGCGCAGGCCTTCTGCCTGCCCCCCGAGGGGTGGGTGACCGACACGCGCGACTGCGACGACGCGCGCGCCGAGGTGAACCCCGACGCGGCGGAGGTGTGCGACGGCGTCGACGGCGACTGCGACGGCCTCGGCGACGACCTCGACCCCGACCTCGTGGCGGCCACCTGGTACCTCGACGCCGACGACGACGGCTTCGGCGATGCAACCGCGAGCGTGGTCGCCTGCGGGCCGCCGAGCGCCTACGTCGCCACCGCGGACGACTGCGACGACACCGACGTCGCCACCTTCCCCGGCGCGCCGGACCCCTGCGGCGGCGGCGACGCCGACTGCGACGGGTGGGACGACGCCTGCGCGATTGAGGGCGAGGCTTCGCTTGCGGACGCCACCGCGACGCTCATCGGGGAGGGCCCGGGCGACGGCGCCGGGAGCGCGCTCGTGGTGCTCGACGCCGACGGAGACGCCTACGCCGACCTGCTCGTGGCCGCGCCCGGCGGCGACACCGTGTACCTCGCGCGCGGCCCGTTCGCGGGCGCCCGCGAGCTGTACTCGGCCGACCTGCACATCCACGGGGTGGGCCTCGCCGCGACGGCCGCCGGGGACCTCGACGGCGACGGCCTCGCCGAGGCCATCGTGGGCGGCGGCGGCGGCGCGTGGGTGTTCGGCGGGGGGCGGCGCGGCACCGGCACGTTCTCCACCGAAGACGCCGACGGCGCCTACGCGAACGCCGCGGTGAACACCCTCGCCGCGGGGCACGATCTCGACGGCGACGGCCTCGGCGACCTTGTCGCGGGCGCGCCGACGTCGGGTGTGGGCGACGGCGCGAACGTGGGCGCCGTGTACCTGGTCGCCGGGCCGGCGACGGGCGACCTGACGGCGTCGGTGGCGCTCTACGGCGGCGCCGTGGAGGGGCGGTTCGGGGCAGCGGTCGCCTCCCCCGGCGACCTCGACGGCGACGGCCTCGCCGACCTCGTCGTCGGCTCGGGATACGACGACGACAACGGGACCAACGCCGGCGCGGCGTGGGTGTGGTTCGGGCCGGTGAACGCGGCGCGCGCGGCGGACGTGACCTACGCGGGGGTGGCCGCGGGCGACCTCGCGGGCGCGGCGGTCGCGGGCGGCGGCGACGTGGACAACGACGGCGTGGCTGACCTCCTGGTGGGCGCCCCCGGCGAAGCCGCGCTCTCGGGCGGCGCGGGCGCGGCGTACCTCGTGCGCGGGGGCGGGATGACGGGGGGGAGCCTCGCGGCGGCGCGGTGCACGCTCCTCGGGGAAGACCCCGGCGACGGCGCCGGGGCGGCCCTCGCGGGGGTCGGCGACGTGAGCGGCGACGGCCGCGTGGACGTGCTCGTGGCGGGGTCCGCGTCGGACCGGGTGTGGGTGCTCCAGGCTCCCTTCGCCGGCACCATCTCGCTCGTGTACGCCGAGGGCGCCCTGCTCGCCGCGGCGGAGGGCGACCGGCCCGGGGCGGCCGTCGCGGGCGGCGGCGACCTCGACGGCGACGGCCTCTGGGACCTCGTTGTGGGGAGCCCCGGCGGCGACGCGGGCGGGAGCGGCGCGGGTGTGGCCGCCATCGTCCGCGGGTGGGCGGAATGAGCCCCCGCTGGCCGCGCGGCGCGCTCCTGCTCGCCCTGCTCGCGGCCTGCGGCGACCCGCCCGCCCCGCTCGACCGCGACGGCGACGGCATCCCCGAGGGCGAGGACTGCGACGACTACGACGCCGCCATGTCTCCCGCGACCCCGGAGCGCTGCGACGGCCTCGATCAGGACTGCGACGGGCGCGTCGACGAAGACGCCACCGACGCCCTCGCCTGGTACACGGACGCCGACGCCG
The DNA here is from genome assembly GCA_964202365.1 of Myxococcota bacterium. GTDB lineage: Bacteria > Myxococcota_A > UBA796 > UBA796 > SXON01 > CAJBVW01. The sequence continues at coordinate 28,110 of CAXNIN010000004.1, read as the reverse complement.
ACGGATGGGGGGAGATCGGCGCGCCCGTCATCGCGTGCGTCGCCGTGGCGGCCCGCGTGACCACCACGCTCGACTGCGACGACACCGACCCGGCGGTGAACCCCGCGGCCGCCGAGCGGTGCGGCGGCGTCGACGCCGACTGCGACGGCTCGGCCGACGACGGCGCCATCGACGCCCCCACCTGGTACGCCGACGGAGACGGCGACGGCTACGGAGGCGCGACCTCGGTGGACGCGTGCGTCGCCCCCGACGGCCACGCCCCCTCCCCCGACGACTGCGACGACGGCGACGCCACCGTTCACCCCGACGCCGCCGAGGCGTGCGACGGCCTCGACACCAACTGCGACGGCAGCCCCGACGCCGGCGCGACCGACGGCGACGCCTGGTGGCCCGACCTCGACGGCGACGGCTACGGCGACGCGTACGCCCCCGCCGAACAGGACTGCGCGGCCGACGGGCGCGCGGACAACCGCTTCGACTGTGACGACGGCGACGCCGCCATCAACCCGGCCGCCGGCGGCTGCGGGCTCGTCGGCGAGCGGGACGCCGGCGACGCGACGCTCGCGCTCGACGGCGCCTCCGCGGGAGACCGCCTCGGCGTGGCCCTCCGGCTCGCGGACCTCGACGGCGACGGGCGCGACAGCTTCCTGGTCGGTGCGCCGGACGCCGGGAGCGGGGCGGTCTACCTCTTCGACGACGTGCGGGGCGACGAGACGCTCGACGGGCGCGTCGCGCGGTTCACCGGCGCCGACGGCATCGCGCTCGGCACGGCGATCGCCGCCGGGGACCTCGACGGCGACGGCGTCGTGGACATCGCGATCGGGGCACCCGACGACGACACCGGCGGCTCCACCGGCGGCGCCGCGTTCCTGTTCCCCGGGTCAACCCGCGGCGACGCCGACACCGGCGCGGCGCTCGGCCTGTACGCCGCGAGCTCGCGCGACAACGTGGGCGAGACCCTCGCCGTGCTCGACGCGAACGGCGACGGCGCCCTCGACCTCGCCCTCGGCGCGCCGGCCCACGGCAACACCGGCCGCGTGTACCTCGTGCACGGGCCGATCCTCGCCACCCCCGCGCTCGACGGCGAGACCGCCTACGCGGGCGCCGGCACCCTCGACCGCGCCGGGGCGGCCCTCGCGGCCGGCGATCTCGACGGCGACGGCCTCGACGAGCTCGTCATCGGCGCGCCCGGGCTCGCCGGCGCGTACGTGATCGAGGGCGGCACCCCCTCGATGAGCCTGCTGGACGCGGCCACCATCGGCGGGCGCGGCTCGAGCTGGCTCACCGGCTACAGTGTGGCGGTGGTGCCCGATCTCGACGGCGACGGGCTCCCCGACACCGTCGTGGGCGGCCCCATCTACGCCGGCACCCTCGGCGCGGACGCCGGCGAGGCCTGGGTGCTCACCGGCGCCATCCGGTCGGACCGCGCGCTGCCCGGCGCCGCGTGGGCCACGTTCGTGGGCGCCGGAGACGACGGCGCCGGCTGGAGCGTGGCGGGCGGCGACCTCGACGGCGACGGCGTCGTGGAGCTCGCCGTGGGCGCGTTCGAAGACAGCCGCGGCGCGGAGGCCGCGGGCGCCGTGTACGTGTGGTCGGGCGTGACGGCCGGCACGTGGCTCCTCGCGGACAGCGACACGGTGCTCGTCGGGCACGCGGCAGGCGTCGGGCTCGGAGCGGCGCTCGCCGCCGGCGATCTCGACGGCGACGGCCGCGCGGAGCTCGCGACGAGCGCCACGGGCGACGCCGCGGCCGGCGAGGAGACAGGCGCCGCCTACCTGTACTGGGGGGCGACGCGCTGAGCCGCGGTGGAGATCGGGGGGCGTTGCGGGGGGCACCCCCCGCCCCAAGAATCCCCCTACGAAGACGCGCTCGTGTAGTGCTTGAGCGCCTGGACCCACGCCACGCGGCTCACGACGAGCATGCCCACCGCCACCGCCGCGGCCTGCACCGCGAGCTCGGCCTCGAGCCGGCCCAGGAGCGCGAGCGCAGGGTAGCTCGTGACGAGGGCCACCGGGACCACGGTGGTGAGGAAGATCCGCACCCAACCCGAGTAGATCGTGACCGGCCACCGGCCGGCGTCGACCACGGCGCCGAGGAGGTAACGCAGGTTGTCGACGCGCACGAACCAGAAGCTCGTGCACACGACGAGCACCCAGAGCCCGTAGACCGCCGCGAACCCCGCGGCGAGCAGGAGCCCGGCGGAGACGACCGCCCCGAGCCCGGGAGTGGGCAGGTGCGCGAGGGCGTAGGCGCCGACCGCGACGCCGCCGAGCAGATCCCAGACGCGCGCCGGTGCGACGCGCTGAAAGCTCGCGACGAGCTGGGCGTCGGGCGGCTTGAGCAGGAGGTAGTCGAGCTGGCCCGACCGCACGCCCTCGACGAGCGCGCCGAGGTTGGGCTCCACGAGCCCGCCGACGAGCGCCTGGAGCACGAGAAAAAACGCGCCGACGAGCAGCGCTTCGTGGAAAGCCCAGCCGGCCACGTCCGGGGCCTGACCGAACACGAACACGAGCGGAAAGACGACGCCGAGCGTGGTGCCGGCGCCCACGACCATCTCCACGAGGAAGCTCGCGCGGTACTGCATCGCCGTCATGAGCGCGACGCGCACGAGCGCGAAGAGCACGCCGCTACGCACCGACGGCACCGTAGCGCTTCACACCCGCCCGCCACACCGCCATGGAGAGGAGCCCGAGCGCGGCCACCCAGCCAGCCTGCACCGCCACGCTGGGCCCGATGGGTGCAATGCCGAGGAGCACTTCCACCGGTGCGCCGAGCGAGGCGTGGAACGGGAGCCACGCGGCGACGGCGGCCACCCCTTCCGGGAGGAGCGGCAGGGGCACGACGTACCCGCCGAGCAGCGCCCACGCGAAGAAATACACCTGGAACAAGCCGAGAGACTGGTCGAACCAGAACGCGAGCGCCCCGAAGATGCACTGAACGAACCAGGCCACGAGGAGCGCGAGCACCAACGAAACCGCGAAGCCGACGACGCGGGCGAACGTCGGGACGAACACGATGTCCGGCCGCCACACCGCCACCGCGGCGAGCACCGGGCCGAGCACGAGGAGCCGCCAGGGAATCGCGGCGAGCGTCTCGGCGAATTGCCACCAGAGGGGGTTCATGGGGCGCAGGAGCATCGGCGAGAGCGCGCCGGTGCGGATCTGCTGGTTGAGCTCCCAGAGCACCCAAACGCCCGTGAGCTGCCGCACGAGCAGGGTGACGGCGAAGTAGCGCGCGAATTCCGCCTGGCCGAAGCCCTGGAGCGGCCCGTTCGCCGCGGCGGCGTTCCAGAGCGCGAGCATCACGAGCGGGAGCGTCGCCGTGAGAATCCAGATGATCATCTCGGCGCGGTACGCGATCATCTCCGCGGCGGCGACCCGCACGAGCGTCGGGAGCGCGCGGGCAACGCGGACAACGCCGTTCACGCGACCTCCTTGCGGAAGTAGCGGCCCATCACCTCTTCGAGGGGGGTCTCCTCGACGCCCAGCTCGGCGAGCGGGACGGCGGCGAGCGCGCGCGTGAGGAGCGCGTTGACCTCCTCGGCGGGGACAGACGCGATCATCCGGCCCCCTTCCTCGATGAACCCGAGAGGGAGGAGCACGGGATCGACCGAACGCACGATTACACGGCGCTCCGGGGCGATGCGCCGGGCGAGGTCCGTGAGGGCGCCGTCGTAGCGGAGCCGGCCCTCGTCAATCACGAGCAGGCGCGGGGTGAGCGCGGCGATGTCCTGCATGTAGTGGCTGGTGAGGAGCACGGTGGCGCCGAAGCGCTGGTTGATACTGGCGATGAACGCCCGTACCTGCACCTGCATCTCCACGTCGAGCCCGATGGTGGGCTCGTCGAGGAACAAGACGTCGGGGCGATGGAGGAGCGCCGCCGCGAGCTCGCACTTCATGCGCTCGCCGAGCGAGAGGTTTCGGACGGGCTTCTCGAGGAGCGGCTCGATGCGGAGCATCGTCACGAGCTCGTCCAGTGTGTCCTTGAACTGCGCGCGGGGGATTCCGAACATCGCGCGGTTGAGCTCGAAGGTCTCGCGCGGCGGGAGGTCCCAGAGGAGCTGCTGCTTCTGCCCCATCACGAGGGTGATGCGCGTCAGGAACGCGGCGTCCCGGGCCTGAGGGCGGGCGCCGAGCACGCGCACCTCGCCGGAGGTGGGGTGAAGGAGCCCCGCGAGCATCTTCAGGGTCGTCGTCTTTCCGGCCCCGTTCGGACCGAGAAACCCGACACGTTCCCCCTGCTGAATCGTGAAGGATAGATCCTTCACGGCCTCCACGTCCCGCACCTTCCGCGCGAAGAGCGACCGAACGGAGCCCGCGAAGCCCGGCTCCTTGATCGGAACGCGGTAGGTCTTAGTGAGAGCGCGCACCTCGATCATCGAATCCACCCGGCACGGCAACGTGGCCCGCCGCCGCCGGTCGCGCCAGCGCCGCACCGGCCGTCCCACCTTGCTACGATGGGCGGCCCACGCGAGGACTGTTCCTGTCGATCACCATCCTGGGTCCCGAACGGCCGGCGCCGGTGCTGCCCGAGACCATCGCCCGTCTCGGCGTTCGCGGCCCCGTCGCGCTCGTCAGCGCCGGCTGGCGCCACGACGAACAACGCGACGAGCCCCTCCGCGAGGCCGTGGGCGTCGAGGTCCGCAACCTCGGGCTCTACGCGGCGTTCCGCGTCCTCGAACGGGAGGCCGCCGACCTGGTCACGGCCTACACCGCCAAGCAGGCCGGCCTGCGCCGCATGAAGGAGCGCTACCGCGCCGCCATCGTCCCGGCGCTCACCGCGTGCCGCGAGCTCTATGCGCGCCGCCGCGACCCCGCGTGCCCGTGGTTCGTGCAGGCCATTCGCAACATTCAAGCCATCGACGCAATCTTCCTCGCCGAGTGCGACGCCCTCCACCGCACCTTCGACGACCAGCGGCACCCCCGCGCCAACCCCCACGTGCGCGCCGAGATCGACCGCATCCGCGGCCTCCTCGACGGCACGGACGCCGTGCTCATCGCCGGCGGCCACGTCGGCGTGCTCCGCAACCGGCTGTTGTTCTTCGCCTTCGACGAGCTCCTTCGCGACCGCACCGTGATCGCGTGGTCCGCCGGCGCGATGGCGCTCACGGACCGCGTGTTCCTGTTCCACGACCACACCACCTACGGCGTCGGCCTCGCGGAAGTGCTCGACCGCGGCCTCGGAATCCTCCCCGGCGTCGTGTTCCTCCCCCACGCCCGCCAGCGCCTCGACCTCAACGACATCGAGAACGTCGCGGTCCTCGCGCGCCGGCTCGCGCCCGCCGTGGCCATTGGCCTCCAGAACTGCGCCGAGCTCACGAGCCCCACGCTCACGAGCGTCGGCGCGCGCGACGCCGCTTTCGTCCTCGGCGCGGACGGCGCCCTCACCCCGGTCGGAGCGGTACATGCGCCAACTCCTTGAGCTCATCGCGCAGATCGAGCGCGAGCCGTGGCGGGGCAAGGTGCTGCTCGAGCAGTTCGCGCACCGCGGCCTCTTCCCGCTCGTCGACGGCGACTCCGCCACGTTTTTCTACTGGGACGGCCACCCCACCGACAAGGTGTTCCTCAAGCACTGGGTGTTCGGCCTCTCGTCCACGATCGAGTTCCAGCGCATCCCGCACACCGACGCTTTCTACCTGTTCCTCGACCTTCCGAAGCGCGCCCGCGTCGAGTACAAACTCGAGGTGATTCGCGACGGGAAGGGCCACTGGATGCAGGACCCCCGCAACCCGCGGCGCGCCTACGACCCGTTCGGGAGCAACTCCGTGTGCCCGGCCGGCTCGTACGAGGAGCCCGAGTGGGTGCACCACGACCCCGCCTCGCGTCAAGGCCGCCTCGAAGCCGGGCAGATCGCGAGCGCGCTGTTCAGGGACGTGCGGCACTACACGATGTACGTGCCCGCCGAAGCCCGGCCCGGGAAGCGCTACCCGCTCCTGATCGTGCACGACGGCAACGACTTCCTCCACTTCGCGAGCATGAAGACCGTGCTCGACAACCTCATCCACCGCCACGAGGTGGCCCCGCTGCTCGTGTGCTTCACCAGCGGCGTCGCCCGAAACCAGGAGTACGGCGCCAACCCACGGCACGCCGACTACCTGCGCAACGAGCTCCTCCCGGCGCTCGAGGCTCGCTACCCGGTGCTCACCGGCAGCCAGCACCGCGGCCTGATGGGCGCGAGCTTCGGCGCGGTCGCTTCGCTCTACACCAAGGCCCAACACCCCGGCACCTGGGGCCGGCTCATGTTGCTCTCCGGCAGCTTCGCCTTCACCGACATCGGTGACCACCAGCGCGGCGCGTTGTGGGACCCCGTGGTGAAGTTCGTCAACGGCTTCCGCGACTCCTCGCGCCATCTGCACGCGCGCGTCTTCGCGAGCTGCGGCACGTTCGAATCGCTCATCTACTACAACCGCAGCCTCGTTCCCCTCTTCGCGAAGCGCACGGACGATTTTCGCTTCACCGAAGCCCCGGACGGCCACAATTGGATCAACTGGCGCGACCGCCTGCGGGAGGGGTTGACGTTCCTCTTTCCCGGCCCGTTGTGGATGTACTACGAGTAGCGTGGATGTCGGCCGGCTCACGGAGTAGAAGGCACGTCCCTTCGGAGCCCGGATGCCTACCCAGACCCGCCAAATCGGACTCTCCCTCGGCGCCGACCTCTGCTGGCCCGCCTGCTACGAGGAAATCGTCAAGCGGCTCGAGCTCGCCCTGCCGCTCGGCGCCGACACGGTCGACTTCGCGGTGGAGCGCGTGCGCCCCGAGCCGTTCGACCTGCGCGCGAAGCCCAAGTACGACCTCGTGATCGACCGCGTGACGCACTGGTTCCACACCACGCGCGAGTGGGTCAAGAAGATCGCCATCATGGACGGCGTGTACGTGCTCAACAACCCCTGGATGATCCAGGCGGCGGAGAAGCACACCACGTACTGCGCGATGATGCGGCTCGGCTTCCCCATCCCGGAAACCTGGATGCTCCCGCCCAAGGAGTACCCGGACGAAGGTGATTTCTCCACCACCGTGCGTCGCTACAACAAATTGTTCGACCTCACCAAGGTGGGCGAGCAGGTCGGCTACCCGTCCTTCATGAAGCCGTACGACGGCGGCGCGTGGCGCGGCGTCTCGCGCATCGACACGCCGGCGAAGCTCCACGAGGGCTACGACGCCTCGGGCAAGCAGATCATGCACCTCCAGCGCGCGGTCGACCCGTTTGACCTCTTCGTGCGCGGCATCGGCATCGGGCCGCAGGTGAACGTCGTGAAGTACGACCCCACCGCCCCGCTCCACGGCCGCTACGTCGTCGCGTTCGACTTCGTCGACGCCGAGGACTGGAAGCGGCTGCAGAAGTACACGCGCGTCATCAACGCGTTCTTCTGCTGGGACTACAACTCCTGCGAGTCTCTCCGCAAGGACGGCGTCTTCCACCCGATCGACTTCGCGAACGCCTGCCCGGACAGCCAGGTGACGAGCCTCCACTTCCACTTCCCGTGGATGGTGAAGTCGATGGTGCGGTGGTCGCTCTTCGCGGCGTACACCAAGCGCAAGCCGCGGCTCACCCCCGAGTGGGACCGCTACTTCGCCATCGCCGACGAGCCGGGCCTCTCCTTCGACGAGAAGCTCGACAAGTACGACGCCATCGCGCGCGAGTACTTCGACGCCGAACGCTTCGAGGAGTTCTGCGGCACGCACCTCGCCCACCTCGACCAGGTCGCGTACGACTTCTTCGGCTCCGACCGCGCCCGCGAGATCGTCCGCGAGAAGGTGGCCGCGCTGTACCCGAAGCACGAAGTCGACACCTTCACCGACCACTTCTTCGGGCTCGTTCAGTTCTGGCGCAAGACCGAAGCCGACCGCATGGCGAGGTCCGCGTGAACCGCCGCATCCACGGCTGGACGAGCGCCGAGCTCGGGCGCGAGATGCAGGTGGCGGTCTGGGGCGACGCCGGCAAGCCCGTGCTCCTCTTCCCCACGGCCGGCGGCGACTTCCTCGAAGCCGAGCGGTTCCTCCTGCTCAAGGCCCTCGCCCCCCTCATCGACAGCGGCCGCGTGCGCGTGTACGCGTGCGGCAGCGTCTCCGGCGACGGCTGGATGAACGAGGACGCCCGCCCCGGCCACAAGGGCTGGTTGCAGGCCCGGTTCGACGCCTACCTCTCCCGCGAGCTCGTGCCCTGGATTCGCCACGACATCGGCGACCCCCAGGCGCGCCTCGTCGGCACCGGTGCGTCGCTCGGCGGCTACAACGCCGTGAACGCCGGCCTCAAGCACCCGGACCAGTTCTGGCTCACCATCGGCATGAGCGGCACGTACGACTTCGACCGCTGGATGAGCGGTCACGTCGACGACAACTACTACTTCAACCAGCCCTTCCGCTACCTCCCCGGCATGGCCGAGAGCGTGCAGCTCGAGTGGCTGCGGAAGTCGTACTTCCACATCGCTTCCGGCCAGGGCCGCTGGGAAGCGCCGTGGGAGAGCACCCGCCTCGGGCAGCTCCTCGGGGCCAAGGGCATCCCGAACTTCGTCGAGCTCTGGGGTCACGACGTCGACCACGACTGGCCGACCTGGCGCACCATGCTCCCGATGTTCCTGGATCGGTTCGTCTAGCTCTTGGGGCGGGGGGCCGACCCCCCGCAACGCCCCCCGGAGCCCGCGCTCACCGGCCTCTGACGCCGGCGTGAGGTCGGCGCGCCGTCGAGCGGCGCGCCGACCCCGCCGTGCCTACAGGCGCTTCCGGCGGCGGAGCGCCGCGAGCAGCGGCGCGGCCACCATCAGCCAACCGGCGCCCGTGGGTGTCGTGTCGCAGCCGCACCCGCCGCCGCCCTCGTACGTCCAGATGGGGTCGACGCCGTCGTCGTCGAGGTCGCCGCTGTCAAGGGTGCCGCTGTCGAGGGTGCCGGAGTCGACGTCGGCGGTGTCGCCGGTGTCGCCCGTGTCGCCCGAGGGCGCGCTGCCGTCGGGATCGACGTAGTCGGCGATGCCGTCTCCGTCGGTGTCGGCGACGCCCTCCTCCGCGTCGGAGAGGCTGTCGTCGTCGGAGTTGGTGTCGCGGGAGTTCGGGACGCCGTCGCCGTCGGCGTCGGTGTCCGCGATGCCGTCCCCGTCGGCGTCCTCGACCTCCTCCACGGCGGTCGGGATGCCGTCCTCGTCGTCGTCGGCGTCCTGGAAGTCGGGCGCGCCGTCGGCGTCGGTGTCGATCGTGCCCTCGACGCCGTCGAGGAGGGTGTCGCCGTCGGAGTCGGTGTCGAGGTAGTCGGCGGCGCCGTCGCCGTCGGTGTCGGCGGGGGTGTCCGTCGGGTCGGTCGGGTCGTAGCCCACGACCTCGTCGGCGGTGAGGATGCCGTCGTCGTCGTCGTCGGTGTCGCTCCAGTCGGCCACACCGTCCCCGTCGCTGTCGCGCGGGGTGGCGAGGTCCTCGCCCACCTCGGTGCCGTCCCACACGCCGTCGCCGTCGGTGTCGGCGTTGTCGATGTCGGTGCCGATGATGGCCTCGTCGCCGTCGGAGAGGCCGTCGCCGTCGGTGTCGTCGTCCTCGACGATGCCGTTGCAGTCGTTGTCGAGGCCGTCCACCACCTCGGGCGCGCCGGGGTAGCGGGTGATGTCGGCGTCGTCGCAGTCGTCGCCGCCGTAGGCGTCGCTGTCGTAGCCGTCGACATCGGCGTCGAAGTCCGACAGCCCGTCGCAGTTGGCGTCGACGCCGTCGTAGTACGTCTCGGCGGCGTCGGGGTTGACCGCCGCGTCGAGGTCGTCGCAGTCGGTGCCGCCGTAGTCTGCGCTGTCGAAGCCGTCGCCGTCCTGGTCGAAGTCGGACGCGCCGTCGCAGTCGGCGTCGACCCCATCGTACCAGACCTCCTCGGCGTCCGGGTTGACGAACGAGTTGGCGTCGTCGCAGTCGGTCCCGCCGGACGCGATGTTGTCGAAGCCGTCGCCGTCGGCGTCGTTGCTGTCGGCCCCGGAGCAGTCCTGGTCGATGCCGTCGCCGGCCACGTCGGGAGCGCCCGGGTACACGGTGTCGTTGCCGTCGTTGCAGTCGTCGCCGCCGTAGCTGGCGGAGTCGTAGCCGTCGCCGTCGAAGTCGTAGTCGGACGCACCGTCGCAGTCGCTGTCGACGCCGTCGTACCAGACCTCGATCGCGCCGGGGTTGACGGTGGCGTCGCCGTCGTCGCAGTCGTCGAGGGAGGAATAGCCGTCGCCGTCCTCGTCGATCACGCCGTCCGTGCCGTCACAGTCCTGGTCGATGCCGTCGTACGCGACCTCGTCCGCGCCCGGGTAGGTCGAGGCGTCGGTGTCGTCGCAGTCCTCGACGGAGTTGGAGCCGTCGCCGTCGGCGTCGATCTCGGCGTCCGACCCATCGCAATCCTGGTCGATGCCGTCGTACGCGGTGTCGGGCGCGCCCGGGTAGACCGAGGCGTCGGCGTCGTTGCAGTCCTCGGTGGAGTCGACACCGTCGCCGTCGGCGTCGATGACGGCGTCCGCGCCGTCACAGTCCTGATCGATGCCGTCGTAGGCGGTGTCGCCCGCGCCGGGGTTGACGACGCTGTCGAGGTCGTCGCAGTCGTCGCCGCCGTAGCCGTCGGCGTCGTAGCCGTCGGCGTCCTGGTCGTAGTCGGAGAGGCCGTCACAGTTGCCGTCCACGCCGTCGTACCAGATGTCGGTCGCGCCGGGGTTCACCGACGCGTCGGTGTCGTCGCAGTCGTCGCCGCCGGCGCCGCCGGTGTAGCCGTCCTCGTCGCGATCGTCGTCGTTGCCGTCGCAGTCCTGGTCGACGCCGTCGTACCAGACCTCGGTGGCGCCGGGGTTCACGGAGGCGGCGGTGTCGTCGCAGTCGGTGCCGCCCGAGGCGGCGTCGGTGTAGCCGTCGCCATCGGCGTCGAAGTCGGACGTGCCGCTGCAGTCCGAGTCCTCGCCGTCGTACGGCACGTCCGTCGCGTCGGGGTTGATGGTGGGGTCGGTGTCGTCGCAGTCGTCCCCGCCGTAGAGGTCGGAGTCGAAGCCGTCGAGGTCGGCGTCGTAGTCGGACGCGCCATCACAGTTGCCGTCCACGCCGTCGTAGTAGTCGTCCGCCGCGCCGGGGTAGACGGTCGCGTCGGTGTCGTCGCAGTCCGTGCCGGAGCTGCCGCCGGTGTAGCCGTCGCCGTCGCGATCGTCGTCGTTGCCGTCGCAGTCCTGGTCGACGCCGTCGTACCAGATCTCGGTGGCCCCGGGGTTGACGGAGGCGTTGCCGTCGTCACAGTCCGTGGTGCTCGGGAAGCCGTCGCCGTCGGCGTCGACCACGCTGTCGGAGCCGTTGCAGTTCTGGTCGAGGCCGTCGTAGGGGGTGTCGAAGGCGCCGGGGTTGACGGCGGCGTCCTCGTCCTCGCAGTCGTCGCCACCGTAGGCGTCGGAGTCGTAGCCGTCCCCGTCCTGGTCGTAGTCGGAGGCGCCGTCACAGTCGGCGTCCACGCCGTCGTACCACACGTCGAGCGCGCCGGGGTTGACGCTGGCGTCCGTGTCGTCGCAGTCGGTGCCGGAGCCGCCGGCGTAGCCGTCACCGTCCTGATCGTCGTCGTTGCCGTCACAGTCCTGGTCGACGCCGTCGTACCAGACCTCTTCCGCGCCGGGGTTCACGGAGGGCTCGCTGTCGTCGCAGTCCTCGGTGGAGTTGTAGCCGTCGCCGTCGGCGTCGATCTCGGCGTCCGTACCGTCGCAGTCCTGGTCGATGCCGTCGTAGGGCACGTCCGTCGCGTCGGGGTTGATGGCGGCGTTGGTGTCGTTGCAGTCGTCCCCGCCGTAGCCGTCGTCGTCGAAGCCGTCGCCGTCGCGGTCGTAGTCGGAGTCGCCGGCGCAGTCGCTGTCGACACCGTCGTACCAGGTGTCGGGCGCGCCCGGGTACAGCGTGGCGTCGGTCGGGTCGCAGTCGCCGGTGGACGACGTGTAGCCGTCGCCGTCGTAGTCGAAGAGGGCGAACTCCGTGGAGCCGGTGGCGCCGTCGGACGCGTTGCCGGGGCCCGAGCCGCCGTTGACGTTCACGGAGCAGAGGCTGGTCGCGGTGTCGTAGAACTGCTTGACGCGCCCGCCGCCGCCGCCGCCGCCGTTGTCGTCGGTGTCGCCGCCGGCGCCGCCGTACGCGTTGATGGTGCCGGCGCAGTCGAGGTCCGCCGCGGCGAGGAGCACGCCGCCGCCCGAGCCGCCGCCCGCGGCGTCGTTGTTGTAGGTGATGCCGGCGATGCCGTAGGCCTGGATCGTGCCGTCGATCACGATGGAGTCGGCCTCGAGCCGGATCGAGCCGCCGCCGTCGCCGCCGTACCCGCCGGAGTCGCCGTCGGCGTTGCCCGCCGCGCCGCCCGCGGAGCCCATCTCGATGGCGAAGGTGGTGGACGCGCCGTACGCGGCGCCGCCCGCGCCGTCGACCGTGCTGTTGTCGTCGCGCACGCCATAGCCGCCCGCGCCGCCGTACCCGCCGCCGCCGCCGGAGTCGCGGTAGGCTGACCCGCCTCTGCCGCCGCCGGTGCCTTCGCCGTTGGCGTTCAGCACGCCGCGGTAGCCGCGTCCGGCCGCCGTGATCGTCGAGGTGGCGTCCACGTAGATCGTGGACGCGTAGATCACCAGCGTGCCGGCGGTGCCCGACCCGGCGTACTCGGTGACCGCGAGCGTGCCGCCATTGATGACGTACACGTTGTCGTACGTGTACGTCCCATTCAACGTGGCCGTCGTTCCGTTGACCGTGAGGTCTGCGGCGAAGACGGCGGAAGAAGCGAGGACGAGGGCGAGGATACTCATGGCACCTTCTAGCGCGCCGGGGTCTCCGACGCGGACTTGGGCTTGGTGGCCTTGATCACGAACTCGACGCGACGGTTGTTGGCCTTGCCGACAGTCGACGTGTTCGTGTCGATCGGCTTCGACTCTCCGTACCCTACACCAAAGAGGCGGTCGGCCGCGACCCCTCCCTTCGAAGAGAGCCATGCGACAACCGCTTCCGCGCGGCCCTGGGAGAGCTTCTGGTTCTTGTCGTCCTTGCCGTCGCTGTCCGTGTGGCCCGCGACCTCGATCCGGACGATGTCCGGATTGTTGTTGAGGATCGTCGCGATCTCCTGGAGGAGCGGGAAGCTCTGCGACTTGATCGTGGTCTTGTTCGTGTCGAAGTAGATCTTGTCCATGATCTCGATGCGGTCGAGGCTCACGAACACGCGCTTCGGGCACCCGTCGGAGCGCTCGGGATCTTCGCGGGGGTCCTTCGGCTCGGTCGGGCACTTGTCGCGCAGGTCGTGCACGAGGTCGTCGTCCTGGTCGGGGCAGCCCCTCGTCTTCTCGGGGCCGGGCACGGTGGGGCAGGCATCGACGCGGTCGGCGATCTTGTCGCCGTCCTGATCCGGGCAGCCCACGGTGGTCTCGGGGCCGGGGAGGCTCGGGCAGGCGTCGAGGCTATCGATGAGGCCGTCGCGGTCGTTGTCGGCCTCGGGGCAGCCGTCGGCGTCCTCGAAGCCGTCGTTGTCCTCGGCGTCGAGCGGGCAGGTGTCCTTGGTGTCCACGATGCCGTCGGTGTCGTTGTCGAGCTCGGGGCAGCCGTCGCCGTCCTGGAAGGCGTCCATGTCCTCGGGGACGTCGACACACTTGTCGTTGGGGTCGGAGATGCCGTCGTTGTCGATGTCGTAGACGGGCGCCTTGCCGGGCACACGGTAGCCCACCTGCCCGATGACGCGGACGTCGGGGGCGCCGACGCCGGCGACCACGCCGGTGCCGAGGCCCAGCGTGGCAACCAGGCCCTGGCCGGTGCCGTAGGTGCCGTAGGCGTGAAGCTCGACCGGGTTCTTGTTGTAGGGGCCGATGCCGTCGGCGAGGGTGATCAGCGAGTCGAGCTCGCCGCCGACCGTGAAGCGCTCGTTGATCGCGTAGCCGATGCCGACCCCGGCGGAGAGCGCCGAGCCGAACGTGAAGTCGCCGAGGGTGCTCGCCGGGGCCGCGGACGCGCCGAGGTTCGCGTCGATGAACAACTTCTCGGTGGGCGCGACGCCCGCGGCCACGGAGAGCCCGGCGCCAAAACCGTTGCCCGTGAACTTGTCGGGCTGGCCCGTGGGGAGCTGCACCATCGGGATGAAGGCGAGGCCCACGGGCTTCTCGCCGCGCGTCATCACGGGAATGACGGCGTTCACCCGCGCGTCGCCCGTGGAGAAGCCGGACCACGAGGCGCCGTCGGTGCCCACGAAGGGGTACAGCGGGAGATCGAGGTCCAACCGGACCTTCCCGCCTACGTTGTAGCCGGCGCCAATCCGCGTGGCGAACGACGAGGCGACGATGGCCTCGCTCGTGCCGTCCTCGAAGAGCTTGACGACGGGATTGCTGGCGTAGATGAGCCCGAGCCCGCCGTACGCCGACCCGGCCCAGCCGATCGAGGGAGAGACGACCTGGAGGCCGCCCTGGAGATCCGTGGCGGACCCGGCGGGCCGGTAGGTGTCCGAGTCGAGCGCGAACGCCGAAGACAGGGCGAGCAGGAACAGCATCGGTGCGGCGACTCCAGACGCGAGGTTACGCCCGGAGACCAGTTGTTGCAAGCGACCGTCGGGACGCCGAGGCGCACCGATATCGCTACGAGACGCCCGATGTCAGTGCGAACCCTTCTTGGGCCGGAGCGCGGCGCCGTCGTCGACGTGTTGGTTCCAGGTGGCCGGGTGGTAGCCGTTGTCGACCGGCTCCATCGTGATGCACGCGGGCACGGGGCAGACGATCTGGCACAGGTTGCAGCCGACGCACTCGCCCTCGTCCACCACCGGCGGACCGCCATTTTCGCCGACCGTGATGCACTGGTGCGCGCCGTCCTGGCAGGCCACCACGCAGCGGTTGCAGCGGATGCAGGCGTCCGCGTCGATCTTCGCGACGGTCTCGTAGTTCAGGTCGAGCGAGCCCCACTCCGAGAAGCTCGGGAGCGCCCGGCCGACCATCTGGTCGACCGTCTGGAAGGCGTGCGCGCGCATGTACTCTTCGAGGCCCTCGATCATGTCCTCGACGATGCGGAAGCCGTGGAGCATGACCGCGGTGCACACCTGGACGCTCGTGGCGCCGAGGAGGAGGAACTCCACGGCGTCGCGCCAGGTGGAGATGCCGCCGATTCCGGAGATGGGGAGCCGGAAGTCGGGGCTGCGGCCGAGCTCGCCGGTCATGAACAGGGCGATGGGCTTGACCGCCGGGCCGCAGTACCCGCCGTTCGTGGAGAGGGTCGAGACGCGCGGCTCGAGCACCATGCGATCGATGTCGACGCCGATGATGCTCTTGATGGTGTTGATGAGCGAGACACCGTCCGCGCCGCCCGCCTGGGCCGCGAGGCCGTGCGGGAGGATGTTCGAGACGTTCGGGGTGAGCTTCACGAGCACCGGGATGGTGGAGAACTCCTTGGCCCAGCTCGTGATCCGCTCGTTCACCATGGGCTCCTGCCCGACGGCGGACCCCATGCCGCGCTCGCACATGCCGTGCGGGCAGCCGAAGTTCAGCTCGATGCCGTCCGCGCCGGCGTCCACCGAGCGCTGGATGATCTCCTTCCACTCCTCGCGCGTCTCCACCATGAGCGACGCGATGACCGCGTTGTTCGGGAAGCGCTTCTTCACCTCGTAGATCTCACGGAAGTTCGTGTCGAGCGGACGGTCCGTGATGAGCTCGATGTTGTTGAAGCCGAGGGGCTCGTGCCCGAAGAGCTTGTTGGCGCCGAACCGGCTCGACACGTTCTGGATCGGCGTGCCGAGCGTCTTCCAGACGGCCCCGCCCCAGCCGGCGTCGAACGCGCGCAGGATCTGCCCGCCCGAGTTGGTGGGCGGCGCGGAGGCGAGCCAGAACGGGTTCGGCGAGACGATGCCCGCGCAGTTGGTCTTCAGATCAGGCATGGCCCCCTCCCGACAGAAACGCGTGGATGCCGGCCGCGGCGCGCTTGCCTTCGGCGACGGCGTTGACGACCTCTTTCCCACCGTTCGCGAGGTCTCCGCCAGCGAACCATCCGGGCCGCGACGTGGCGCCATCGGCCCCCACGGCCACGCGGCCACCGTCGGCCCGCACCCCGAGCGCGGCGAGCGCGTCCCCGAGCTTGGTCTGGCCGATGGCGAGGAGCACGAGCTGCGCCGGGGCGACCGCCGCGCCTTCCGGCCCGGTGTACCGCACGCCGCTGACCCGCGTGTCGCCGGTGAACCCGGCGGGCACGGCACCCCAGAGGGCGCGGGCGCCCTCCTTCTTGGCGGCGTCCCACTCGTGGTGGTACCCGCTCATCTTCGCTTCGGCGCCGCGGTAGAGCATCGTCACCGCGGGCACCCCGAGGCCGAGGAGCTCGCGGACGACGTCGATCGCGGTGTTGCCGCCGCCGATCACGACGGCGTCGCGCACGCCGGAGAGGTCGACCGTGCCGAGCTTCATGCGCTCGATCCAGGCGACCGCGCCCTCTACGCCCGGGAGGTCGGCGCCGGGGAGCGCACGATCCGGGCCGAGGCCCACGCCGAGGAACACGGCGTCGAACTCCGCGAGGGAACCCCACGCGCGATCGCGGCCGAGCTCGGTGTTCGGGACGATCTCGATGCCGCCGATGCCGCGCACCCAGTCGAGCTCGGCGATGGCGTCTTCCGCGCGGAGCTTGTACGGCGCCACCCCGGTGACGTTCAAGCCGCCGGGAAGGCTGCCCTTCTCGAAGATGGTGACGGCGTGGCCGTGCCGCCGGAGCTCGTGCGCCGCCGCGAGGGAAGCCGGGCCCGCGCCGACGAGCGCCACGCGCTTGCCGGTGTCGGGGCCGGCCTCGAAGAAGCGCCAGTTCTCCGCCACGGCCTTGTCCGTCGCGTACCGCTGGAGCCGGCCGATCTGGATCGGCGGGATCTCCGCGGCGTTGTAGACGCAGTCGCCCACGCACAACACCTCGACCGGGCAGACGCGCGCGCACGAGGCGCCCAGGATGTTCGCGGAGAAGATGGTACGCGCGGACCCCTTCACGTTCCCGGTCGCGATCTTCCGGATGAAGTTGGGGATGTCGATGCCGGTGGGGCACGCCGTCACACACGGCGCGTCGTGGCAGTACAGGCAGCGGCTCGCTTCGGCGGCGGCTTGCTGGGCGTCGTACGGCGCCTTGTAATCGTCGAAGGTCGCCTCCGAGCGCGTCTCGGGGAGCTTCCACATTGCGGACTCCGGTTCGTCTGGGGAACGGCGGTTGTACCACGAATGCCGGTAGGGGCGGACACCGAACCGCGCGCGGGGTGGGCGAGGGGTGGGCGAGAGGTGGCCGAGGAGCGGGCGCGGACCTCCCGCAGGCCGGGGGGCGGAGGCGAGCCAGTGACGGCGCGGTGACAGGGGGACGGTCGCGCGGTGTAGACTCGCCGCCCGGAGAATCCATGCACGATCCTCGTCTCGCCGCCGAGGCCCTCGCGGGCCTCCCCGCCGACGTAGCGGACAGCCCGCTCTTCAACGCGGACCTCGCGCCCGTGCCGCAGGCGCGCCGGGACTGGAGCACCTACAACTTCGCCGCGCTCTGGATCTCCATGGCGCACTGCATCCCGACCTACACGCTCGCGGGCGGGCTGATGGCGGGGGGCATGAACTGGTGGCAGGCGCTCCTCACCATCGGCCTCGGCAACATCATCGTGCTCGCGCCGATCCTGCTCAACGCGCACCCGGGCACCAAGTACGGCATCTCCTTCCCGGTGCTCGCCCGCGCCAGCTTCGGCACGGTGGGAGCCAACATCCCGGCGGTGCTCCGCGCGTTCGTGGCGTGCGGCTGGTTCGGCATCAACGCCTACATCGGCGGCGAGGCGCTCAAGACCTTCCTCCTCACCTTCTGGCCGGGCTTCGCGGCGGTGGGCGGCGGCGCCGACCTCGCGGGGCTCTCCGTCCCGAGCGCGATCACGTTCGCCGTCTTCTGGGCGATGAACATCTTCATCATCTACCGGGGCATGAACGCGGTGCGCGTGTTCGAGAACTGGGCGGCGCCGATCGTTCTCGTGCTCGCCGTGGTGCTGCTCGGGTGGGTCGTGGCGCGCGCCGACGGCGTCGGGCCGCTCCTCCACCACCCGTCGAAGTTCACCACCCTCGGCGAGTTCTGGCCCGTCTTCATCCCGGCGCTCACCGCGATGATCGGCTTCTGGAGCACGCTCTCCCTCAACATCCCCGACTTCACGCGGTACGGCCGCGGCCAGCGCGAGCAGATGCTCGGGCAGGCGCTCGGCCTGCCCACGACGATGATCGCCTTCTCCGCGATCGCCGTCGTGATCACGAGCGCGTCGGCCGCGGTGCTCCCCGGCACCCCGGTCGAGAAGTTGTGGAACCCCGAACACCTGCTCGGCATCATGACCTCGTCCGAGGCCCCGGCCGGGCTCGCCGCGCCGCTGATCGCCGACGCGCTCACGCGGGCCGTCGTCGCGATCGTCGCCGTGTTCGGCATCGTGCTCGCGACGTTGTCCGTCAACATCGCCGCGAACGTCGTGAGCCCCGCGCAGGACTTCGCGAACCTCGCGCCCCGCTACATCAGCTTCCAGACCGGCGGGCTCATCACCGGCATCCTCGGCATCCTCTGCATGCCGTGGAAGCTCATGTCCGACCCCGCCACCTACCTGGACGGCTGGCTCGGCGGCATCGGCGGGCTCCTCGGGCCCGTCGCCGGCATCCTCATCGTCGACTACTGGCTCGTGCGGAAGACAGTGCTCGACGTGCCGGAGCTCTTCCGGCTCGACGGGCGATACGGCCGCTTCAACGCCGTGGCGATCGGCGCGCTCGCGCTCGGCGTGGCGCCGAACCTCCCCGGATTCCTCGTGAAGACCAAGCTCCTCGCGACGGCGCCCGACCTGTTCATCGCGATCTACCCCTACGCCTGGTTCACGGGCGTCGCGATCTCGGGCGTCGCGTACTGGGTGGGGATGCGCGGGCGCGCGTCGGTCACCGCGGCGGCGTGAGCGCGGCCGCTACTCGAGCGTGAGCGTGAGCGGCACCACGGAGGGCTCCCACCGGCCGTCGGCGTAGCGGCCGGGCACGAGGGTCACCTCCGTGCGGGCCGGCCGGCCGAGCACACGGAGCGTCGCGACGCCGGCGTAGTCGAGCTCGATCGTCGCGACGCCGGAGGCATCCGTCGCGGCCGCCACGGGCGCCTGTCCGGGTGCTTCGAGCACGAGAATCTCGCCCTCCGCGGGCCCGTCCGCGCGGGCGGCCGTGACGCGCACCGCCGCCGGCCCGCGCCGCACCCCCGTCGGGAGAGGCACGACGTTCTGGGCGGCGAGCATCGCCTGGACGCCCGCGAGGTAGTCCGGGTTGGTGACCGCGCCGTCGGGCGCGGTGGCGTCGATGTGGAGAACGTGCGGGAGCGTGATGCCGATGCCCCACGCGCGGTGCTCCGCCACGAGCGCGCCGAGGCGCGCCAGCATGGCGGTGCCACCGAAGAGATCGGTCTTGAACGCCAGCTCGTTGATGTACGCCGGGAGCGGCGCCTCCGCGCGCATCCGCACGTAGTTCGTGTCGCTGAACCCGTTGCTCTCGCGGAGATCCACGACCGGCGCGCCCGCTTTGGAAAAGGGCGCGTAGAGCGCGGGGTAGCCGTCCTCCGCCGGCGCCTCGAGGTTCCAGAGGACAACGGACGGATGGTCGCGTCCGGCCGCCGCGATGCGGGCGTTCCCCTCTTGGACGAACGCGGCCCAATCGTCGTCGGCGCGGAGCGTGCCGTCGTCCTGGCGGCGCCCGTCGCAACGCGGGGTCATCACCACGGGGAACCCCAGCTCGTCGGCGGCCGCGAAGAAGGCGTCGGGCGCCAAGGCGGCGTGCAGCTCGACCGCGTTGAGGCCCGCCCGGGCGTAGAGCGCCGCCAGCGCGGCGACCTCCGAGCGGGCGTCGCGCTGGCCGTCGTAGACGTGACGTCGCACCGCGAGGTACAGCGGCGTGCCGTCGAGCGCGAGCCGCTTCGCGTCGCGGGTGACCGCGCGCGCGCCGAAGCGCACCTGCCGCGTCGCGCCGTTCGGGAGCGTGGCCACGACGTACTGAAGGAAGGGCGACTCGGCGCCGCCGAGCGACCACCGGGGCCCGCGCCACGGGGCTTCGGCCTCGGCGACGCCGTCCTTCACCGTGGCGTCGGGGAGCCGCGCGAGCTCCTCGCCGTCGCGCGTGACGGCGAAGCGCACGACCTCGCCCTCGGCGCCGCGCACCCGGGCGGAGACGCGAACTACGTCGTCGACGTAGGCGACGTCGAGGTCGTCGATGCGGCGGGCCTCGGCGAGCTCGAGCCACACCTCCCCGCGGGCCGCCACTTGGCCCTTCGCGGGCTGGCGGTAGGTGTACGCCGTCATCGTGAGGATGGTCTTGCCGGGGACGATGTTGTCCGGCCGGGGGCTCTCCACCACGAGCCCGAGGGTGTTCTTGCCGGCGCGGAGGGCGCCCGTGAGGTTGACCGCGAACGCGCGAAGCCCGCCGGCGTCGGTGCCTATCTCCCGCCCGCCGACAGACGCGCGCACGCGCCAGCCGGTGGCGTGCCCGCGGAGGACGGCGCGGGTGTCGGGGTCCCAGCCTTCCGGGAGCATGAGGGAGCGGGTGAGCGCGAGGTCGCCCTGGGCGGTCGGGATCGGGAGCCGCACGGCGCCGCCCGCGCTGGTCCAGTCGCCGCCCAGGGCCACGTCCAACGCGCCGCCGGGCACCGGAGCGGGCGGCGCGCACGCGGCGAGGAGGCCGGCGAGCGCGAGCAGGCGGCCCCTGCGCGCACGGAGGAGCGCGAGGGGCGCGCGCGGGCGAACGGACGGTGTGTCAGAGCGGGGCATGCGGCATCGGAGCGGCGCTGTCGCCGGTGAAGGGGTGGAGGCGCACCACGCGCGGGTCGACCGCGCGGTCGAGGAGCGCCGGGCCGGGCTCCTGGGGAAGCGCGACGAGGAAGGTCCGCACCTGGTCGGCGCGGACACCGGCGATCGCGAGGTAGCGCACGTCGCGCAGCGGCGGGGCCGGCGTGCCGATCTCCCACTGGACGAACGCGCACTCGGGCACGCCGCGCAGGAGCGCGAGCGGCGCGATGCCACCTGTCTCGAAGCCGTTGGCGCGCGCTTCCTGCCCGTGCGGGACGGCGAGGAGCACCGCGCCGCACGCCGCGGCGTCCGGGCGCGCCTCCACGGCGTCGACCAGCGCCACGAGGGCGGCCGCGAGCGGGGAGCTTGCCGGCGCCGGCGGCGCGAACGGGCCCCAGGGGTCGAGCCGCGTGGCGGCGCTCGCGTCGAAACCGGCGAGCGGGAGCCGCGCGGCGGGGCGCCAGCCGAAGTCGGCGTCCGCGGCGAGCTGATCGAGGAGCAGGAGCGCGAGGGCCGGCGCGAGCGCCCAGCGACCGAGCTTGAACCGGTACGCGCCGAGCCCGAGGACGATCCCCGCCCCCGCGAGCAACGGGAGATAGTACCGCGGATCGACCGGGAGGCGGTGGAGCGTGAAGAGGGTTCCCAGCACACACGAGAGCGCGATGCCCACCGACGGCCCGAACCGCGGCGCGTCGGGGGGGGCGTTGCGGGGGGGCTCCGCCCCCCTGCCCCAGGAAGACGACGCCCATCGTGCCCGCACGACCCACGCCTGCCACGCGAGCTCGAGCGCCGCCGCCCCCTGGAGCAGCCACCCGGCGCCCGGCCAACTACGGAGCACCAACGCACGAATGTACGTGGTGGCGTGCGCCACGCCGCTCGTGCGCACCTCCTCGATGGCCTCCTGGCGCACCTTCGACCACACCACCGGCATGGCGTAGAGGAACCAGGGAAGCACCACCGCCATCGCACAAATCGCCGCGATTGCCAGCCAGGCGCCGTCGGCGAGCCCGACGACCCACCGGCTGTCCTTGCCCCGCCGCCGCGCCGCGAACACTCCGACAATCACGACGAACGCGCCGACCACCCCGACGCCGAGCGCGACGTTCACCGGCCCGACGAGCCGCGCGGGCGTGAACGTCCCGGCGGGCGCCCCGCTCCGCTCGACGAGCGCGCGAAAGGCCAACCACCCCGGGTACGCCGCGAACACGAGCGGCAGCAGCGACGTGGGAGACCGGACAACCATCGTTACGCCGGTCAACACGAGAAACGGGAGGACCCAAGGAAACAGCGTGTACTTGACGAGGGCGCCCACGCCAATCGCGACCCCCATCAGCACGGTGGGCACGGGCCGCCGAAACCCGCCGGACTCCCACGCGAGGGTCCACACGACCACGATGAGGGCGGTCGCGGGGAGGTCGAGGAGGAGGAGCCGCGCGCTGGCCGAGAGCATCGGGGTGGCCAGCGCCACGAGCGGGAGCAGGACGCCCGCGAACGGCCCGCCGGCCCGCAGACCGAGCCAAGAGAGCGTGAACCCGAGTAAACTCGCGAAGGCGACGGTTCCCAGCGCGGCGGCATCGACCGTGGGGCCGATCCAAGCGACCATCCACGCGGCGACCACATAGAGCCCCGGCGGAAACGCTTCGAGCGGGAGCGGCCCGCCGCCCTGGAGCCAGGCGAGGTGCCGCCCCACTTTCAGCAGGTGCCCCGCGGCGTCTCCGACGGGGAGCGCGCCGTCGAGCGTGAGGAAACGCGCGTGCACGCCCCCCGTGACCAGCGCGGCCACGAGGGGCATCAGGCGCGTGGCGACCACGCGGGCGCGCGAGGGGTCCGACTCCACGGCGATTCCGTAGCCGCCCGCCGCCCCGTTTGCGAGGCGCGCCGCGTGATCGGGCCTACTCCACGACGATCGGGATCTCGGTGTACACCCGCGGCTCCACCGGCGTGCGATCGTGGTTGGCGAGCTCCAGGCGCACGACGTGTTCACCAGGGAGAAGACCGGTGAACGGCACGGTCGTGTCGGCCGTCTCCGCGAACGGCACGCCGTCGAGCCACACGGTGGCGTGCCCGGCGTGCGGAGCGTTGGCGCCGCCCATGGCGCTGGCGTCGAGCGTGAAATTCTCCACGGTGTACGTCAGGTCGAACGTTGGTGCCATGCGCCACGCCGCGCCCGGGTAGGTGATCGCGACATCGGGGCGGTCGCTCGCGACATCCACCCACAGGCGATCGACGATGGGCAGCTCGAAGCCGTCGTTGGTGACGAGGCGCGCCTCGAAGACGTGGAGTCCGGCCGCCATGTTCTGCAACACGCGCGTCGGCTCCGCGGTGGCATCGAGCCAGGCGCCGTCGAGGTAGAGGTGGAGGTGACCCTCGCCGTCGACCGGCGGACGGCCGAGATCGCGGTCGTAGAGGACGAACGACGTGCTCGTGAGCGAGACGGGCACCGTCGCCGAGTCGAACGGGCCGGCGAACGCCGTGCGATCCCAATACACCCCGCGCGCGCCGACCGGCACGTCGACCGACACGGACGCCGAGACGGGCGGCTCGAGCGGCACGCCATCGTTGGTGACAAGCTCGACGGCGACCGTGCGCGCGCCCGCGACCAGCCCGGAGGCCACCGCCGTGAGCGGGTCTGCTCCGCGATCGCGCGGCTCGCCGTCCACGAGCACCCGGAAGTGCCCCTCCCCGAAGACGTCGGCCTCGCCGATCGCGTCGACGAGATCGAAGTCATCGACGGTGAACACCAGCGGGACGCTGCTGGCGGTAAGCGCCTGGCCGTCGGTGGGGCCGAGGAGGCGGAGCGTGGGCCTCCGCGAGAGAACCTCGACGCTGTCGCTCCCCCGGAGCTCGTCGTGGTCGTTCTCCGCGAGGCGCACGAGGATGGTGTGGGCGCCCGACGCGCCGAGATCGAGCAGCGGCAGGCCGTCCTCGGCGGTCTCCTCGACGAGCGCGCCGTCTACGTACACGTGCACGTGGCCGCGCCCGGCGACCTTCTCCTCGCCGATGGCGTCGCCGTCGAGCGTGAAACCCTCTACCTCCCAGGCGAGCGAGACCGCGCCGGCGTAGGTGCCGCTGCCGTCCGCGGGGGCGGTGAGGGTGAGCGAGGCGTCGCCGCCGCCGTTCGGGGGCCCGTTGCCGGGCTCGTCCGTCGTTACAGGTTGGCAGCTTGTGAGAAGAGTGAGCAAAACCAGACGCCCCACGACGACCCCCGTTTGGTGACACCGACAAGCTGGCGCTTTGGGGCGACCTCGACAAGGCCAGGAACAACGAGCCCCTTGCCGCAGGGACCCGATCGGTCTAGCCATCTCGGAGCCAAAGGGAGAAGTACCATGCACCGAATCGGATGGATGCTGTCGCTCGTGCTCGCGGCGGTGGGATGCCAGAAGTCGTCGGAACCCTTCGAGGGACAGGGCCTCGACCAACCGCCGGGGTACGGCCAGGACAGTTACGGGCAGCCCGGCCAGCAGGGCACCACCGGGCAGGAGCCGGGCACGGACGGGCAGCAGGGCCAATACGGGCAGCCCGGTACCAACGGGCAGGAAGGCCAGTACGGTCAGGCCGCCATCGTCTCACCGGAGATCAAGGCCCTCGAGCAGAACGTCCAGCTCATCCGGGGCGCCTCCGAGCTCGCCGCGGCCAGCCTCGTCCAGTCGCTCCGCGATCTCTCGAAGGCGTTCCAGGTGCTTCCCAACGCCGGGAGTGAGGTCACCGACGCGACCGCCCGCATCAACGGGTTCGCCGACCGCATCGAGGCGTCCGGCGAGACCACGGACATGCACGCGCGGTGGACCAAGCGCGCGCTCACCGAGGCGGTGGGGGCGCTCGAGGGGTACCAGAAGGCGCAGAACGCCTCGTGGATGGGCGACCGCCTCACCACCATCGGCGCGCAGGTGGACCAGATCGCCGACGACCAGCCCCTCGTGGGGCAGAAGGACATGTTCGCGAACGTGTACGAGCAGCTCGCGAACACGATCCAGATGGCGGCGACGCCGCCCCAACAGCCGGCGGGCGGCACCCAGTGATGCGGGGCTGACCCCGTAAGGGTCCGTCCGGAAACAACGTTCAGCACCGAGGGCGACCCTGGGCCGTGGCCGCAAGGAGCGAGGAGGGAACATGCCCGTAGGCATGTGACCGACGAGCGACGCCGCGGACGCGAGTCCAGGGGCGGCCGAATGCAAACGTTGTTTCCGGACGGGCCGTAGGCCCGACCCTCGAGCGGTTCGACCGCTCGGGGGTTCGGCGCGGGCCCGCGCGCCGCGGTAGAACAACGCGATGCCTACCGTGTCGCGCCGAGTCCTGTTCTCCGTGGCCGCGGTCGTGGGCGTGCTCTGGCTCGTCGAGGGCGCCGCGTGGTTCGTCGAGCCGCACGTGAAGCCGCCCACGCGCACGCTCCCGCCGCCGAGCCCCGGCCGCGACGAGGCGTTCCTCCAGCAGGCGGCGCGCGCCCGCGATCAGCTCGGCGGCATCGTGATGGTGCAGGACGACGCCACCGAGTGGGCGCTCCCGGCCGACCGCATCGTGATGTCGGGCGACGTGCCGTGCCGCATCAACACGCTCGGCCTGCGCGGCCCCGATCTCGGCCCGCGCGCCCCCGACGAGGAGCGCATCCTCACGCTCGGCGACTCGTCCGTGTTCGGCGACGGGGTTCCCGAAGCCGCGGTGTTCTCCTCGGTGGCGGCCGAGAAGCTCGCCGCGACGTGGGGCCGCCCGGTGACCGGGGTGATCGGCGGGGTGCCGGGCCACGACTCGTCCCAGGCGCTCGCGCGCCTCCGGGAGAAGGGCGCGGCGGTCGCTCCCACGTGGATCGTGGTCGCGACGTTGTGGAGCGACTTGTACAAGGATCGCGGGCTCTTACGCCCGAGCCAAACCGTGGAAGCGGTCCGCACCCCGCTCCGCGCGTTCGCGACCTACCGGGTGGCCCGCATCTTCCTCACCCCGTTCATGCGCGAGCGGAAGGTGGGCTGGATCGCCGACATGGACGGCGACGTCGGCGGCCAGGGCGAAGAAGGGCGCTCCCGGGTGCGGCTCCGCGACTACGTCGACAACCTCCGCGCCATGGCCGACCACGCCGGCACGCTCGGGGCGCGCGTCGCGTTCCTCGCGCTCCCCGCCCCCGTCGACCTCGACCCCGCCGGCGCGCCCGAGGAGGTCGCCGAATACCGCGCCGCCCTCGCCCGCGTGGCCGAAGAGCGCGGCGCGCCCTTCGTGGACGGCCCCGCGTGGCTCCGGACCAACGGCGGCACCATCGGGCACTTCGCCGACCAGGTGCACCCGAACGTGCACGGCCACAAGCTCGTGGGCGAGGCCCTGGCCGCCGGGCTCGCGAACGCGCGGTAGCCGGGCGCGGTGGGGGGGCGTTCTACCTCGCCTTCGCGGTCTCGAGCGCCCCGGTGTGGCTCATCGCGAGCATCACCGCCATCTCGTCGGCCTCGGTGCCACTCGCGACGAAGAAGCTCTGCTTCACGTCGCCCGGCATGATGCCGGCGAGCGCTTCGGCCACCTGCACCATGGGCGCGGTGGGGTAGAGCGACGAGATGTGGGAGAGGCGATCGAGCTGAAACTTGACGGCCGCGTTCACGTCCTCGTTGGCGTGCGACAGCGAAACCGTGAGGATTCCCCCGAAGAAATCGAGGTACTCCCGCCCATCGACGTCGGTGATGTACACGCCCTTCGCGGAGTCGATCGCGATCGGCTCCTGGTAGTAGTTGATCACCGAAGGCATCAGGTACTCTCTGTGCTTCCGGCGGATCTCGTCGCTCGTCATCGCAGGTTCCTCTTCAACGGCCGCGAGGGGATCACGTCCCGGGCGCGCCGCTTTGCTACACTGCCGTCCACCCCCAACGGAGGCTCTCGGTGTCCATCCTCATCAAGAACGGTCGCATCGTCACCGCGGTCGACGACTACTTCGCCGACATCTACATCGAGGGGGACACCGTCAAGCTCATCGGTCAGAACCTCCAGGTCGAAGCCGACGAAACCTTCGACGCCACGGGCAAGCTCGTCATCCCCGGCGGAATCGACCCGCACACGCACATGGACATGCCGTTCGGCGGCACCACGTCCGCGGATGACTTCGAGTCCGGCACGCTCGCCGCGGCGTTCGGCGGCACCACCACCATCATCGACTTCGCGATTCAGCAGAAGGGCCGCTCCACGCTCGAAGGCCTCGACATCTGGCACGAGAAAGCCAGGGACAAGGCGAGCATCGACTACGCCTTCCACATGATCGTCACCGACATGCCCCGCGAGCGCCTCCCCGAGATGGAGCAGCTCGCGCGCCTCGGCGTCACGTCCTACAAGCTCTTCATGGCGTACCCGGGTGTCCTCTACGTGGACGACGGCGTGCTCTACCGCGCCTTCCGCCAAGCCGGCCTCAACGGCACGCGCATCAACATGCACGCGGAAAACGGGATTGTCATCGACGAGATCATCCGGGAGGCCGTGGAGGACGGCAAGGTCGATCCGAAGTGGCACGCGCTCACCCGCCCCACGCGGATGGAAGCCGAGGGCGTGCACCGCGCCATCGCGATCGCCGAAGTGGCGAACGTCCCCCTCTACATCGTGCACCTCTCCAGTCACGACGCGCTCGAGCAGGTCAAGATCGGCCGCAGCCGCGGGGTGGACGTGCAGGCCGAGACCTGCCCGCAGTACCTCTTCCTCGATCAATCCTGGTACGAACGTCCGGAGTTCGAGGGCGCCAAGTGGGTCATGACCCCCGCGCTCCGCGAGAAGTGGAACCAGAAGTCGCTCTGGCAGGGCCTCAAGTTCGGCGACCTCTCCGCCGTCGCCACCGACCACTGCCCCTTCTGCTTCGTGGGCCAGAAGGAGCTCGGGCGCGAGTCCTTCACCAAGATCCCGAACGGCGCCCCCGGCGTCGAGAACCGCATGTCGCTCATGTACGACGGCGGGGTGGTGCAGGGCCGTATCTCCGTGAATCGCTTCGTGGAATTGACGTCCACCGCCGCGGCCAAGACGTTCGGCCTCTTCCCCAAGAAGGGCACGGTCGCCGTGGGCAGCGACGCCGACCTCGTCATCTTCGACCCCGAGAAGAAGCGCACCATCTCCGTGCACGACCGCGACACGCACCACATGAAGGTGGACTATTCGGCGTACGAAGGGCACGAAGTGCAGGGCTGGAGCGAGACGGTCATCAGCCGCGGCAAGGTGGTCGTGCACAAGGGCGTGGCGTCGTCCACGCACAAGGGGCGGTTCGTGGAGCGCGCGCGGGTGGGCGAACTCCTGCGGTAGATCGCGGGCAGTCGGGCGCCCCGGCGCCGCGCGGACGCGGCGCCGTCGGCCCCTTGCGGGGTCGCGGCGGGGCCGCTCCGTCGGGCCGCGGCGGCCCGACCGGCCGGAAGCCGGCCGCCCTCCAGGCGCCTGGCGCGG
>CAXNIN010000003.1:0-37124 GCA_964202365.1 Myxococcota bacterium | reverse complement strand
CGAGCCGGCGGACGGCGCGACCGCCGTGTACTACCGCGACCCGATCGTGGTCAGCTTCGAGGGCGACGGGTCGTCGGCCGACCTCTCGCTCACCGACGCTGGCGGCGCGGAAGTCCCGTTCGAGACCGAGTGGACCGACGGAAACGTGCAGGCCTTCCTCACGACGGTGCTCGACGCCGAGAGCACGTACACGCTCTCGGTGGACGTGTGCGGCGCGGCGTCCAGCGCGAGCTTCACGACGTCGAGCCTCGGCGCTCCGCTCGCGGTGGGCGCGGAGGACATGGTCGGCAACACCTACGTCTTCCGGCTTTCGGACTCCACGATCACCGAGCCCGCGTTCCTCGATCTGCTCGCATCGAGCTACCTGACGCTCCCCCTGCTCATCTCCGTCACGGCGGCCGACGAGACCACCCTCGACCTGCTCGGCGGCGTCGGCGAGCTCGAGAACGACGGCACCTACACGCAGGTGATCTCGGAAGAGACCTGGGACTTCCCCGCCGGGGACTTCTCCGAGCAGCCGTACTTCGAGGCGTTCGCCGAGTACATCACGCTTAGCTACAACGGCATCCTCATCCCGATCGAGGAGTTCCACCTCTCCGGCACGTTCACGGCGGACGGCACCGCCATCGAGCGCGGCGTCGGCAGCGGCCTCGGCGACTCGCGCTACATGGCGCCGCTCGTCGGTCGCGACGCGGGCGACCTCGCCGCCGTCTGCGAGATCGCGGCCGGCGCCGGCGTGTCGTGCGAGCCGTGCGCGGACGGCGAGCCGTACTGCATCTACATCGTCGCCGAGGACATCACCGCCGTGCTCCAGGACGGCCTGACGCTCACGCCGGTCGACGCTCCGTAGCCGCTGCCGAAACCCGGACGAGGCCGAGGCGGCGCCCGAGGGCCGCCCACTCGTCCGGGTGGAAGCAGCAGAGGTAGAGCGCGAGGCTCGCCGCGCTGAACGCGCCGACCTCCATCGTGGCCTCGATGCCGACGTGCATCGCGATGCCGGTGAAGAGGTAGAGCGCGCGCACGTCGAGCCGGTTGAACAGCGCGCGGAGCCGTCCGGGGCGGGTGCGCGTGCGCCGAAACCAGAACGCGAGGAGCAGGATCGGGGCGCCCTGCTCGAAGAGCCACGTGCCGAGCGTCGCCACCTGGGTGAGCGGGTAGGCGGGGGCCACCCAGGTCATCGGCATCCGCTGCCACGTGGGCTGCTGGAGGATGTACCAGAGGGCGTCGGCCGAGCCGCCGGGCACCCAGCCGTCGGACACCTTCTGCATGCCGGTGGACCAGTACATCAGCGCGAGCTGGAACACGAGCACGTAGCGGGGCCACGCGGGAGCTGTGTTATCGTGCGTCACGCCGCTGCGCCACGCGTCGAGCGAGAGCGTGGCGCCGCAGCCGGACACGACGAGCAGGAGGAGCTCGTTCTTCAGCAGCTCGTCGTACGCGCCGCCCGAGTGCCCGTTGAGGTCGGCGAGGGTGCGGAACCCGAGCCAAAGGACGATGCCCGAGAGCCGTGTGTAGAGGCCGAACGCGAAGGTGAGGCCCGCGAAGGTGGTGAGGGCCGTGAGCGCGCGGATGTTCTGAGCGGTGAGGCCCCCGAGGTGCGCGAGCCACCCGGGCTCGAGCGTGCGGAGGCCGCCGAAGCTGGCATCGGCCCACACGAGGCGGTCGGCGTCCAGCAGCAGCATCCGCCCGAGGTGGAGCGCGACGATGAGCCCGACGGCGATGCGGCAGAGCGCGAGCGCGGTGGCGGGCTCGCGGTGGTCGAGCAGGGCGACCCAGCGGCGCCAGAGGTTCACTTGGCTGCCCCAGCGGCTACCGGTTCATCCGCGGCCTTGACGGCGGGCTGCGCGACGCCGTCCGCGCCACGCTTCACGACGCGGGTGCCCCACCACTTGCCCGGAGGGAGCGTGCCGGAGCGGGCCTCATCCGGCGACGGGGACTTGGCCTTGTAGAAGCGGCAGCGGATCTCGGTGAGGGTGGGGTGATCGTCGAGGGCCAGCGCCCCGAGCGACGTACACCCGCGGGTCCAGGACGATGAATAGTTCGGCCAGCCCCAGCGGAAGATCGCGCTCCGCAGGCGCTCGAGCCGGAGCGTTTCGCGCCGCCACGTGGCGGTGGCCGACGACTCCTCGAACAGCACCTCCCACGGGCCCTCTCCGGCGCGGCCGGCGATCTCGAGGCGCGTGGGGAACCGGTGCGGCGCCACGAACATCTTCCAGCTCTGCTCGGAGCCGGCGAGGGCCTCGTAGGGCCGGATCGGGGCCAATACGTCGGAGTACATGCCGCCGTACGCCTTCGCGACCGACCAGAGCTGCTCCTCGAACGCCGCGGGCGCCATCCCGAAGCGGCCCGCCCACGCGGCGAGCTCCACCTGGACGGTCGGGTCTTTCCAGTTGGCGCGGTTCAGCCCGCCCTCGGGCGACGGCACGGCCGAGAGCGTGATGGCCACGAGGTGAAACGCGACGATGACCGCCCGGGCGTGGGGCCACCAGCGGCGCATCTACCGCTTCGTCTTGAGGTACTCGGCGTACCCGCCCGTGTACACGTCCACCTTGCCCCCGCCGTCGACGACGAGGAGCTTGGTGGCGACGGTCTCGATGAGGTCGCGGTCGTGCGTGACGAAGATGCAGGTGCCCTGGTAGGCCTCGATGCCGTCGCGGAGCGCGGAGATGGCCTCGAGATCCATGTGATTGGTGGGCTCGTCGAGCACCAGCACGTTGAACTGGAGCAGCATCAGCCGCGCGAGGAGCGTGCGCACGCGCTCGCCGCCGGACAACGTTGCGGTCGGCTTGTCGCCGTCTTCCCCCGAGAACAACATGCGGCCGAGCACCTGGCGCACGCCTTCCTTGCCGGCGACGGGCTTCTGCTCGAACATCCAGCCGAACACGGTGAAGCCCGGCGGGATCTCCTGCTCGTGGTCCTGCGGGAAGTAGCCGGGGTTCGTCTCGTGGCCCCACTTGATGCTGCCCTGCAGCGCCGGCAACTCCTTGAGGAGCGTGCGGATGAGCGTCGTCTTGCCAGAACCGTTTCGCCCGATGACGGCGACCTTGTCGCCGCGGCTGATGTCGAGGTTCAGGCCGCCGAAGATGCGCTTCTCGCCGTACCCGCCGGCGAGCTTGCGAATCTCGAGGACGTCGCGCCCGCTCGACTTCTCGTAGTCGAAGCGGATGTAGGGCCGCGCGATGTTCGAGCGCTTCACCTCGTCGGGGCGGAGGCGCTCGATTTCCTTCTTGCGGCTCGCCGCCTGGGAGGACCGGGTGCCGGCGCCGAACTTCTGAACGAAGTCCTGGAGCTGCTTGATCTTCTCCATCTTCCGCGTGTTGCTCGACTCGACCTGCGAGCGAATCTGCGCCTTCGCCCGAACCATGTCGTCGTAATTGCCGGTGTACTGGATGATGGTCTGGTAGTCGATGTCGGCGATGTGCGTGCACACGGCGTTGAGGAAGTGCCGGTCGTGGGAGATGACCACGAGCACGCCGTCGAACGCGATGAGGAAGTCCTCGAGCCAGGCAATCGACTCGATGTCGAGGCTGTTGGTGGGCTCGTCGAGCAGGAGCGCGTGCGGGCGGCCGAACAGGGCCTGGGCGAGGAGCACGCGCAGCTTGAAGCCGCCCTGGAGCTCCTTCATCGGGCGCTCCTGCCAGTCCTGCGGGATGCCGAGGCCCTCGAGCATCACGGCGGCGTCGGGCTCGGCGGTGTAGCCGTCCTCCTCGGCGATGAGGCACTCGAGGTCACCGAGCTTCTCGCCGTCGGCGTCGGTCTGTTCCGGCTTCGCGAGGAGGGCTTCCTTCTCGGTGATGGCGTCCCACAGGCGCTTGTTGCCGCAGATGACCGTGTCGATCACGCGCATGTCGTCGTAGAGCGAGTGATCCTGCCGGAGGATGCCGATGCGCTTGGGGCGGCTGACGGTGCCGCTGTCGGGCTCGAGATCGCCGATGAGAATCTTCATGAACGTCGACTTGCCGGCGCCGTTCGGGCCGCTCAGGCCGAAGCGCTTGCCGGTGCCGAACGAGGTCGTGACGGACTCGAAGAGCAGCCGCCCACCGAAACCTTTCGACACGTTGCTGACCACGATCATCGCGCACTCCTTCCGGGGGCGGGCATCTAACGCGCGGTCCGGAGAGTGCCGCCCGTTCCTTCGTCACGGTTCGGCGTCGGCAGCGCGCCGGCGCGGGCGTGCGGGCCGCGGGCGCGCAAGGCACCGGCGCGGGCGCGCCACCGGTTAAGCGGACCCCATGGTGACAACGATTGCCCAAGTGCTCGTGCTCATGCTGGGGCTCATCGCCGGCCAGCTCTGGCCGCGGGAGAAGCGCGCGGGGTTCCTCACGGCGGAGAGCTGGGTAAACCTGACGAACGGCGCGATCCTGTTCATCGGGAAGCAGCTGGTCATGCTCGGGGCCGTCGCGCTCGGCGCGGAAGCGCTGGCCGGGCGCCTCGTCGATTTGACCGCGCTCCCCGCGTTCGCGCAGTTCCTCGTCGCGTTCCTGGCGCTCGATTTCGTGCGCTATTGGGTGCATTACGCAGATCACCGCGTGAAGTTCCTGTGGTCGTTCCACCGGGTACACCACTCCGCCGAGACGCTCGACTCCACCACCGGCTTCCGGATGCACGTGGTGGACTTCGTGCAGCTCGCGGCGATCCCCGCGGTGCTCTTCGGCGTGATCTTTCAGGTTTCCCCTGGCTGGCCGCTCCCCGCCGCGCTCATCGTCGGCATCGTCGCCGACTCCATGGAGCACGCGAACGTCCGCTTTCCGCTCGACTCCGCGTTTCGTCGGTTCTGGTTCAAGGCGTTCAACAATCCGTTGTTCCACTCCTGGCACCACACCCGGGAGGGCCAGATTTACGACGGCTGCTACGCCAACGCGCTCCCGGTGTGGGACGTGATCTTCGGCACGGACGTGAGCCGCCCCGTCCCGCCCGAGCTCTACGGCGTCGAGGACAAGCAGGACCTCGCGCATTCCCTCGTCGGCCTCCAGGCGCTCGCGCCCGGGCCGCGTCAGCTCGCGTGGCGGGCCGGTCAGAACAAGGCATCCTGAAATGCGCTTGAAGATCGCCGCCGTCCTCGTCGTGACGGTGTTGGCCCTCGGTTGGGTGCTCTGGGGGATCGACCCGAACGTCGTGGCGGTGAGCCTCGGCGACTTCGCCTGGGGCTGGATGCCCGCGGTCTTCGTGCTCTATTGCGTGACGCACGCCCTCCGGGTGCTCCGCCTGCGGGCCATCCTCGGCGTGCCCGTTCCGTTCTGGCGCCTCTTCTCCATCCTCTCGATCGGCTACCTCGCCATCAACGTCGTCCCCCTACGGATGGGCGAGTTCGTCCGGCCGACGCTCCTCGCCGAGAAGGAGGGCGTCCCGTTCGGCGCCGCGCTCGCCGCGATCTTCGTCGAGCGGCTCGTCGACATGCTGATGCTGCTCGGGATGATGCTCCTGGTGGGCTTCGCCGTGGACCTCCCGGATGGACGCATCGTCGTGCAGGGCATCGACGTGCTCGAGGCCGGTCAGCGCGCCGTCGGCACGCTCGTGGCGCTCGGAACCGTCGGCCTCCTCGCGCTCCTCGCCATCGGCGAGCCAATCCTCCGCCTCACGGACCGCCTCCCGCTCGGCGGGTTCCTGCGTCGCTTCCGCGAAGGCATCCTCGCGCTCGCGCGCCGGCCCGCCGCGATGACCGGCGTCCTCGCGAGCTCCGTCGTCATCTGGGCGGTAACCGTGCTCGCGGTTCAGCTCACGCTGCGCGCGTTCCCCGGACTGCCGGCTTCGGCCGGCGACGCGCTCACGGTGTGGACCGTCACCCTCTCCGGCATGACCGTCGCGCCGACCCCCGGCTTCTTCGGCGGGTTCGAGGCCTTCTGCTCCGCGAGCCTCCTGATGCTCGGCGCCGACGGCGACCGCGCGCGCACCTTCGCGGTGCTCCTCCATATCGGTCAGTTCGCGTTCACGGTCGGCACTGGGCTCCTCTTCCTCGTGTGGGAAGGCCTGTCCCTGCGCGAAGTGGTCGGTCGCAGCCGCAACGCCCAGCCCTCGGAGGCCGCGTGAGCGTCCGCCCGTTTCGCGCCCTCCTCGTCGTCCTCCTCGTCGTCACGGGGTGCGCGAAGAAGGTGCCCATCGTCACGTCCGGCGCGCTCGACGCGAGGACCGCGGCGAGCATTCGCGCGGAGGGCGTCGCGATCGCGCCGGTGGTAGCCGTGCAGGACCTCCCGGCGGCGCCATTCCCGCCGTCTCCGGCGCTCGGCGAGATCGAGAGCCGGATGCGCGCCGGGGAAGAGCACCTCGCGGTGCCGACGGTGCTCGACCCGACCGCGCCGCGCGACGCCGCGTTCCTCCGCAACGAGTACTTCGGCAACATCCGCTTCGGCGGCGGCTTCATCCGAACGGGGGATGTCGCCCTCGAGGTGCGGGCGCGGCTGATCGAGATGGGGCTCGAGGCGGAGTACCGCGCGGAGGGCGTTCGCTGGCTGGGCGAGATGGTGCCCCGCGCGCTCACCGCAGCCGGCATCCGGGTCGGGCCTCCCACGGCGGCGATCGCGCCGGTTCCCGAGCGTAGGCGCGTGCGCGGGCTCCACCCCGACGACGGCACCGACAACCTCAACCTCCCGCGAAGCGAGCTGGTCCCCGTCGCGCTCGACGCCGCGCAGACGGCCGCCGTGGCGGAGGCACGTTGGGTGTTGGTGCCTTACCTCCGCTTGTATTGGACGCACAACGGCGGGTGGTTTCTCGGACAGACGTACGGATCGATGGCCGGCGCGCGCATCGAGGTGCTCGCCGTGATTTACGACACGACGTCGGGACGCCCGGTGTGGTCGATGCCCGCGCTGGGGCGCCACATCCAGCCGCGGAAGGGCCAGCCCACGGGCGCCGAGCTGGAGCAGTACCTGCTCTGGGCCGAGGGCTACACCGAAGAGCGCCTCACGCGCGGGCTGCTGAAGTAGGCGCGCGCGGGCGCACGCGAAAACGAACACGCCCTCCGCCGGACGAACCGGGGAGGGCGTGGCCGGGTGGCCCCCGCGGGCGGGGCCGGGTCCGAGCGCCTTAGTTGGCGTTCGGGACCGGGCCCTTGCCGAGCTTCACGCCGCGGGCTTCGACTTCGGCGCAGCGCTGGCCGAAGATCGGGGTGCCGAACGGGGAGAGGCCCGTGACGGTCTCGTGGACCTTGGGGGCGTAGAGGTTGGTCGCCTCGGGCATCTTCTCCATCGCGTCGTAGAGCGCGCGGGCGGCCTCGGGGGAGGGGCCACCGATGGGGAGCATGCCGAGGATCATGGACAGGGGGTCGCCACCGCCGCCGCCGCCGGTGGAGCCCTGCTGGTCGGTGAAGAGGTGACCGAAGTCAATCCCGAAGATGTAGGTGCCGCACGCCTCGGCGCTGGTAGCGCCCATGACGTCGTAATCGACGCTGGCGAAGGGGAGCGGAGCGCCCGGGAAGGTGTGCGACTTGAGGTTGCAGCCGGCGAGGGTCGCGAAGGCGGCCAGGGCAAGGAAAGCGTTCTTCATCGGGGAGTGCCCATCGGGGAAGGGAGAAGCGCTCGGAAGCCGAGCAGGCTGGGTGTAACGCGACCGTAGCTACGAGGCTCTTTCTGCGGGTTAGTGCAAGGCAGGGTTTCCCCAGGAGGTATCGCGTGCTGACCGCTCTGCTGCTCTCGTCGACCGTCTTCGCCACGGAGATCGGAACGTCCAAGAAGTTCGGGATCGGCATCGCGTCCGGGGCGCACTATTTCTCCATCACCGGGAAGTACTACCTCGATGAGAAGTCGGGAATTTCCGGCTACATCGGAAACTCCTGGCTCTATCAGGGCCTGCGCGCCAACTACGAGCGCGAGTTCTACCCCGTCGGCAACTGGGGCTGGGCGAACCTCGACCTCTACTGGGCCGCGGGCCTCGACCTGGGCCTGTGGACGTACTACGGAAACTACCCGGCGGTGTTCGGGGTCGGCGGCGGCATCGGTGCGGATCTGCAGTTCGAGGACATCCCGCTGAGCATCTTCGGCGACGTGGGTGTCGGGCTTTACCCGGTCAACGCGTACGACAGCATCGGGAAGTTCGCCGGTTTCGGGCTCTTCGCGCCGCGGACGGCGCTCGGAGCCCGCTTCTACTTCTGAGCGCCGCTCAGAGCACTTCTTCGAGCAGCTCGGTCGCGTAGCTGCCCGCAGGGAGGTCGAACCGGAGCCAGAACCCGTCAGCCACGTCTTCGAGCACGGCCACCACGGGCGCCCAGAGCTTGCGCCGGGTGCCCTGGGTGAGTCGCTCGAAGCGGCTCCATACGTTGCGGGGGAGCCCCTCCGCGGCAAGAATTCGCTGCTCGAGCGCCAGGGCTTCCCCCGACGGGGTGCGCATGGTGGGCCCGAACATCGGGCCGGTGGGGATGCCGTCCTCGTCGAGGTCGCCGTCGAGGCGCGCCGAGCCGCGCTCGGCGAGCACCCGATTGAACAGGAGCGACTGGTAGGCCGACAGCACGAACTTGAGCTGGCTGTGCCGGAGCCGCGGGCCCGTGCCGAGCAGCACGGCCCGTCCGTCGGCGGGCGCGGTGCCGCCGACACGCTGGGTGCCGTAGTAGTTGGGCATGCCGGTGGCGCGGAGCCGATCGAGCCGCGCCCGCGCGACGACGGCGTCGCCGCCCCGAACGAACAAGTCGAAGTGGTTGCCGAGGAGCTGGCCGGAGCGCAGGCGCCGCGCGGTCATCGAGCGCTCCACGATGCGCATCCCGGGCGGCAGGTCGGTGACCTCCCTCCCGAAGTGCACGGTGAAGTCCTGCACGGTCTTGGCGAAGCGGTCCTTGAGCCCGGCGTAGCCGACGCGATCGGGGCCCACGTCCGCGGCCTGCGCGAGGGCGTCGGCGACATCGAGCGTGGTCAGGCCCACCTTCTCGATGCGGAACCACTGGTGTTCGCCGCTCCCCGTCGGGGGTACGAGCGGGAGCTCGGTGACCTGGAAGTCCTCGGGGGAGGCCTTCCACGTGCCGCCCGCGCCGGGGCCGTCGGTCCATCTGGGCCATGCGTGGGTGGGGCGGTAGCCGCTCGGGCGGCCCTCGCCGAGCTCGTTGCGGGGTTCGTCGTCGCTCACGGGGTAACCTCCGAAGTAGGTAGATCCTGCTCGAGCACCACCTTGCCGAACGCCCCGCGGGAGGCGAGCACGGCGTGGGCGTCGGCGATGCGGGACATCGGGAGAACGCGGTCGACCACCGGCCGGATACGGCCCGCGCGGACTTCGCGCCACGCGTCGAGGAGCTCGGACGCGCTGCCCATGGTCGACCCGATCACCTCGAGCTGCTTGAAGAAGACGGCGCGCAGGTTCAGGGGCACATCCGCCCCCGCCGTCGCGCCGCAACACACCAGTCGCCCGCCCCAGGCGAGCGCGCGCAGCGATGCGTTCCAGGTCGTGACGCCCACGCTCTCGACCACCACGTCCACGTCGCGCACGCCGATGGCGTCGTACGCCCAGGGGGTGGCGCCGAGCTCCGCGAGGCGGGCGCGGCGCTCCGGCGTGGACGCCGTGGCGTGAACGTCGCACCCGTAGAGCCGCGCGATCTGGATCGCCATCACGCCGACCCCGCTGCCGCCCGCCTGGACGAGCACCCGCTCGCCGCGGGCGAGGCGGGCGCGCGACACGAGCATGTGCCAGGCGGTCAACAGCGTGAGCGGGAGCGACGCGGCTTCGGCCGGGGAGAGCGTGTCGGGGACGGGGAGCACCTGCCACGCGGGCACCACCACCTCCGTCGCGCAGCCGCCGTCGGTGTTCTCGCCGCGGATGCGGAAGGCGCGGCACCTGTCCTGATGGCCGCCCAGGCACGCCGCGCAACTTCCGCACCCCCAGGACGGGTGGAGCACGACGGCCGTACCCGCCGGGAGCGCGGGCGTGGGGTCGAGGAGAACGCCGGCGACGTCGCTTCCGGGGATGCGCGGAAGGTGGAAATCGTGCCCCGGCACCCCGCGTCGAACCCACAGGTCGAGGTGGTTGAGCGCAACGTGCGTGACGCGGACGCGCACCTCCCCCGGGCCCGGTTGAACGGGTGGAAGCGGGCGCACACGAAGAGCCTCGGGCCCTCCGTGGGCCGCGATCACGATGGCGTAGCGCGACATGGGGGGCGGTGGGTATCACCTGCCGACCCCCTTGGCCCGATCCGTTCGGAAGCCGGCAGAGCCCGCGCGTTAGCATCCGGGCGTGGACGACGACAAGAGCCTCGGCCCCCTCCGTCTGATCCGCCGCGTGCTCGCGGCGCGTCGCGGCGACGTGCGCGCCAAGGTCGATGTCTACCACCTGCGCGGGGTCCTCACCTTCGTGGGCATCTTCGCCGCCACCATCGTGCTCCCGGGCTTGCTCCTCGCCTACTACGGCGTGGCGGGCATTCGGGCCCAGCAGCGCGCCGGCATGGCCGAGGTCGAGCGCATCGCGACCGCGGCCGCCGACCTCTTCCAGCTCGGTGCCGAGGCCCAGTTCCAGTCGTTCGAGGACGCCACGTTGAACCGCCTCAAGGCGGGCCAGTCAGTGGCCGCGGGCGTGCGCGAAATCTCGGATTCTCTCCGGGTCGTCTACCGGTTCGACGCGGAGGGCAAGCTCGTCTCGCCGCTCCCGCCCGACGGCGTCGACCCCGCCGAGGACCAGGAGCTGTTCTTCTTCGCGCCCTGGCAGGCCGCTCTCCGCGCGGAGCGGGCCAAGGACTACGGGCGTGCCGCCTCGCTCTTCGCGCAGGCCGCCCGCGACGCCCGCGCGCCGGACCTCGTCGGGCAGGCGATCTACGCCCGCGCCAACGCCGCGCTCCGCGCGGGGGACATCCAGTTCGCGGAGCAGCTCTTCACCGACGTGCTCAATGGCTACGCGGCCGTGCGCGACGCGTACGGCTTCCGCCTTGGCGACCTTGCCCGCCTCAAGCTCGGCGAGCTCCTGCTCGGGCGAGACCCCGTGGGCGGCGAGGCCTTCGTTCGCGAACACGTCGAGGTACTCCTCGCGGAGCCGTGGATCATCGGGCGCGGCGGAGAGGCCGCGGTCGCGCGGCGCGGCATAGACCTGATCGCCGGCAAGGCGAACGCCGAGTGGCTCGGTCGGGCCCGCGGGCGCCTCGAAGACAAGTCCACCCAGCTCTTCTGGGCAGAGCGGCTTCGGCCCGAGCTGGAGACGCTCGGCGCCCGCGGCCGGATGTTGCGCGTCAACCCCCGGGAGTTCTCCTACACCCGCACCGAGAACGCGCTCTGGGCCACCACGTGGACAGACGAGGACCAGTACGTCTTCGCCTTCGAACTCTCCGCGACGATCGAACAGCTCTCCCGAATCGCCGAGCGGGCCGCGGGCCCGGACAGCGACGTGGTGGCGGAGATCCGCGGCCCCGACGACCCGGCCCGGGACGCGCTCCTCGCCCGGCGGAGCCTCGCCCCGTGGCTGCCCGGCTGGTCCATCGGCGTGTTTCCGCGCGATCCCGAGCAGCTGTCTCGCCGGCAGGCGGAGGAGCGCACGCGCGGGCTCGGCATCATCCTGCTCTCCATCCTCATGATCTCGGTCGGCACCGTGCTCTCCGCGCGCCTCGTGCAGCGCGAGCTCGAGGTCGCGCGCGACAAGTCGGACTTCGCGGCGAACGTCTCCCACGAGCTCCGCTCGCCGATCACCCAGATTCGGCTCAAAGCAGAAGCGCTCCAGCTCGGGCTGGCGCCGGACGAGCCGTCGCGGGCGCGCCACTACGATGTGATCGTCCGCGAGGCCGAGCGCCTCTCGCACCTCGTCGACAACGTGCTCGACTTCGCCGCCATCGAGCGCGGGCGCAAGAAGTACACCTTCCGGCCGGGCGACATCGGCGCCACCGCGGCCCGGATGGTGGAGGCCGCGAGCGTCGCCATGGAGACGCGCGGGATGGACATCCGGCTCACGTTGCCCGAAGACTTGCCCGTCGTTTGGCACGACGCCGACGCTGTGAGCCAGGTGCTCACGAACCTGCTTTCGAACGCCGCGAAGTACGGGCAGGATGCCGGCTGGATCACGGTCGATGTCACCCAGCACCCGGATGAGGTGCAGGTGGCCGTCTCCGACGGCGGAATCGGCATTTCGCCCGCGGAACAGCGGCAGGTGTTCGAACAGTACTACCGCAGCTCCGATCCTCTCGCTCGTCGTAAGAAGGGGACTGGCATCGGGCTGACCATCGTGAAATACATCATGGAAGCCCACGGGGGGCGCGTGAGCATCCGCTCGGCGCTCGGTCGCGGTACGACCTTCACGCTTCACTTCCCGCTTCGCCCGCTCGGGCCCAACGCGTAGGAGCCCACCGATGGCCCGAATCCTGTTCGTCGAAGACGAGGAGGACCTTCTCTCGTCGCTCGTCGCCTTCTTTACCCGAGAAGGCTTCGAGGTGTTCCACGCGCGCGGTGGCCGCGCCGGGTTGGACATCGCGTCGAAACACAAGGTCGACATCGCCGTGCTCGACGTGATGTTGCACGAGGGCCCCGAGGGCCCCGGCAGCTTCGACGGGTTCCAGATCCTTTCGGAGCTCCGGCGTACCGGCTTCGCGGGGCCCGTGATCCTCCTGACGGCGCGAACGCTCGAGCACGACAAGCTCCTCGCGTTCGACCTCGGCGCGGACGACTACATCACGAAGCCGTTCTCGCTCCTCGAGCTGCGCGCGCGCGTGAACGCGGTGCTCAAGCGTGCTGGGGGCGGCAAGAGCGTGTACCGCTACGCCCACATCGAGGTCGATCTCGACAACTACCTGATTCGACACGGGGAAGAGGTGGAGCGGCTCTCCAACCGCGAGCAGGAGTTGCTCCGGTACCTCATCGAGCACCGGGGCAAGGTGCTCGGCCGCGAAGAGCTGCTCGCGAGCATCTGGAAGTACAGCGCGGGCGTCACGACGCGTACCGTCGACACCCATATCCTCAACGTCCGCAAGAAACTCAGGGACGACGCCGGCTCTCCCCGCTTCATCGAGACCTACCACGGCATCGGCTACAAGTTCGTCGGGGAGGAGGGGTGATCCTCCTCGCCGCCTTCGCCCTCGCGGCCGACCCCGCGCAGGAGTGGGAGACGCTTTACGACGCCCGCCTCGTCGAGGCGGCCGACGGCACGCCCGAGGTGGCCGTTCTGTACTACGAGGAGCTCGTCGGCGATCTCCGGGCGGACGACCCCCTCTACGGCACGGCCTGGTACTGGTTGGGCCGCACCCGCTACGGCCTCGGGGACACCGAGGGGGCGATCACGGCCCTCCGGATCGCGGTCGGCGAGGGCGACGTGCGCCCGCAAGCGGCCGCGCTCCTCGGTAGGATCGAGCTGCACGAGCGCGCGGTGCGCACCCTCCCGGCCACCTTCGGGTTCGACGGGGGAGACCCCGGCGCGTTCGTGCGGGCGTGGGAGGCCGCCGAGAAGGGAAAGTTGCAGGCGCGGAACGTGTACGGCGGGTTCGTGCTCGCGTGGGAGACCACGGTGCTCTCGGGCGAGGCGGACCACATCTCCGCGGCCATCGCGGCGGACTCTCGCGTCTCGAGCGTCGCCTTCCAGGTGCGCGCGCAGTCGTTCCCGGCGGAGCTTCGCGTCACGATGAGCGACGGCGCGGGCGGCCGGTACAGTGCGCCGGTAATCCAGGTTCCAACTGGGCAATGGCTCTCCGTTACGCTGCCGATCGCGTCGTTCCGCTCCACCGACGGCGCGCGCGGCGGCCACGGCAACGCGCTGCGCTCGGGCGACCCTGTCCGCCTCGTGGAGATCGAGGATTTGACCGGGCTCCTCTCGCCGGACCGCGGCGCGAACACCCTCTACGTCGACGCCTTCGAGATTCGGTAGATGCTCCTCGTCCAGAAGTACGGTGGTTCCTCTGTCGCGGACGTGGAAAAGCTTCGTCGCGTCGCGATGCGTGTCGCCCGCGCCCGCGGCGAGGGGCACGATGTCGTCGTGGTGGTCTCCGCGATGGGGAACACCACCAACGAGCTCCTGGCGCTCGCGCGGACCGTGTCCAGCGCGCCGGGCCGTCGTGAGCTCGACATGCTCATCAGCGTCGGAGAGCGCGTGAGCATGGCGCTCCTCGCGATGGCGCTCCAGGACTTGGGCGTGCCGGCACGGTCCTTCACCGGGAGCCAGAGCGGCATCATCACGGACACCAGCCACGCGAGCGCCCGCGTGGTGGAGGTGCGCCCCGACCGGGTGCGCGAGGCGCTCGGCCGCGGCGAGGTCGCGATCGTGGCGGGCTTCCAGGGGGTGAGCCGCGAGCGTGAGGTGACCACGCTCGGCCGCGGCGGGAGCGACACCACCGCTGTCGTGCTCGCCGCCGCGCTCCAGGCGGACGAGTGCGAGATCTGCAGCGACGTCGACGGCGTGTACAGCGCCGATCCGCGGGCGGTGCCCGGCGCCGTTCGTCTCGACGCGTTGACGCTCGACGAGGCGCTGGCGCTCGCGGGCAACGGGGCCAAGGTGTTGTACGAGGAGGCCGTGGCGTGGGCGCACCGGGAGGGGGTGACGCTCCGGGCGAGCGCGACCTTCGCGGAAGGGGGTGGCACCCGCATCCATCCGGGCCGCGCGCCGCCCCGGATCGTGGCCATCACCGCCGACACCCAGCTCGCCTGGGCGCCGGTGACGCTGCTCGACGCGCTCCCCGCGCCGTGTATCCGTACCGCGGGTCCGGACGGGCTCCTGCTCGACCGTCGGAACCTCCACGCTGACCTCCCCGGTCTCGTGACCGCGGCCACCGTGGCGGTAGTCGGCGCGCGCGCCGGCACCGACCCGACCCTGGTTCGACGCATCCTCGCCGCCGCAGGACCGTACGCGGCACGGTGGCATGCCGCCGCGGACGCGGTAGTCTTCCGCGTCACGCCCGACGCCGCCGCTGCGCTCGAGCGCACGCTGCACGCGGCGCTCCTGGAGAACCCCGCCTCATGATGATCAAGCAGGCCCTGAACCCGCCGAACTGGTTCACGTCGGCGAGCCTGTTCTGCGGGCTCTACGCCATCCTCCTCGCGGGGCAGGCGCAGGGCAACCTGGACATGTACTACCAGGCCGGCCTGATGATCTTCTTCGCGGGCGTGTTCGACATGCTCGACGGCCGCGTCGCCCGGATGACCGGCACCGGCACCGCGTTCGGCGTGCAGCTCGACTCGCTCGTCGACATCATCAGCTTCGGCGTGGCCCCGGCCTGCCTGGTCTACTTCTGGGGCCTCGCCCCGCACGGGCCGTTCGGCGTGTTCGTCGCCGGAGCGCTGATGCTCGCGGGCGCGTTCCGGCTCGCGCGGTTCAACGTCCTGGCCGACGGCAAGGCCCACAAGTGGAGCCTCGGGCTCACGATCACGATGGGCGGCGGCACGGTGTCCTCCCTCGTGATGTGGCACGCGCGCTCGGGTCACCCGGCCCCCGCCAACCCCCTCGGCATCGTCCTCTTCGTGCTCGCCGTCGCCTTCCTGCAGGTCAGCTCGGTGCCGTTCCGCACGATGAAGACCTTCAAGATGTCGCCCGGGATGATGGCGTTCCTCGTGGTGTTCGCCGGGGCGTGCCTCGCGATCGGGGCGTTCCACGACATCTCCACGGTGCTCGTGCTCCTCGGCGTCACGCACGTCCTCTCGGGCCCGGTCGAGGCGGTCGCCACCTGGCCGCGCCGCCGTCAAGCGCGCGCACGCGCGCGAGCCGAAGGGCGCGCGCCGCCGGTGGAGCACGAGGAGACCTAGGTTTGGGCGTTCACGAGGCGGGCCCTGCAGTTCGCCCTTCCCGACGCCGAGCCCGTGATTAGCTCCTCGGCCCCCGCGAGGACCGAGTGGCTGCCGACATCAACGAAACCCGCCGGAAGAAGATCCTCGTGCACCTGCTCGAGGAGGGCGGCACCGTCGCCATCGGGCCCCTCCACGACTGGAGCGGCGTGAAGCTCCTCGCCGCGCACCAGGCCTTCAGCCAGCTCATGGAGGGCCTCACCGGCGACGGCCTCGTCGGGTGGGACGGGCAAATCTTCACGCTCACGTCCGAAGGCCGCGCCGTGGCCGAGGCCGCCGTGAAGGAGAAGCCCGCGCGGGGCCGGAAGAAGGCCGCGCCCGCCGACGACACCGCCGGCGCCCCGCTCGTGATGGCCCCCGAGGTCGCCCCCGAAGCCCCGGCCGCGCGCGGCGGGCACGACCACGGTCACAGCCACGACCACGACCACGACCACGACCACGGGCACGACCACGGCCGGAACGGCAACGCGGTCGCCCGGCCTGTCCCCGGGCCGATCCCCGAGGCCGCGCCGCCCAAGGCCGCGCCGCCCGCGCCCGCGCGGGAGCCCGCCGCCGCCGCCCCCGCCCCCGCGCCGCCGCCGAAGCCCACCGGCCTGCGCGCGACGGTGAAGGGCCTCCTCAAGTCGCTGATCGGCCGCAAGTAGCGCCGCCGGAGCCCCCTCGAGCCGCCGCCGGTGGGGGCGCCGCCGCCGCCGCCGCAGCGCGGAGCGGCTGCCCGAAACCAGGAGCCCTACCGCTCCTGGTCGTTCCAGCGTTTGCGCACGTCGTCGATGAGCGTGGCGGTGTCGGCGCGCCCTGGCGCGCGTCTGTCGGCTTCCCCGAGCGCGATCATCGCGCGCACGAGGTCCTCGCGGTCCGTGTAGGCGAGCGCGAGCTCCTGCATGTCCTCCACGGTCGGCAGCCCCCGGGCGAGGCCGCGGGCGGGCGTCGCGATCCAGCGCTGGAGCATGTGGAAGTT
Source organism: Myxococcota bacterium (assembly GCA_964202365.1). Lineage (GTDB taxonomy): Bacteria > Myxococcota_A > UBA796 > UBA796 > SXON01 > CAJBVW01. The sequence continues at coordinate 20,522 of CAXNIN010000003.1, read as the reverse complement.
GTCGGTGGACGTTTCGCGGTGGAGGTTGTGCGGGGCCGAGTACTCGACGAGGAGGTTGTCGTCCGTGTTGAGCGGAATGCCGGTCGTACGCCACAAGACCACGTCGCGGTCGGCGAGGAAGTGCGAGAGCAGGTCGTAGCCGTCCTCGACGCCGACGGACTGGAGCTCGGCGGTCACCTTGGGGTTCTTGCCGACGAGCGCGCGGGCGGCATCGAGGTTGAAGGCGAGCGGCTCGTCGCTCCCGATGAGCACGAGGTCGGCGTCCTGGATGGTGGAGAACACGAGGACGTGCGGGAAGACCGTGCCGAACGTGCGGAGGATGGACTGGAGATCCCGCTCGTCCATCCCGTACATCTGCACCCATTGGCTCCAGATTCCGCCCCTCTTGAGGCGGGAGCGGCCCATCTCGAAGAACTCGCGCGTGAAGAGGTTCGAGACGCCGGTGAGCCATGGGTTCGAGGGCTCGGCGACGATGACGTCGTAGGTGCCGGGGGGCGTGAGGAGGAGCTGGTTGCGGCCGTCGTTCCCGAGCACGTTCACCCGCGGGTCGTCGAGCGCGCCGTGGTTCCAGGCGTCGAAGAAGCGGGTGGCCGTGGGCATGTTGGGCTCGAGCTCGATGACGTCGATGTTCTCGAGCTCGTCGTGGAGCGTGATGGCGCCGAGCGTGATGCCGCTCGCCAGCCCGATGAGGCCGGCGTTCCTCGCCTCCTTCCCCGTGAAGAGGAAAGCGGTGTGCGCGCAGAGCACCTGAGTGGGCATGTCGGTTGTCGTGCTCGCGTCGATCTTGCCGTTGTTGGCGAGCCACACGTTGCCGGTCTTCGTGTTCTTCGCGACCGTGATGACGGTCGAGAGCCCTTCCTTGTAGTAGAGGAGCTCGTAGCGGGAGATCATCCGCTTCTGGATCTCCGCCATCGTCGGCTCGTCGAGGTTGTCGACGTACTTGTACACGCCCGACGTCATGAGCATCGGGTTCCACGGCGGCGGGAAGAGCCACGCGGCGACGACGAACGCGGCGGCCACGATCCCGCCGGGCACGAGGCGCTTCCGTTCGCCGGAAGCGGCCACGGCGATGGCGGCGCCCACGAGGTTGATGGTGCAGCACAGCAGCACGGTCCCGGTGACCTGGAGGCCGGGGAGGAAAATGAAGCCCGCCCCGAAGCTTCCGAAGATCGCGCCCACGGTGTTCGCGGCGTACACCCCGCCCACCGGGCGCGCGGCGTCCGACTCCCGAGAGGCGAGGACGGCGCGCACGAGGAACGGGAAGGTGGCGCCCATGAGCACCGCGGGCGGCGCCATCACGAGAAAGGCGAGGAAGCACTTCATCGGCCAGAGCAGGCCGTCCACGCCCTCGATGACGAAGAACATCTTCACGAACGCGACGGGGAGCAGGCCGTAGAGGTACATCGCGCCGTAAGACAGGAGCGACACGCCCGCCTGGAGCGCCGCGAGCGCGAGGAACGCGGCGCGGGGGTCCCTCGCGCGATCGGCGTAGGGCCCGCCGACGCGGCCGCCCAACGCGATGCCCGCGAGAAAGGCGAGGAGCATCACCGAGAAGGCGTAGGTGGACGCGCCGAGGACGAGCGTGAGGAGGCGGAACCACGCCACTTCCATCGCGAGCGACGACGCGCCGGCGAGGGCGGCGACGGCGAGGACCGCGCGGGGGAGGGGCGGCGCGGCGGTGGGCGGGATCGGCGCGAGCGGTGCCGTGCGGCGGTCCATCGCGGCGGCGATCACGAAGAGCAGGCCGTTTCCGGAGGCGACCAGCAGCGTGGTCGTGTGGACGCCGAGCGCGGGGAGGAGCCAGAAGCCGGCGATGGCGACGCCGACGACCGCGCCGGCGGTGTTCACCCCGTACAAGAAGCCGATTGCCTTGCCGGCCTCGCCGGGCTTCGGCGAGACGTGGCGCACGAGCAGGGGCAGCGTGGCCCCCATGCACCCGGTCGGGATGAGCAGCGCGATGCCGAGGAGCACGAACTGGAAGACGCCGAACGCGATCGGTCCGGGCGAGGTGGCGTGCCAGAAGCTTAGGTACAGAGGCTCGAGCATCCGCACGATCGTCGGGAAGGCGAGGGCGTAGAGCCCGATCACCGCCTCGAGCACGCCGTACACGAGGAGCGGGCGTTGAACGCGGTCCGCGAGGCGCCCGCCGATCCAGCCCCCCGCCGCGAGCCCGGTCATGAACGCCGCGAGCACCGTCGCGATGGCAAATTGGCTCGTGCCGAACACGAGGTGGAGCTCGCGTCCCCAGACCGACTGGTACACGAGGCTCGTCGCCCCGGAGAGGAAGAACACGATCGGCAGGAGCGACATCGGCCGCGCCTAATGCGCGCTCGCCGGCGCGACGAGGGCTACCTGCCGAGGTCCCCGGAGGTGTAGACCGCGCTCGCCCGGCCGCCGAGGCCGCCCATGCCGTCGCCGAAGGTCTTCGTGAGGCCATACCCGGCCGCCACGAGGCCGATCACGACAACGGAGAGTAGCAACATCCACTCCGTGGTGGCCTGGCCGCGGCGGGCGCGCGGAGCGGGGTAGGAAACTCGGGACACGTGACCTCGCCGTGGCTACGCGGGTCGCGATAGCATACGCCCCAGATCGCCCAAAGCCTATACCCATGTACCCCCATCAGAAACTCGACTGGTCCGCCGGTCGCCTCGAAGCCCGCCTCGCCGAGCACCCCGAGGACGTCCAGGCGCGCCTCGAGCTCGCGCGAACCTGCCTTTCGCGCGGGCTCTACCACGGGGGCGGCGAGAGCCAGTGCGCGCTCGCCCTGCAGCACGCCCGCAAAGCCCTCCAGGACGATCCCGCCTCGGTCGAGGCGATGGTCCTCGCCGGCGCCGCGCTCGTCGGGATGGACCGCCCGGAGGCCGCGCAGCGCTACCTCGACGAGGGGGTTCGCCTCGACGCCGAGCGCTCCGATCTCCACCTCGCCCTCGGCGCGATGTACCGGGGTCTCGGAGATCGCCACCTCGCGATTCGCCACCTCGAAACCGCGTGTCGCGGCGCGCCCAACGCCTGGGAAGCGCACCTCCTGCTCGGGCGGACGCTCGCCGAGCGGGCGCGGCAGATCGGCGGCCAGCGCCTCGTCGAGCGCAGCCAGTACCACCTCGTCCTGGCGTTGAAGCTCGATCCCAGCCCCGACCTGCTCGCGCCGCTGATGCGCGACCTCGGGCTGTCCTGCCTGCAGACCGGCCGGTTCGCGGAGGCCGAGAAGTTGTTCGTGCGCCTCCGGGAGAACCCCAAGTTCTCCGCCGTGGCGCGCAAGCATCTGGGACAAGTGGCGTTCGCCCTCGGCAAGTACAAGAACGCCATCCAGCACTACCGCCACTACCTCGAGTCGCACGGGGACGACGCCAACGCCCTCGCGCAGATGGGCATGGCCTACCTCCAGCTCGGCGAGCTCGGCCGCGCCCGGGAATTCTGCAACAAGGCCCTGCTTCTCTCGCCCGACCACCTCGCGGCGCGCCACGCGCTCGGGTGCACGCTGCTCGAAGAAGGGCAGACCGCGGAGGCGCTCCGGGTCTTCAAGGAGACCCTCGAGGATCACCCGGAGGATCTCGCCAGCTACGTGGAGCTCGCCCGCACGCGCCGCCGCTCCGGCGACACCGCGTGGCTCCAGAAGGCGCTCACCGCCGAGGTCGGCGGCTACGACCGGCTTCCCGTGGTCGGCGGCGACGGCGCCCCCCGTTCGTTGACGCGCCGTCGTATCTTCGTCCTGCTCGACGAGCTTCGCGCCATCGGCCCGTCGTCCGTCTCCGTCGTGCTCGGCTGCATCGATCTCACCGACGACGAGGGTCTCCGCTTCACCCTTTGGGAAGCCGCGTGCGCGCTCACGCAGAGCGCCGTCGCCGACGAGGTGGGCGCGCGCCTCCGCGAGCCCGGCCGCTCCTACGGCGTAGGGCTCGCCCGCAGCGCCCTCGCAGCCGCCACCGTGCTCCCCGAGCCCGCGCTCACCGCCGGCCTCAACGTCACGATGGAAGACATCACCCGCGCCGCCGTGGATCGCCGCGGTGGAGCGTCAGATCTCGTCGCGCACCGTCGCAATGTCGAATCCGAACGCGAGCTGGCCCGCGCCTATCAGGCGCTGCTCCTGCTGGCCATCGCCGCGCGCCGCAGCCGCTCCGCCCGTCAGCTCCTCGGCAGTTGGGGCGCCACCGCGGACGCCGAGCTCCAGGTAGCCGTGCTCGCGGGCCAGGTGATGTGCGGCGACGGCGACGCCTCCCGCGCCCTCGTTCGGCGCGCCCAGGAGCGCGGCGCCGGCCCCACCGTCGAGCGCCTCCTCGCGCACGTCACGCCGCCCAACCAGCGCACCGAGCCCAAGCCCGTCGGCGGCGATCGCGACGTGCACTGCTCGTCGTGCGGCCGCACCGGGCAGGAGTGTACGCACCTCATGGCGGGCACGCGGGCGGTCATCTGCGACCTTTGCACCGGGGAGATCGTGCGGAACCGTCGCGGGCTCGCCGCGCCGGACGCCGCCGCCTGCTTCCTGTGTGGGCGCACGCACTTCGAGTCGCGCGGCGTGTACCGCCACGCCGGCATCGACGTCTGCGCGGACTGCCTCGATCTGTCGATGGGGCTGCTCGAACGCGAAGAAGTCGATCGGTTCCTCGCCACCTGGTAGGGGCCCTCGCGCCCGGCGCTTCGTGCCGCCCCTTCAGCGCGCCTCGGCCTGCTGCCGGGACACGCTCGCGCAGCTGATACGCCGCACGTAGCTGGCGAAGTCGAACTGTGGGCTGTTCGCGGCGTCGTGGCACCGCACGCACGTGGCCTCGGTGACCGGCGCGGGGGTCACGTCGGCCCCGTGCGGGTGCCCCGCGAGCGGGCCGTGGCACGCCTCGCACTGGACAGCCTTCCAGGTGCGCATCGCGACGGGGGTGAGCGTGGCGTTGCCGCCGGGCTCGCCCCAGCCGGTCGAGTGGCAGGCGATGCACTCCACGTTGAGCGCCTCCCCGCGGGGCACGAGGGCCTCGTAGGCGCGCGCGTGCGGGTCGAGGGTCCACGCCGCGAACCGCTCGCTGTGGTCGTGGCAGCCGGTGCAGGCGGCGCCGCTCGCGTACCCGGCCACCGGCGGCGCGCGGGAGACGCGCGCGGCGGCCCCCTCGGTGGCCCGGGCCTTGAAGCTCTCGATGCGGGCGTCCAGCGGGCTCGGCGCGTCGAGATCGCTCCCGAGCGGGCGCTCCTCGACGAGCGCGAGGTCGTGCCCAGACGCGACGGTCGCGAGCTGTGTGCGCAGGCCGGGCAGGCGCGCCTCGGCCGCGTCGATCGCCGCGGCCTTCTCGAGGCGCACGACGCGCTCGCGCTCGCGTGCGAGGTCCTCGTAGGGGGCGCCGGTGACCGGCTTCCAGGCGGCGCCGTCCGAGGCGAGCGCGAGGCGGATCACGGTGACGTAGCGGCCGCGATCGGGCGTCTCGATAATCGGCGCGCCGCGCGTGGTTCGCGGCGCGTCGAACGCGCTGCCGCGGGTGGAGAGGACGGCGCCGAGCCCGGGCACGCTCTCCGCCACGCGGAGCGCGTCGGCGTCCGCGAGGTTCGAGAGCGCCACCCAGGTGTCGGCCTCGCCGCCGCCCGCGATCGCCGCCCGCGCGGCCTCCACGGGGTCGGCGTGGGTGAGCCCCGACGCCGATGCGTTGAGGCCCACCACGCCGAGGCGGAATCCGTCGCGCTCGATCACGGTGGCGGCGGGGAAGGGGGCCTCGCCCGTCGCGTCGCGCCACGTGGCGGCGAGCGCGTTCGTGCCCGAGAGGGTCCGCAGCCCCCCGGCGAGCAGATCGACCGGACCGGGCGCCCACGCGTCGAGCCCCGTGCGCGCGGCGAGGTCGAGCACAGCCCGGGCGCGCTCGGGACGGTCGCCGGGGTCCGCGGCGACCTGGCCACGAACGAGCATCTCGCCGGCGTCGATCACGAACACGGGGAGGCCCTCGGCGCGCAGGCGGCCGAGCAGCGCCTCGCGCCGAACGAAACCGCCGTAGGGCACGGTGGGGCAGCCGCAGGGCTCGATCTCCCCGCGTACCTCGGCGGTAAAGGCCAGGATCGCCTCTCGGAGCGGTGCAACCGGTCCCGATGGTCCGAAGCCCGCAGGCGCGAGTTTTTGGGGGAGCGGCGGCAGCTCAGGCGGGGGGACCTCGCCGCTACACGCGCCGAGTGTGACCGGGAGCACAGCCGCGCGAAGCAGGCGTGTCAAGGCTTGGTGGACAGGCAATGGGGCCCCAGCGGGTGGATGATACTGCGGCCATCCTACGTCGCTGGTGGAGGGAATCGTGCTTCTTGGACTCCTTGGACTGCTCACTCCGGCTTCCTTCGCGTTCGCGCCCACCAACGACGTGTGGATCGGCATCGAACCGTCGCGTCTGATGCACGTGCACGGGCCGCGGCAGGCTCGGCTCCGTGAGCAGGCCGCGTGGCGCGCGTTCACCGACGGCGACGGGTACGGCTGGCAGGCTCGGTTCGACGAGCGGACAGGCACGGCGTTCCGCGCGTGGGGCCCGGGCATCGACCTCGGCGCGCTCGCCTCCTCGAAGGATGTCGAGGGCGCTCTCCGGTCGTTCTTCGCCAACAACCCGGACATCGTGGGCGTCGAGCTCGATCAGCTCCGGCTGAAGTCCGCGAACTACGTCCCGCGCACGAACACCTGGTACGTCGACTTCGACCGTCTGGTCGGCGGCGCGCCCATCTGGCGCGGTGGGGTCACCGCCCGCATCAAGTTCGGGAAGCTCGTGCTCCTCGGCGTCGAGACGCACCCCGGCCTCAACGGGGTCGAGCCGGCCACGCTCGGCGCGACCGACGCCATTCGCATCGCGGCGCTCGATGGCCCCGCCGCCCTCGCCCCGCACACCGACGAGTCCGCGAAGCTCGTCGTGCTCCCCGAAGAGGTCGACGGCGCGCTTCGTTATCGCCTCACCTGGGAGGTTCGCTCGCGCACGGCGTCGCCCCCGGGCCGGTGGGTCAGCCACGTCGACGCCCGCACGGGCGAGCTCGTGAACGTCTACAACGAGGTCCGGTTCCTCGACGGCACCCTCTACGCCACGCACGACACCCGCACGGTGAACGGCTCCTACAGCACGTCGCCCGCGCCGCTCGCGTACCTCACGGGCGCCTCGTCCGGCAGCACGGTCACCACCGACACCGCCGGCGCCTTCACGATCGACCCCTCCGAGAGCTGGACCACGCAGCTCCGCGGCTCGTACGTCACCGTGCGGAACGACGCCGGCGCCGAGGCGAGCCTCAGCTTCACCGGCGCCTCGCCCACGTGGACCACGTCCGACGCCGATCAGGCCGAGATCGACACCTACATCTTCCTCCACCACGTCCGCGAGTGGGGTCTCCAGTTCGCGCCCGAGGTGCCCCAGGTGACGGACCCCCTCCGGTCGAACGTCAACCTCGACAGCAACTGCAACGCCTACTGGGACGGCGACGTCAACTTCTACCAGGCGGGCGGCGGCTGCAACAACACGGCCCGCATCGCCGACGTGAACTACCACGAGTGGGGCCACGGCTTTCACTACTACAGCCTGGAAGCCGGGGAGTTCGACGGCCCGATCTCTGAGGGCATCGGCGACGTCACCTCCGCGCTCCAGACGCTCGACCCCGAGGTCGCGCCCTACTTCGGCACCAGCGGCTCCTACATCCGCGAGATCGAGACCGACTACGTCTACCCGGACGACGTCACGGGCGCGGTCCACCAGGACGGCCTGATCTACGCCGGCGCCATCTGGGACCTCTACCTCGCGCTCTCCGACAGCTACGGCGAAGCCGTAGGCGTGAAGGGCGAGGCGTGGCGTGTCACCTCGCGCCTCTTCGCCGACGGCATCAAGGGCGGCCCGACCATCCCCGAGAGTTACGACGAGGTGATCGTCGCGGACGACGACAACGGCGATCTCTCCGACGGCACCCCGCACCAGTGCGAGATCATCGACGCGTTCGGCAAGCACGGCCTCGGGCCGGGCGGCGGCGTGGGCTCGCTGCTGAGCGTGGAGCACGACGCGCTGGTGAACCAGCCGGCGAACGTGGCCATTCCGGTGGCCGGCGAGATCGTCAACACCTCCCCCACGTGCGTCGACTTCACGATCGACAGCGTCGACGTCGTCTACTCGACGGACCGCGGCGCCACGTGGGACGACGCGCCCCTCGGTGTCGCCGGAGATGCCTTCGACGGCGATCTTCCCGGGATCGCGGCGGGCACGGTGGTGGAGTACTACCTGCGCATCACGGCCGATGACGGCAGCGAGGTCATGCAGCCCAGCGGCGGCGAGATCGCGCCCTACACCTTCTTCGTCGGTGAGCTCGAAGAGATTTACTGCGAGCCGTTCGACGACGACGGCGACTACACGCACGACCTCCTCGACGGCGAGGACCAGCGCGGCGCCGACGACTGGGCCTTCGGGGCGCCCGGCGGCTACTCGAGTGACCCCAGCGAGGCGTTCACTGGGCGCAGCGTGTGGGGCAACGACCTCGGCGGCGGCCAGTACAACGGCGACTACCAGCCCGGCATCGTCAACCGCCTCACCAGCGCGGAGATCGACGTCGAGGGCGCGTCGCAGCTCGTCGTGCAGTACCGGCGCTGGCTCAACGTCGAAGACGGCGTCTACGACCGCGCCCGCGTCTACGTCGGTGACGACGTGGCCTGGGAGAACTACGAGACGAACAGCCGCGAGGGCGACGCCCACACCGAAGACACCGAGTGGATTCTCCACACTCTCCTCGTCGATACCGACGGCAGCCCGATCACGCTCGGCTGGGAGATCGAGAGCGATGACGGCCTCGAGTTCGGCGGGTGGAACCTGGACGACGTGTGCGTGTACCGCATCGGGGACTCGCCCGAGCCGGCGGCGCTCGTCATCGACGACTTCCTCGCCACGGACGACCTCTCCGAGCGCGTCGAGGTCTCCTGGACGCAGCCGGACGACGCTACGGCGACCGACGCCGTCGTGGTGCGCCGCGCGGACCGCTTCCCCGAGTCCAAGGACGACGGCGACGTTGTCTGGAGCGGGGCGGCCACGCCCGGCCAGATCCTCACCGCCACCGACGCCGGCGCAGGCGGCTACTATGCCGTGTTCGCGGGCGGCGACGCCGGGTGGATGACGGGCGCCGTCGAGGGCGCGAACGCGGACGTCGGCGCGGCCGTCGACGAAAACGGCGACGGCCTGTACGACGGCGCCCCCGTCGACGACACCGTCGTCCTCAGCGGCGACTGTGGCTGCGACACGGGCTCCGGGAGCACCGGCGTCCTCGTGGCGGCGGCGGCGGGGGCCCTCGCCCTCGCGCGGCGGCGCCGGTCGGCATGATCGCGCTCGTCGTCGGGCTGGCGTGGGCGGAGATGCCGCCGCCCGACTACCGGGACGCGCTCATGGCGGCCGCGGCCGACACCGTGACGCGCCTCTCCCGCGAGGAGGGCGTGCGCGGTGCGGCCGACTTCGCCCGGCGCTGGGAGCGCCAGATCGGCGAGGACGCGCGCCTCTCCTACGAGCTGGGCCTCGCCAGCCGCCTCGCGGGGGACGCCGGCGCCGCCCGCCGCTACCTCGACCACGCCGTGAAGCTCGACCCCGCTCTGGTGGCCGCGCGCTACGACCGCGGAGAGGTGCTCCTCACGGACGACGCGCTCGACGCCGCCGAGGTGGACTTCCGCGAGGTCGTGCGCCTCGCGCCCGATCAGTGGGCGGGGCACTTTCGCCTGGCGGACATCGCCGGGCGCCGCTCCGACCCCGTCGCATTCGAGACCCACCTCCTCGAAGCGCTCCGGCACGGGTTTTCCTTCCGCGACGTAGTGGGCGACGCGCGCTGGCGCGGCTACCTCGCCCATGCGGAGCTGGGCCCCGTCGTGCGTCGCCTCGCGCTGGTCTACCAGGGCGAAGAGATCCTCGACGAGCTGGAGCGGTCCGCGGAGTAGTCCCGGTGTTCGTCTTGACGGTGGGGTGGGCGTTTGCCCAGGAAGGCGGTCCGCCGCCGGTGGTGTTGCAGGACTCCGAACGCGTCTTCCAGGCCGGCGACCCCGTGCTCGGTCATCCCGCGCGCGGCTGGGGTGTGGGCATCCTCCTCGGCATCCCGACCGGCATCTCCGTCGCGCGGCGCGAGACGGGGCGGGCCTGGTACGACGCCGCGATCGCGTGGAGCTTCGACCGCGGCACGCTCGATCTGCACGCCGACATCCTGATCACCCTCGCCGACCTGCGCTCCGACGACATCGCCGACATGACGTTCCCGGTGTGGATCGGCGTCGGCCCGCGCGCGCGCTTCGGCGACTCCCCCTACACGTCCACCGACGAGGTGGTCGCGCTCGGTGTCCGCGTCCCGCTCGGCATGTCGTTCATCCACGCGGCGCTGCCGCTGGAGGGCTTCCTCGAGTTCGCGCCGGGCCTCGGCCTGCTCCCGTCGACCACGCCGTTCTTCGACGTGGCCATCGGAGCCCGCTACTACCTGCCCGATGCGCCCGCGTCCGGGCGGTAGGGCCGGCCAGCACCCACCCAGAACGAACGAAGCCCTCGCCCCCCGCGAAGGAGACGAGGGCCTCGTGTGGCCCGGGCCGAAGCCCGGGCGACCCACGTTTAGTGGGAGTGGCCGCCGCCCTGGGGGGCGTCGTCTTCGACGTACTCGGCGATCATCGCCTCGGTGGTGAGCAGGAGGCTCGCCACGGACGCGGCGTTCTCGAGCGCGGCGCGGGTGACCTTCGTGGGATCGATGACGCCGGAGGCGTAGAGATCTTCGAAGGCGCCGGTCGCGGCGTTGAAGCCGAAGCCGCCGGTGCCGTTGCGCACCTTCTCGAGCGTGATCGAGGGCTCGCCGCCCGCGTTCTGCACGATCATGCGGAGGGGTTCCTCGACGGCGCGACGGATGATCTCGACGCCGAAGCGCTGCTCACCCTGCGCGTCGACACCGGCGAGCACGCGCTGGGCGCGCACGAGCGCCACGCCGCCACCGGGGAGGACACCTTCTTCGACCGCGGCGCGCGTGGCGTGGAGGGCGTCCTCGACGCGGGCCTTCTTCTCCTTCATCTCGACTTCGGTCGCCGCGCCGACGCGGATCACCGCGACGCCGCCCGCGAGCTTGGCGAGGCGCTCCTGGAGCTTCTCGCGGTCGTAATCGGAGGTGGTCTCCTCGATCTGGGCCTTGATCTGGCTGATCCGGGCCTTGATGGCGTCGGCCGTGCCGGAGCCGTCGATGATCGTGGTGTGTTCCTTCGTAATCACGACGCGCTTCGCGCGGCCGAGATCCGTGAGGCCGAGGTTCTCGAGCTTGAGCCCGAGCTCTTCTGCGATGAGACGGCCGCCCGTGAGGGTGGCGATGTCCTCGAGGAGCTGCTTGCGACGATCACCGAAGCCGGGGGCCTTGACGGCCACAACCTGGAGCGTGCCGCGGAGCTTGTTCACGACGAGCGTGGAGAGCGCCTCGCCCTCGACGTCCTCGGCGAGGAGCACGATGGGCTTGCCGGCCGCGTGCACCTTCTCGAGGAGCTTGATGAGGTCGCGCATCGACGAGAGCTTCTTCTCGTGAATCAGGATGTAGGGCTCCTCGAGGGTAGCCTCCATCCGCTCGGTGTCGGTGACGAAGTACGGGCTGATGTAGCCGCGGTCGAACTGCATGCCGTCGACGGTCTTGAGCTCCGTCTCGAGGCCCTTGTTCTCCTCGACCGTGATCACGCCTTCCTTGCCCACCTTCTCCATCGCGCTGGAGATGATGCCGCCGATCTCGGCGTCGCCGTTCGCGCTGATCGTGCCGACCTGCGCGATCTCGCGCTGGTCCGCCACGGGGCGGGACTGGGCCTTCAGATCGGCAACCATGGCGGTGACGGCCTTGTCGATGCCGCGCTTGAGGTCCATCGGGTTGTGACCCGCGGCCACGAGCTTGACGCCGGCGCGGAAGATCGCCTGGGCGAGCACGGTCGCGGTGGTGGTGCCGTCGCCGGCCACGTCGGAGGTCTTGGAGGCGACCTCCTTCACCATCTGGGCGCCCATGTTCTCAAACTTGTCTTCGAGCTCGACTTCCTTGGCGACGGTGACGCCGTCCTTGGTCACCACGGGGGCGCCCCAGGACTTCTCGATGACGACATTGCGGCCCTTCGGGCCGAGCGTCACCTTCACTGCGTTGGCGAGGGTGTCCACGCCGGAGAGGATCTTGTTGCGTGCGGTGACGTCGAAGAGGATCTGCTTGGCAGCCATCTTGAGCTCCTGAGGTATATTTTGACGGGCGCAACATCCGGCGCGCCCGACCTGGTGAAGTGGAAAAAGCGCTAGTCGAGAATCCCGAGAACGTCGTCCTCACGGAGGATGAGACGGTCTTCGCCGTCAATCTTGATCTCGGTGCCGCTGTACTTGCCGAAGACGACCTTATCGCCGACCTTGACGGTGAGCTCGGTCACCTTGCCGTCGTCGGCGATGCGGCCGTTGCCTACGGCGAGGACGGTGCCCTCGGAGGGCTTCTCCTTCGTCGTCTCGGGAAGGAAGAGGCCGGACTTCGTCTTCGTGGGCTCTTCGTTGCGCATGACCAGGATTCGATCGAACAGGGGGCGGACGTTCATGTTCACTCCGAGACCGCGTCCAGTGAAGGAACGCTTGCCATCAGGGGTTCATCCGTAGGGAGGACCCCGTGGGGGATGGAGGTTGGTTTCCCGGTCAGGCTCACGGCGAACCTTTCCCGGGGCGCCCGTCAGGTAGGCACGGCCCCGGCGGGGGTCAAGCTGCCCGAGGGAAATTTTCAGCGCATCCGCGAGCGCCCGCGGAAGCCTGCTTTCTTCTTCAACGCCAGGAGGATGCATGCGACGCACGGAACCTAGCGGTCTGGTGACCGAAGGAAACCTCTTCGACTTCTTTCACGAGCGCATCGAGAGCGCGGTCCAGCATCAGCGCGCACCCGTAAGTGAGAACGCGGTCTTCTACCTTTCGAGCCTGCTCACCGAGCAAGCGCGTCGCGGCGAGGCGGACGGAGAAGACAGCCCCACGCTCGTGGAGCTGCGGCATCGGGCGGTGACCGCCCCGTTGGCCGCCGAGGCGGTGGGCTGGTGGCGGAAGCTCGGCGACAGCTCGCTCCTGTTGACCGGCTACTTCCGCGAGCACCTCGAGCGGCGGCGGATTTCGCGTGACTACTGCGCGCGGATGGGGGAGTCGGCGTATCGTTCGCTGGAGCACCTGCTCGACCTTCGTGGCGGCGGCTTTGCTGGGGTGTACGCCGAGCTCGCGGAGCGGTACGACGCGTGCGTCGAGGTGATCGCGGAGGTGCGCGACGAGTCGCGTGAGCGCTCGGACACCGACATCGTGCTGCTGTACGAGGAGTGGCTCGCGAGCGGCTCGCCGCGCGTCGCGGAGCGGCTCCGGGTGCTCGGCCTGGTGCCCACGCGGGCGGTAGGCACCGGATGATCGGCCTCATCCAGCGCCACCTCGAGGCGATCTACGCAATCGAAGCGCCCGACATCCATGACTTCCTCGTGGACGCCGCGACGGTGCGGGAGGTGCTCGGCGACGCGGCGCGCCCCGCGCGGGAGTGGGTCCTCGTCCGGCAGACCGACGAAGACGTCGACATCGCGGTGTATTTCCACGAGGACGACGTGCGCGACGTGGACGGGCGCACCCCGGCCGCCGCCGTGCGCGAAGCGCTCCCGGCCTGGGCCGCGGTCACCGAGGGGGTGAGCCACTTCCTGCTCCTCGCGCGCCGGGCCGCGCGCGACGAGACCGTCTCCCTGCTCGAGCTGGAAACGCAGGCGGAGGTCGACAAGTACGTCACCGCCAGGCTCCACGTCGGCCCCGATCCCTCGCTTCGCAGGCGCCTGTTTCACGACGCGGGCTCGGCACCCGGCCTCGGGCCCGACGAAGCGGCCCGGTATCGCGAAGCCGGGCGGTTGGCGGACCGGTACTGCGCGCGGCTGGAGCGCGCCCGGGACATCGCCGCCCTGCTCGCGGAGCTGCGCGCGTTCTACCGGCGCCCGGGGCACACGCGGATGGAGATGTTGCGCCGGGCGGCATGAGACGATAGCCGGCGAGGTCCCAGAGAGAGGTTTGTATGGCGCGCATCACCGTCGAGGACTGCCTCGAGCAGGTCCCGAACCGTTTCACCCTGGTCCTCGTCACCGCCGAGCGCACCAAGCAGATCATGAAGGGCTCGCGCACGCTGCTCGACGACGATCGCACCAACAAGGAGATCGTCACCGCTCTCCGCGAGATCGCCGCCGGCCACGTCCAGCCCGATATGACCGGGTTCGACGAGAACGAGAACGTGCAGAAGCAGCTCCGCGGTGGGGACCTCCCCCCCTCTGTCGATGATCTGCTCCCCCCCGCCGCGGACGAGCTCCCCCCCGAGGCCTAGCCTCCGCACCCACGAGGATTCCCGATGTCCCAGACGACGCTTCCCGAAGACATCTTCGACGTCCGCAAGCGTGAGCGCTTCCTCCAGGAGGGGCTTCTCACCCAGGACCAGGTCGACGCCTACCTCTCCTCGCTCGAGGACTGCGCAGACAACATGGAGACCTCTGCGATCCAGATGGTCTCCCACGGCCGCGTTCGCGGCAACATCTCCTTCGAAGACGGCGGTCCAGAGGAGGACGAGAGCTAGTGTCTCGCGTCGTCCGAGCGCCGACGGGGAGCACCCTCCACTGCCGTGGATGGGTTCAAGAAGCCGCGTTTCGGATGATCCAGAACAATCTCGATCCCGACGTGGCCGAGCGCCCCGAGGACCTGGTCGTGTACGGCGGCAACGGAAAGGCCGCCCGCGACTGGCCTTCGTTCGACCGCATCCTGGAGTGCCTCCGCACCCTGGGTGACGAAGAGACGCTCCTCGTGCAGTCCGGCAAGCCCGTGGGGGTTGTCCGGACTCACCGGGACGCGCCGCGCGTGCTCATCGCGAATTCGAACCTCGTCGGCCGCTGGGCGACGTGGGAGCACTTCCGCGAGCTCGAGCAGCGCGGGCTGATGATGTACGGCCAGATGACCGCCGGCAGCTGGATCTACATCGGCTCCCAGGGCATCGTGCAGGGCACCTATGAGACTTTCGCCGAGGCCGGTCGCCAGCACTTCGGCGGCGATCTCGCGGGAAAGCTCGTCGTGACCGCGGGCCTCGGCGGGATGGGCGGCGCCCAGCCCCTCGCGGCCGTGTTCGCCGGCGCGGTGTGCCTCGCCATCGACGTCGATCCCACGCGCGTCGCGAAGCGCATCGAGACCGGCTACCTCGACGAGGTCGCGGACGATCTCGACGACGCCATTGTGCGCGTCAACCGCTACCGTCGCGACAAGGTCGCGCGTTCGGTAGGCGTCGTCGGCAACGCGGCGGAGCTCCTCCCGCGCATCGCCGCCTCCGACCTCGCCCCCGAGCTCGTGACGGACCAAACGTCCGCGCACGACCCGCTCGCGTACATCCCGGTCGGCCTCACGCTGGAGGCCGCCGAGGAGCTTCGCGTGGCCGACCCCGCTGAGTTCACGCGCCGGGCCTACGCCTCCATGGCCGCCCACGTGCGCGGCATGCTCGCCCTCCAGAAGCAGGGCAGCCACGTCTTCGACTATGGGAACAACCTTCGCGCCGGCGCCGTCCTCGGCGGCGAGCCCGACGCGTTCGAGTTCCCCGGCTTCGTGCCGGCGTACATCCGCCCCCAGTTCTGCGAGGGCCGCGGGCCGTTCCGCTGGGTGGCCCTCTCCGGCGACCCCGAGGACATCCGCGTCACCGACGAGGCCCTCCTCGAGCTGTTCCCCGAGAACGAGGGGCTCCGCCGCTGGCTCACGATGGCGCGCGAGCGCATCCAGTTCCAGGGCCTGCCCGCGCGCATCTGCTGGCTCGGCTACGGCGAGCGGCACCGCGCCGGCCTCCGCTTCAACGAGCTCGTCGCGGAGGGCCGCCTCAAGGCGCCCATCGTCATCGGGCGCGACCACCTCGACTGCGGCAGCGTCGCCAGCCCCAACCGCGAGACCGAAGCCATGCGCGACGGGACGGACGCCGTCGGCGACTGGCCCATCCTCAACGCGCTCCTCAACGCGGTGAACGGCGCGTCCTGGGTGAGCTTCCACCACGGCGGCGGCGTTGGCATGGGCTACTCGCTCCACGCCGGCCAGGTCATCGTCGCGGACGGCACGCCGGAAGCCGCCCGCCGCCTCGAACGCACGCTGCTGGGCGACCCTGGCATGGGCGTTCTCCGCCACGCTGACGCCGGCTACGAGCGCGCGATCGAGGTCGCGCACGAGCGCGGCGTCCGCATCCCGGGCATCACCGAATAGTCGTCCGCAGCGTCCGGTTGCGGATGTGTCGGCGATGTCTCGTTGTGTCTCCGGCAGCGCCGGTGTCTACGGGTTCTCGAGGATCTCGAGGACGTAGCGCTTCTTCGTCTTGCCGCCGACGGCGTGCACGATGCGGCGGATTGCGTCGGCGTGAATGCCCTTCTTTCCGATGACCTTGCCAACGTCGTCGGGCGCCACCGAGAGCTCGAGCACGCAGCTGTGGGTGCCTTCGATCTCGTTGACCACCACGTCTTCGGGGTGATCCACCAAGGCTCTGACGATGGCCTCGACCAGCGCCTTGACCTCGACCACCTCCACGCTCGCGCCGCTTTTGGCTTCCACGCTCTGCTCCGTGCTGCCTGCCGGACCAGGATGGGCCGTCCCTGCGCTTTCGTCAAGCTGTGTCATGGGGGTGCGAGGACAGCGGGCCGGGCGCGTACCTCGATTGTGCGCGGCAACGCGGCGCACGCAGGAGAGCCCATGACCATCCCTCGAACCTCCGATGTCCTGACCGCCACCGGCGACTGGGTCGACGAGGACATCAAGGCGACCTCGTTGAACGACCGTCAGCAGGCGGTCGACATGCTCGTGCGCAAGTACGGGGAGCGGCTGTACGTCCACGCGTACTGCATCCTGAAGGACGCGCAGGAGGCGCGCGACGTGGTGCAGGAGGTCTTCATCAAGGCGATGCGCGAGCCGCGCTTCTTCGAAGACGACTTCAAGATGCAGGCGTGGCTGTACCGCGTCACCCGCAACCTCTGCTTCAACCTCGTGCGGGACCGTCGCCGTCGCGACGGCATCCTCGCCGCTGTTCCGCGGAGCGAGGAGCTCCACGCCGACCCCATCGAGGTTGTGTTCGGCGGCGAGCGGCAGGAAGAGATCATCCAGGCGATCGGCCAGCTCACCGAAGACCATCGGACGATCCTGCTCCTCCGATACTACGAGGACATGTCGTACGCGGAGATCGCCCGCGCGCTCTCGATCAAGCTGGGCACCGTGATGAGCCGCCTCTCCCGCGCGCGGGACCGCCTGCTCTCCGTGCTCGGCGAGGACCCGGAGCTGCTCGCGGCCTCGTGACGACCGTGGGCCGGCGCCGCCCGTCGTCGTGAGGGGACGGGCGGGGTTGACCGGTAGGCGGCGCGTCTGTAGGATGGAGGTGTACGCGCCCTGTCGGGCGTCGTCGCGCGAGGCCCAGGTTGCTGTCCCGGAAAGGCGAGCTCTTTGCGGACCCGCGCGACGCCCTGATCGCCTCCCTCGACGCGGGGCACACCGGTTGCCTCTCGAGCCGAGCCGGGGTTGGCGGCCGGTTCCGGGTGTACGTGATGCTCGGCGAAGTGCTCGCCGCGCACAGCGAGGACGACGACGCCGCCGTGCTCGCGCGACTGCCGGGCCGCGGAATCCTCGATGCGACCGAGCTCGCGGACCTGCGCGCCCGCGTCGCGGATGGCGCTCCGCTCGTCGAATCCCTGTTCGACCGCCTGCCGGAAGGCGCCGTGCTCGAGCTGCTCGCGGAGCGTTTCCGGGAGTGTCTCCTCGGGTACCTCTGCTCCGAAGTCGTCGAGTCCTTCGAGCCCCTCGAGGTCGTGTTCACGGACAACATTCAGGTCGGCCACGACTCGGGCGAGCTCATCGAAGAGCTCGTCACCGTGAACGCGCGCATCCGCGTGTTGCGCGGACAACAGGCGATGATCCTCGCGCCCGGCGCGGTGGAGCCCGAGACCGACCAGGATCACCACATCCTCGCGTGTTGCGCGAGCCGCGCCCGCCTCTCGGATCTCGTCGAGCGGAGCGGGCTTGAGCCCGGCCGAGCGCTCGACACCGTACACCGCATGCTCAACCGCGGAATGCTCGTTGGGGTGGTGCCCCAGCCGCGCGCACCCGCGAAGGCCGTCAGCGTCGACGTGGAAGACACGGTGAAGTACCCCGCCCCGCCCGACATTGAGCCCAACGTCGAGAGCGACGAGCCGGTCACGGACGCCCCCACCGTCGAGGGCCTGCCGCGCAGCTCCTTCTTTCGGGGCGTGCCCGACGTAGAAGACGATCTCGCGGCGTTCCAGGACTACGACACCACGCGGGACGGCGGCGCCTTCGTCACCGAGCGCGCGCTCCTCGACCGCGTGGATCTCGAGTCCGAACCCGATGCCGCTCCGGTCGCGCGTCGGGGCGAGCTCGCCGCCTCCACCGAGACCCTCATCGAGATGGAGGACGCCGAGGGCAAGGACGCCGAGCGCACCGCCGTGTCGCTCAACTTCTCGGGCCCCAAGCTCCACGACGACGAGATCCGCCGGAAGATCGAGGTCACCAACGAGGTGCTCGCGACCATCTCCGCCGCGATCGAGTCGGCCGAGGGGCGCGGCTCCGGCCAGGCGCGCCTCCAGCTCCTCGTCGAGGGCACCTCGGTGCAGCTCGCCCCGCTCTTCAAGAACGTCGAGCTCGGCAACAACGGCCACCTCCCGACCGCCGCGGTGATCAAGAACCTCCGCAAGCGCCCGGCCGGCGAACACCGCCGACTTTTGAACCGCGCCCTGGGCGACCTCATCGAGCGCGCGCTCTCCGCGGCCTTTGAGAGCCTCGACGAGTCGGCCCTCGAGACGATGCTTGAGCAGATCGCGGGATATCAGCAGCGCCTCGGCGTGTAGGCGGCCCCCGCCGGCCGCCAGCGCAGGTGCAGGCGAATGTTCTGGTTGCTGATCGGGCTCGTGTTCGCGACGGAGGAGGCCGGGCTCGCCGGTTTGCCAACGTCCGTCGAAGACGACGAGGGTGCGGGCAGCGCCCTCCCCGGCGGCCCCGATCCCGCGCTCCCGGCCCTGCCTCCGGGCATGGTGCTCGGGCCCGGCGGGCTGATCCTCCCGGCGAACCCCAGCATCTCCGCGGTCGAGCGCGGCCCCGAGCGGTGGACCGTCCCGCCGACCGTGCTCGACGCCGTGCGCGCCGTCGCGACCGCGCCGATCGGCGTGCGCGTGGAGGCCGCGAGCCGCGCTTTCCTCGGCCTGCCGTACCTCAACGACGCCATCGGCGAATTCGACCCGGGAGACCCCGATCCTCCGAGCCGCTACGACGCCTTCGACTGCCTCACGTTCGTGGAGGACGTGCTCGGCCTCGCGCTCGCGGGGGACCCCCTCCACGGTGCCGGGATTCGCGATGCGCTCCGCTACAAGGGGTCGCAAAGCTACAGTACGCGCCGCCACTTCATGGAATCGCAGTGGATTCCCGACGCCATCGCGAACGGGCTCCTCGAAGACATCACGGCGCGGGTGGGCCATGCGCGCGTGCTCCGCAAGGCCGTCACGCTCGACACGTGGAAACGTTGGGGCCGACGCTCCATTTTTCGCATGCCGGACGCCCTCCTGCCGGTGGGCGAGTGGTCGCTCCCGTACCTCGACCTCGCGGAGGCCGTCGCCGCCGCGCCGCGCATCCCCGCCGGATCGCTCATCGTCACGCTGCGGGCCGAACGCGCGCACAAGCCAATCGTCGTGACGCACATCAGCATGGTGGTGCCGCCCGCCGAGGGCGCGCCTGCCGATCAGACGCGCATGCGCCACGCCACGCGCATGGGCCGCCGCACCGTGCGCGACGATCGTCTCTCGTGGTACGTCGCTCACCTGCGGGACTACACCAACTGGCCTGCCCTCGGGATTACCGTGCTGCTTCCTCGTGAACAGGGCCCGCGCATCTCCGCGCTCGACGCGCCGCGTCTGCCCGCCCCGTTCCCGCCGGCCGAAGGTCCGGTTCCGGTGCTTGCCTCGGTGGTTCCTGGGGGCGGGGGGGAGAGCCCCCCCGCAACGCCCCCCCAGACCGCGACGGCGGGCGACGCCGCCCCGTCGGGTGCGCCGTGAGGGGGGTGCTCTGGGATCTCGACGGCACGCTCGTCGACAGCGCCGCGGACATCGCGGCGGCGGTCGACCGCATGCTCGTGCGCACCGGCCGGCCCGCGCTCGGGGAGGCCGTGGTGCGCGGCTTCATCGGCGACGGCGCGAAGAAGCTCGTCGACCACTGCGTGATTGCCGCCGGCGGCGCGCCGGCGCCCGCCGATCTCGCCACGTTCCTCGCCGAGTACGAGGCCGGCCTCGTGGTGCGCACCCGCGTGTACGACGGCATCTTCGACGTGCTCGCCGCGGTGGAGGCGCCCCAGGCCGTCGTCACCAACAAGCCCGAGGGGTTCTCGCGCCGCATCCTCGACGCGCTCGGGCTCGCGCGGTTCTTCCCCGTGGTGATCGGCGGCGACACGCTCTCCGTGCGCAAGCCCGACGCGGAGCCCGTTCGCGCCGCGCTCCGCGCGCTCGGCGCCACGGACGGCGTGCTCGTGGGCGACGGCCCCGCCGACGGCGGCGCGGCGCGCGCCGCGGG
>CAXNIN010000002.1:0-38879 GCA_964202365.1 Myxococcota bacterium | reverse complement strand
AGTCGAGGTTGTTGTCGACATAGCCTTCGGGGGTGCCGCAGACGTCCATCGAGTCGTCGGGGTCGCCGTAGCCGTCGGCATCGGCGTCGCGGAACCAGGTGCGCTCGGCCGTGTCTTCGTCGATCGCGCCGTCGCAGTCGTTGTCCTTGTCGTCGCAGAGCTCGTCGAGGCCGGGGGCCACTTCGGGGTCGGCGTCGTTGCAGTCGTCGGACGATGCGACGTAGCCGGCGGGGGCCTCGCAGGCCTCGACGGCGCCATCGGTGGCGCCGGCGCCGTCGCCGTCGCCGGCCGGGTAGAAGGTGGTGGTCGCGCCTTCGTCGACTTCTTCGTCGCAGTCGTTGTCGACGCCGTCGCAGAGTTCGGGGGCGCCCGGGTACACGTCCGCGCGCTCGTTGTCGCAGTCGCTGTCGATGCCGAACTCGTCGCCGTCAGGGTTGTCGGTGACGGGCGCCGTGTCGCCGTCCGCGCCCTTGTCCTTCGGTACTTCCCCGTCGGCGCAACCCATGAGGAAGACGGGGAGGAGGAGCGGAAGGAGAAGGAAACGATCCATGGGCGCACGCCTGCTTGCACTCTTTGTATCGTAGGGCACGGCGGAATGTCCAGCAGGTTTTTCGATCCTTTCTCCAGCTTGCACCGCCGCCGGAGGGG
This sequence comes from Myxococcota bacterium, assembly GCA_964202365.1. Taxonomy (GTDB): domain Bacteria; phylum Myxococcota_A; class UBA796; order UBA796; family SXON01; genus CAJBVW01. Next base: position 38,231 of record CAXNIN010000002.1, on the reverse strand, counting down.
TCGTGTTATCCGCGGCGGATTCGAGGCAGTCCATGCTCACCGTTCTTCTCGCTGCTGGCGCGCTCTTCGGGTGCGGGTCCGACTCCAAGGGCGCGGACGAGCCTACCGCAACGAAGCCCAGCGCGTCGACACTCGCCGCGGAAGCGAGCGCCGTCGGCACCACCGCCTCGGACACCGACGACCCTCTTGCGGCGCTGCTCGTCGTGGCCGCATCGCTGCCCACGACCGAGCCCCGCACGACCATCGCCGAGATCCTCTCCGCCCGCGAGTCCGCCCGAAAGGTGGAGCAGTACAAGGTGGAGCGGGAGCTCTCCGTGCTCCAGGGAGCTCTCGCGCGCACCTGTGAAGTCGAGTCCCTCGGCGCCGCGTTCGAGCCCCTCGCCGCCGCCGAGGCTTCCTCGCTCGCCAACGAACGCGACCTTCTTCGCGGCGTGCTCGATGCGCTCGGTGCGCCCGGACGCGATCTCGTTTGGCAGCTCTCCGACCCGGAGACGCTCTTCCTCAAGGGCCGTGTTGCCCAAGCCAGCGGCGCGTCCGCGACGCTCCCCGCGTGGTCGGCGCTCCAGCTCGACGGTAAGGAAGAGCTGCGCGTGCGCCGCCTTCTCCTCGGCATGCAGTTCGCGGTCGAGGGCGTGCGCGTCGAGACCGATGCGCAGTTCGCCGCCTTCGCGAGCGAGATCAAGCAGGTGAAGCCCGGCGAGGCCGACGCCGTCGACCGCGCCGTGGCGGCGCTCGAGCTCGTCGACGCGCAGCTCCTCGCGTCCCAGCGCGCCCGCTACGAGCTTCTTCCGGCCGCGTGCGTCGGGCTCGGCGACGAGGCGTGGGTGAGCATGCTCGAGCGCGGCTTCGTGCGCCGCTTCATCGGGACGCTCGGCGGCACGGGCGGCACCGACGAGGACGCCGCGGGCTCCTCCGTCGCGTCCCGCGCGAGCGCCGCGGCTTCCGCTTCGCGCACCGGCCAGGGCGCGGGCGCACAGGCCGGCGGCCAGCAGATGGGCGGCGCGCAGGCCGGCGGCCAGCAGATGGGCGGCGCGCAGGCGGGCGGCCAGCAGAGGGGCGGCCAGCAGATGGGCGGCGCGCAGAGCGGTGGCCAGCAGATGGGCGGCCAGCAGACGGGCGGCGCCCAGACCGGCGGCCAGCAGATGGGCGGCCAGCAGATGGGCGGCGCCCAGACCGGGGGCGGCCAGCAGATGGGCGGTGCGCAGACCGGCGGAAAGCAGCAGGGCGGCGCGCAGCAGGGCGGTCAGCAGATGGGCGGCCAGCAGATGGGCGGCTCGCAGCAGGGCGCGTCCGGGGGCGCGGGCCAGGGCGGCGCACCCCAGAATCGGTGAAGCCGGAGGTATGGCGGCTCCCGCGGTGGACGCTCGCGGCGGTGGCTACCACGGCCGGCGCGGAGCTTCTCTGGCGGGGGCGGGACGGCCGGCTCCCGAACGCGGACGGGGGAGCCCTCGCGTGGCTGCCCGACCTCTACTGGGCGCTCGGCACCTGGCCCAGTACGGTCGACGCGGCGCGGGACACGCTGTTCGCGCCGGGTGGTTGGTATGCCTGGCTCGTGGCCGGCGCGCTGCGTGCGTTCGGGCGTGCACCCGGCGTGTTCGACGCCGCCTCGGCGGCGGGTTGGTTCGCCGCGGTGGTGACGGCGTCGCTCCTCGCCCGCGCCGCCCATACCCGCGAAGACGCCGCGAATTCCGCGCGTAGCGACCGTGCCGGCGCCGTGGCCGCGCTCCTTCTCGCCGCCACGCCGTGGCTCACGCTGACCGCGCGAGGGGGTGACCCGCGGCCGGCCGGCGCCGCGCTCGCAGGGTTGACGCTCCTCGTCGCGGCGCGCGACCCTGGGCTCGCGCGGGTGGGCAGCATCCTCGCGGCGAGTCTGTTCGGTGCCGCGCTCCTCGCGCTGGAACCCTCCGCCTTCGTGTGGCTCGCTCCGGTGCTGCTGCTCTTCGCCGCCGGTGTGTGGAGCCGCGGCGACGGGCAGGTGGGCCCCTTCGTCGGGAAGCTCTCGGCGATTGCGGCGTTCTGGGGCGCCGGGGCGCTCGTGGGGATGGCGGAGGGCGCGTCGGCGGCGGTACCCGCGCACCCCGAGGGCGCTGCGGGGGCCCTCCGGGACGCCGTCGCGCGCATCGTGACGCTCCTCGAACGCCCGGCGCTCGTCGCCCTGCTCCTTGCCGCCATCGCAGGGATCGTGCTGGCCGTCACGCGCCCCCGCACCGCTCGCCCCGTCCCCTTGCCGTGGCGCGCTCGCCTTCGCGCCGCCGCCGCCGGGCTCTCGGTCCGTCCCGTGCTCGTCCTCTGGGCGCTCACCCCGCTGCTCGACGCCGCGATCTACGGAGGCAAGCCCGATACCCTGCTGCCCGCCGCCCTGGCGCTGGCCGTGCTCGCCGCCGGCCCGCTGTCCGCGCACGTGGGCGGGGTGGTGGTGGTTGCGGGTGTGTTCGCCGCGTTCACCTTTCCTCAGTACGAGGCCCCCAGCGACGGCGGGCTCTCCGCTCGGCTCGTGCCGTCGCTCGCGGCCGCACCTGCCGGCGACACGCCGTTCCGGCCCGTGCGGGGCGACATCGTCGGGACCCTCGGCGCGCTCCTGGACGCCACCTGCGCCTCCGAAGCGTGGGCGAGCTGCGCAATCATCGTCGACCAGGGCCTCGTGGCGCCGGACTCCGACGACCTGGGCCGGCTCGCGCGGTTCCTCCTCGCGGAGGACCGCGTCGCGCTCGCCTCCGTGTACGACGCGCCCCGCTCGCGGGCCGCGGTTCGCCGCATCGACGCCCTGTTGACGTGGGACTGCGGCGATCGCGACGATCAGTGGCGGCTCCGCGCGCCCGACGCGACCACCCGCGTGGTCGAGCTCGCCGCGGCGCGCGGGCTCGCGCCGGCGTGGAGCGGACGCCTCGGCGACCCCGGGTGCGGCGCCTACTGGCTCACCCCCGGCGGCCGCGTCGCGAACGCCGGGCAACTTCCCGCCTTCGGAGAGGGGGTTCCGAGTTGGACCCCGCTCTTCGCCCTCGCGCGCGTCACCGAGTTCTACCGTAGGCACCCCTCCCACCGGGAGCGCCAGGGGCGCGGGTCCGCCGCGCACAGCGGGCCCGGCGGCGGGTGGGCGGCGGGGACGGAGGCGCCGCCTGGGTGGTCGTCGGATGCGGCCGCTGCGAGCCGCGCGCGAGCCCGCGAGTAAGGGCCCGTCCGGACGGACCCTAGCGCCCGCGCTCACACCCGCGAAACGAGCCGCGGGTGCCGGAGCTCCAGGACGCTCTCTTCCGCGGGGACGCCGATGCGGAGCGGGAACCCGTAGTGCCCGTTCGCGCGGTGCACGTACAGCCGATTTTGCCGCACGCCCCACGCCCCGTGGTCGGGGAGGCCCGCGAGCGCGCGCACCGCGGTCCAGTCGAGCCCGAACGAGACGAGGCCCACGTGGCCGCCGTGGGTGTGCCCGGAGAGCACGAGATCGGCGGCTCCGGCCGGGAGGTGCTGAAACGCGCCGGGGTCGTGCAGGAGGAGGAGGCGCAGGCCGTCGGCGGGCCGCACGAGGTCGACCAGGACGCCCCGCATCGTCCGCGCGCGGTCGCGCCAGTGGAAGTCCATCCCGACGATTTGCACCCGCCCCGCGCGCGTGTTCACCGTGATCGATTCGTCGATCAGGAGCCGCACGCCCGCCGCCGCGAGGCCCTCGGCCACCGCTTCGGGGCCCTCGAGATCGTGGTTGCCGCGGCACGCGAACACGAGCGGGTGCGCCGCCAATGGCGCGAGCGCGCGCCCGAGCATCGCCGCCTCGCCGTTGGTCTCGCGCGTCAAGTAGTCGCCGGTGAGCACGATGATGTCCGGCTCGGCGGCCACCGCGCGCTCGCAGATGCGGCGCAGTCGGGCCTCGCTCATGAACGGGCCGAGGTGCGGGTCCGAGATCTGCACGATGCGCAGGCCTTCGTGCCCGGGCCTCGACAGGCCGCGTCGGCGGTGGATCATCTCGGGCAGCCGGGTGAGCCGCTCGGGTGTCGGCGTCGTGAGGTCGATAGTGACCGTTTCCTGGCGGTTCGTGAGGCTCCAGAGCACGCCGAGCCCCGCGACCGCGAACGGGACGCCCGCGAGCGTCGTGATGCCAGGAACGCTCCAGGGCAGCGCGAGGAAGGTGGCGACGACGAACCAGGAGGCCGGCCAGCTCACGAGCGGCTGCCACCAGCGCGGCGTCGCCTTGCCGCGGGCGAGCGCCACGATCATCGCGTAGACGCTGCCTTGCAGGTACCAGAACGCCGGCGCGAGCACCCCCGCGACGCGGAGCGCGGCGACCGCCATCGTGCCTTGCAGCAGCAGCACCACGAGCAGCGGCACCGCGAACCGGGCGCCGTTTCGCCGGGCGATGATCGCGGCGAACGCCAGGGCCGCCACGAGGCAGGTGATTGCGAAGGGGAGCATGGCGGGGCTACAACGCGGCCGGAGCGAAATCCGTCCCGCGCGCGCGGGAAACTCCGCCCGGCGCGCCGGTCACAGCGACTTTCCGCCGCGCTTCATGCGGTCGAGCGCGTCGGCGGCCTTCACGCCGTCGGGGTGCTCGGCGGCGCGCGCGGCGCGGGTGAGCACGTCGAGCGCTTCGTCACGGCGGCCGGTGACCCGGAGCAGCACGCCGAGGTGGTAGAGCGCGGTTGTGTCGTCGGGCTTCATCGCGAGCGCCTCGCGGTACTTCGCCTCCGCGGCGTCGACTTCGCCCGCGGCGAAGAGCTCCTGCCCTTCCGCGACGCGCTCCGTGGCCTCGTGGATGAACTCGACCTCGATGAAGGACTTCACGCCGAGGTTGACGAGCAGGAAGCGGAGCGGGCCCGCGAGCGCGAGCGAGAGCCCCTCGGCCGCGACGAGCGCCGCGAGGGGCACGTCCGGAAGGAGCGCCTTGCCCTTGTACGACAGGCGCACCTTGGTGTAGCGCCCCTGGTCGAACAGCTTCTTCAGCCGGTCGCGGAGCTGGCGGATCGACTCGTCGATCGCGTCGGGGTCGATCTCCCAGCGGAAGCCGTCGGTGGCCATTCGGAGCTCCGGAACGAGCGAAGACAGGGGTGCGCCAGCGGGAGGGGGGGCGTTGCGGGGGGGCTCGCCCCCCTGCCCCCTGCAGACGTCCTCTCAACAGGGGATCGCGCTACACCAACGACAAGCCGCCATCGGCGACGATCACCTGACCCGTGACCCACGCGGCCCGGGGATCGAGCAGGAGCGCCACGACGCCAGCGATGTCTTCGGGGCTTCCGACGCGCTTCATCGGCGTGAGCGACTCCGCCGCCGCGAGCATTTTTTCGCCTTCGGGAAAGTAGCGGAGGGCGTCGGTGCGCACGAGGCCGCCGCAGACCGTGTTGACGCGCACCCGCGGCGCGAGCTCGACCGCGAGCTGGCGCGTGAGGGCTTCCAGGCCGGCCTTGGCGGCGCCGATGGCGGCGTAGCCCGGCGTGAACTGCCGGCTTCCGAGGCTCGACAACCCGATGACGCTCGCGCCGTCGTTGAGCGTGCACAACTTCGTGAGGAGCCAGAACGGTCGGAGCGAGCTCTCCAGCGTGAGATCCCATTGGCCGGTGCGAATCTTGTCCCACGGCTTCATGACGCCGATGGCGGCGTTGTGGACGAGCACGTCGAGCGGGCCGGCGACCTCGGCCATCTTCTTGAGATCGGCCTCGCTGCGCACGTCGCCCTGGACGAGCGCGGCCTCGCCGCCCCGCGCCACGATGTCCGCGGCGACGTCGACCGCGGCGGCCTCGTTCTGCAGGTAGTTGAGCACGACGCGCGTGCCGGGGCGCGCGAGCTCGCGGGCGATGGCGGCGCCGATGCCGCGGGACCCACCGGTGATCAGGACGTTCATCGCCGAATCCTCTGGATGACCTTGGTTGCTATCTCGCGCACCTCGGCGATGCCGAACGCCCAGGCCGCGCCCACGAACGCGAGCCCGCCCGCGCCGCCGAGGACGACCGTGCGAAAGATGGCGTCTGCCCTTGTCCATTCGGGGGCGCCGAGCGCGGGCTTGAGGCTCAGGCCCACCGCGACGCCCGCGGCCACGGCGGGGAGCGCGCGGAGGAGAAACTCGCCGAGACCGTTGGTTCCACCCAGATCGCGGCGGAGCAGCACCGCGAGCGCGACCACGTAAAGCGTGATGCCGGCGCTCGACGCCAGCGCGAGGCCCGGCGTCCCGAGCCCCGCCGCGCCGCCCCAGTACACCGGGAGCGCCGCGATCAGCACGAAGAAGCCGAGGCGGGTCGGAAGCCAGGTCTTTCCGCGGGCATAGAACCCGCGGGCGAAGAGGGTCTGCGCGCTCCACCCCGCGAGTCCGAGGGAGAACCACGCCACGCACTCCCCGAGGATGAGGTGTTCGGCCGGCGTGATGCGCGTGGTGCCGAACACCGCCGCGCCGACGTCCGCGCCGGCGACCGTGAGCACCACCTGCGACCCGAACGCAAGGAACAAGGTGGCCTTCACGGACGTTACCACCGTACTCCACACCTCCGCGTTACGACCTTCCGCGGAGAGCCGCGCCAGCGTGGGGTACGCGGCGTAGCCCATGGCGTACCCAAACACGCCGATGGGCACCATCGCGAGCTTCTTCGCGTATTGCAGCGTCGAAACCGCCCCTTCGGGGAGCGAGGAGGCGAACCACGTCCACGCGTAGTCGTCGAAGCCGACGATGCTGAACGCGAGCATGATTGGCAGGGCGCGGAGGATGTAGGTTCGGAAATCGGGATCGCGCAGAGAGAGGCCGAGCGTCCAGCGCAAGCCGACGCTTCGCGCGGCGAGCAGCGGGAGCAGGAACGGCCCGAGGAACGCCCCGATCAGCACGCCCCAGGCGAAGCCCTCGGCGCTCTGGCCCACCACGCCGCCCACGATGATGGCGGCGTTGTAGACGAGCGGCGCCAACGCCGGAATCGCGTGTTTGTCCCTGGCGAGAAGCGCGGCCCCGAGCAGGCCCGACAGCAGATGGAACACCTGCGCCGGCAGCACGATGCGCGAGAGCCGCACGAGGAGCGCGCGCTGTTCGGGGTCGAAGCCGGGTGCGAGAAACGCCGCGATCTCCGGCGCGAACCACCACGCGAGAGGCACGAGCACGGCCGCGAGCGCCACCACGAAGTTCGCGACGAGGCTGAAGGCGCGCCAGGCGCGATCGTCCTCGCCCTTCGCGAGAAAACCCGTGAACATCGGGATGAAGACGATGGAGAGCGCACCGCCGGAGACGAGGAGCGACACGAGGTCGGGGACGCGAAACGCGGCGGCGTAGGCGTCGGCGGCGGGGGAGACCCCGAGCACGGTGCCGAGGACCGCGTCGCGCACGAGCCCCATGACCCGGGACGCGAGCAGCGCGAGGGTCCAGATCACGCCCGCGGCTGCGATCTTCCGGTTCACGACGCCGCGCCTAACATAGACGACGGCCACGCGAGCGCGGGCTCGCCCGGCGCGCTGTCCGAACGAGCGGTTGTGCGCCTCGGGTGCGCCTCATAAGGAGTCGCCCGGAGATCACGCACCCCATGATGTTCCTCATTCTGCTCGAGCTGAACGGCCGCCCCGCCTCCGACTACCCGGAGCTCGAGCGCGCGCTCAAGGCCCTCGGCAACTGGTCCAACCGCCTGAAAGGCCAGTGGATCGTGGAGAGTCGCTTCAACGCCTCGCAGATCCGCGATCTGCTCAAGCCCCACGTGGTCGCCGGGCAGGACCGCATCCTCGTGGCCCGCATCACCCGCAACTGGGCCGGCTCGAACATGGGCGACGGCTTCCAGGACTGGATGAACCGCCGTAATTTCGACGCGCCGAAGAAGTAGGGGCCGGGCGCCGACCTCCCGGTGGCCGCGGACCGTCGCGAGCCGCTGGGGGCGTCGGGAGCGGCTGGTTACTCGACCACCCAGACCACCACGCCGGTGCCGTCTTCGAACGTTCGTTCTTCGACGATGCGGTCGGCGAACGGCGCCTTGGCCAGCGCCAAACCTTCGGGTCCGTACAACGCGGCGTCGAGCGCGACGAACGCCAGCCCGCTGTCAACGAGGCGGCCCGCGGCGAGCGCCCGGCGCGGTGGCTCCTGCGTGGCGGACGGGGGGATTGCCCGCCCGGTGGTTTGCGGCAGCGTGAGGTCGTCGAGGTCGCGGAGCAGCGTTTCGAGCTCCCGCTCGCGCGCCGTGCGCCGCTCCATCGTGCGCATCCCGTGCGGCACGTAGACGTTCGCGCGCCCGGTGGCGAGCTGAATCCAGATCTGGTCGGCGCTGCGGATCGCGCCGTCGAGGTTTGCCCAGATGGGGATGTCCTCGCGTCGTGTAGCGATCGTGTTCGCCGCGCGGATGGTCGGGAGCGCGAGCAAGGCCCCCGAGGCCGGGTGTTCCCCGATGAAGGTGGCGAAAGCCGCGTTGGGCGTGGGGAACGTGGGCAGGGCGCGCCGGTAGCCGGTGAGCGCGAGCGTGTGGACCAGCACCGCGACGGCGGCGGGGACAGCGATGCCGAGCCGGAGCCACTCCCACGGGAGCCGCGACAGCCCGATGCCGGCGGCCGCGGAGAGGGCGAGCGCGGCCGGCACGAGCCACCGGCGCGGAAACCGCACGACGGGCACGTGCACCGTTTCGTTGAACGCCACGACGGCGCGCCCGACGCTCCCCGCCGTGGGCCCGTGCGCGCGCTCGAGCCAGAGCGCGTTCTCGGGGTTGTCGCCGATCGCGAACGTCACGCAGAGAACCCCGACGATCAGCCAGGGGAGGGTTCGCACCGGGCGGAGGGCCGCGAGCGCGAGCGCGCCCACTACCGTCGCGACCGGGATGAAGCTCGGGGCCAGCGTGTAGTCCCACGGCTTGCCGACGTTTCCGGTCTCCCACTGGTTCCAGACGAAGAGCTGCACCGCGTTCGTCCCGCGGCGTTGATCCTCGACATCGCCGACCGGGAGGCCGACGTAGGCGCCGATCACCGCGACCCCACCGAGCACGCCGGCCGTGCAGAGCACGAGGAAGTTACGACGGGAGTAGCCCCACAGGGCGATGGGCACGAACGGCAGCGCGAAGACGGCGTGGTACGGGCTGTCGAGCGCCACGATGGCCCACGAGAGGCCCGCGGCGATGGGGAGGCCCAGCCCCGCCTCGCGCCGCGCGGCCCAGGTGAGGAGGAGCGCGGCGGGCAGCGGCCAGAGGGCGACGTATTCGGGGGTGCCGTCCGTAATCGCGAGGAGGATCATGGGTTGGACCACGATCGCGACGCCGGCGAGCAGGCCCGCGGCGGACGAGCCGCTCATCGCCCGCACCAGGAGCGCGGTGCAGAAGCCCGACGCCCACAGGAGCGTGAGCACCCAGGCGTCGTAGCCCGCGATGGGGCCGAGCAGCACGTGGAGCGGCGCGCCGAAGAGGGTGGAGACCATCGGGAGCACGATGATCTTCACGCCCTCGGGGAACCCGATGCGGTCGGTCCAGAAGGGGAGGCCGGGGAGCGCGCGCACCTGGTGGTCGAGGCCCCAGGCGGCGCGGACGACGTCGGTGCCCGGGGCGCCGAGCACGCCGCCCGACGCGAAGAGCGGGGCGTGCATCCAGGCGACCACCGCGGCGAGCGCGACTGCGAGCAGCACGACCGCGACGCGGCCCGGCGTCGGCGATGTGGAGGCGGCGCGCTCGGTCACGGGGCTGCGGGGCGAGAGAGCGGGCGCATTCCCGTGACTCTATCAGAGGGGGAGCCGCTCCACGCCGTCGAAGCGGGTAACGCCCGCGCGCCCGCGGGCCCGGTTCATCCAACCGCGGGCGACGGCGTACACGCGGAAGAACCGCGTGAGCCGCCGGATGTCCGCCGCGCTGGGCGCCGGACCGCACACGAGCTTGTCGTCGACCGCGCCGTCGTCGACGAAGCGCACGACCGCGTGTACGTCGACGTCGACGTTCGCGCCCACGGCGAGGCGGGGCCCGAGGACGACGGCGTCGAGCGGATCCCCGTCGGGGGCGAGCGTGTCGGGCACCGACCCGTAGTTGAACGGACACGGAAGCGGGGACACATACTCGATGCGCGCACCGCCCCGTTTGACGAAGCTTAGGCGGGGAACCTCGATGCAGACCCGCACGCGTCGGGGGAATGCCTTGTCGTGGTACCCAACCGACGCCATGCACCTGCTCCGCGAATCATCTACACTGCCCGACCGGAGGAAGAGATGCGAATCGTTGCGCTCCTGATGCTCGCCGCGTGCGGCGCGCCGGACACCACGCTCACGAACGGGAGCGGCGACAACGAGGCCGTCAACGGAGACGGGCGCCTCACGGTCGACAAGACCGAGATCGTCGTGGCCGACATCGTCGTGGGCTTCTCGAAGAGCGAGAGCTTCACCGTCACGAGCGTTGGAACGTCGAACCTTCGGATCTACGAGATCCGCCTCGTCGCCAACCCGGACGAGGTGTTCTACTTCGACGATGTGGAGGACATCGAGCTCGCGCCCGAGCAGACCGCGTCCTACTCCGTCGTGGCCGATCTCGACGTGGCGGAGCCGTCGGAAGGCCAGCTTCGTTTGCGCACGAGCGACCCCGACAACGCGAACCTCATCATCCCGCTCGCCGCGTGGCCCGAAGGCTACGTGCCCCCCGACGATACGGGCGACACCGGCGGCGACACCGGCACCCCCTGATGGGGGACGCCCTCGTAGCAGGCGCGCGCGTCGCGACGCGCTTCGCGGTGCCGTCCGGCCCCGCCCCGGCCGTGCTGGAGACGCTCGACGAAGCCGGGCTCGGGCTTGCGCGCGCGCGAATCGCGGCGCGGATGGGCAACCCCGATCCGTTTCACCTCCGGGCCGCCCTGATCGGCGCCGACGGGGCTGTCGGCGGCACCACCGGCGACGCCGTCTCCGCGGACGCGGCTGACGCCGTGCTCCTCGCGGCCGACGCCGCGCGCCCGACGCCCGATTCCGCGCTCGCCGGGCTCTTCGCCGGGCGCCCGCCCGGGCCGAAGGCGCGCGCGGTGCCTGTCGACGACCCCGCCCGCACCTGGCTGCGCTGGCAGTCCCGGCCCACCCGGCCGGCGTCCGTGCGCGAAGTGCGCTCGTGGAGCACGCTCGAGATCGGCGACGTCGAGGTGGCGACCGTGCGCTGCGTGGAGCCCATCCCGGGCGGCGTGGCGCTCGGCTCCGACTACGGACTCACCCTCGAGAAGGGCGGCACGTTCACGCCCTTTCCGTGGCCGAAGGGCTCCCGCCGGGAGGCGCGCCGCGTGGAGGCGATGGCGGTGCACCAGCGGCACCTCCACATCGCGACGAGCCAGACGTTGTACGTGTGGGACTTCGCCGCGCGCGTGACCTCGCGCCGGCACGGCCCCGATCTCGAGGACGGCTTCGACGACCTGAACGCCCTGCTCGCCGCCAACGGACGGATCTACGCGGGCTACCGTTCGCGCTTCGAGGGCGGCGACGGGCCGCTCGATGCGCTCAGCCTCGCGGCGGACTCCGCGGGCGTGGTGTACGCGGGGACGCGGTCCGGCGAGATCCACGTGGTCGACGGCGGAGGCCCGATCCGGAAGTTCGCGGACCACAAGCCGCGCCCGGTGCGGCACCTCGCGTTTGCGGAGGGTGCGCTCTGGGTCTCGGCGCTCGGCGCGCTCCACCGCTTCGACGGGGCGTCCTGGACCACCCAGACCCCCGAGCCGACCGCCCTCGCGGTAGCCCCCGAGGGGCGCCTCTGGGCGCTCGCCGAAGGGCGGCTCTTCGTGCTGGTGGACGGCGTGCTGGAGCGCGTCGAGGTTGCGCTGGAGCGGCCCTGGTCGCTCGCGGCCGTGCCGGGCGCCATCTGGATTGGAGGACGGGAGCGGGTGTGGCGGGTGGGCATCGCCTGAGGTCGGACGGCCCGCGCGCTCGGAGAAACCGTACCTTGTCGCCGCGCCGCGCCCGCCCGCGCTCGGGGCCGGGGTTAAGGCGGCGCGCATGACGCGCCTCGCCGACCACCTCTCGCCCGAAGCCGCCGCCCGCGGCGCCGCCGCCCTCACTCGCACCGCACGGGAGATGCAGGGCTCGCTGATCCTCGGGATCGCGGCCGAGGTCCGCGCGCTCGCGGCTTCGGGGTTGCCGGTGTGCAACCTCACGGTTGGCGACTTCGATCCCAAGCAGTTCCCGATCCCCAGCGCCCTGCGGGACGCGACGGTGGCGGCGTACGACTCCTTCCAGACCAACTACCCGCCTTCGGAGGGCATTCCCGAGCTGCGGGCGGCCATCTGCGGCTGGTACCGTCGGGCGCTCGGCCTCGAGATCTCGCCGGACTGGGTGGTGGTGGCGAGCGGCGCGCGCCCCGTGATGTACGCGACGTATCGCCTCTTCCTGGAGCCGGGCGAGACGCTCGTGTTCGCCGTTCCGAGCTGGAACAACGGGTACTACGCGCAGCTAACCGACGCGAACGTGGTCGCGCTCCCGACGAAGGCCGAGAACGGCTTCTTCCCGACCGTGGAAGAGCTCGCCCCGCACCTCGCCACCGCGCGTCTGTTCACGCTGAACTCGCCGCTGAACCCGACGGGCACGGTGATCGCGCCCGCGCGCCTCGCCGAGATCGCCCGCGCGATCGTGGCGGAGAACGCCCGCCGCGCCGTCACGGGCGAGAAGCCCCTGATGTGGATGTTCGACCAGGTGTACTGGACCCTCACCTTTGGCGATGCGCGGCACGCCCACCCCGCGGCGCTCGTGCCCGAGGTGACCCCCTACGTGGTGACGATCGACGCCGTGTCGAAGGCCTTCGCGGCCACCGGCCTGCGCGTGGGCTGGGCTGTCCTCCCGCCGCTCCTCGCGGAGCGCATGAAGGCCTTCATCGGGCACGTGGGCGCGTGGGCGCCGAAGCCCGAGCAGGCCGGCACCGCCGCGCTCCTCGCGGACGACGCCGCGATGGCCGCCTTCGGCGCGACCTTCCGCGGGGCCCTCGCGGAGCGCCTCGGCATCCTGGACGAAGGGCTGACGCGCCTCGGGGTCGATCACCTCGTGCCCGAGGGCGCGATCTACCTCTCCGTGTGCTTCGATCGCCTGCTCGGCCGCCCGGGCGTCGACGGCGCCCCGATGAAGACGAACGAGGACATTCGCCGGTTCCTCCTGCATCGCGCGGGGGTGGCCGTCGTACCGTTCCAGGCGTTCGACCGGGACGGCAACGACGGCTGGTTCCGGATGAGCGTGGGCGCCGTGTCGCCCGATCAGCTCCGCGCCGCGGTCGACCGTCTCGGCACCGCGCTGGCGGGCTGACTCACTCGCCGCAGGGGTCCTCGACCGGGTACCGCGCGACGATCTCCGCCCCGCGCGCGGGCGCCTCGTCGAACACGATCGCGTTGGGCGCGGGCTCGTAGCGCCACCCGCCCGCCTCGACGCCGTTCACCCACACCGTGAGCATCGACGGCTCGCCGGGCGTGCGCGAGAGCGTGAACGTCCGAACGTAGTAGGTGCTCTCAATGCCCATCCGCTCCATCGCCGGGGCGAGGTCGCATGTGCAGATGCTCTCGTCGAACCCGGAGAAGGCCTCGGCGACATCGAGGTACTTGTCCCCGCCCTTGGCCTCCTGCTTACCGTCCGTACACTCTCCCTCGCACCCCTCGTCGCGGTCGCCGACGATGGCCGCCACGAAGATGTCCTCCCGGCCCCCCTTGAGGTCTTCGAGGAAGCGCACGTACTCGGACGCGGCGGGGGCGGACTGGTCGTCCTCGTCGGTGAGGAAGATGACGACGAGGCGCGCGTCTTCCCGGTAGAACCCCTCGTTCACCCCCGAGCGCAGCGGCTCGGAGAGCGCGAGCTCCATCGCCTGGAGGCCGGCTTCGTCGCCCATCTCGAGGCCGTCGGACGTGATGGCGAGCCCGAGCGAGGCCTGTGCGTCCGGGGTGTCCCGTGTCACGAAGGTGGGCGTTCCGACGAGCTGCCCCGCGTAGATCGGGTTGAGCACGTCCGTCGTGATGACACCCATGTGGTAGTCGAGATCGAGTGCTTCAAACCACTGGAAGAACTCCTGGATCTCGCGTTTCACCCTGTCGCGTTCCTGGTACATCGACCCGGAGTTGTCGATGACCCAGAGCACGTCGATGGCGTCCGGCGCCTGGTCGAACACGTCGAGGTTCCACGTGGGGTCGAAGCTCCCGCCCGAGACGGGGAGCCGCACCTCGGCCTCGTCCGGGTCGTCGGAGGTGACCACGAGGTCGACGGCGGTGTCCCACACGAAGCTCGGCTCGAACCGGAGGAAGACCGTCTCGGTTTCCCCGGGAAGCACGGTGCCTTCGAGGGACTCCACGCCGTAGTCGTTGACGGTCTCGTCGAAGCCCTTCACCCACACGCTCTCGACATCGAGCGGCCCACGCCCCACGTTGGTGATGGTGATCGGCCGCTCGCTCACGCACCCGACCGCGACAGGGTCGAACGCTACCTCGAGCGGCTCCACCTGGATGTCGGGCTCGGGCGCGAGAGGCTCCTCGCGCACGAGGGTGAAGCCCCGGTCCGAGCAGGCGAACATCCAGAGCAGAGACATGGCGTGGCCCCCTTGGCCGCCCCCCGGCGGCGAATCAGCACACCCCTGAACTAAGCACCGTCCTCCACGTCTGGTTCGCGGTCGAGCCCACGCCTCGGCCCGGGTCGGGCGCGCCGCCCCGCTACCCGCAGGTGAGGGCCGCCGGGTAGCGCACCACCACCTCGGACCCGTTGATGGGCGGGACGTCGAACACGATCTCGTTCGTGAGCTCCACCCAGGTCCACCCGGTGGCCGCGACTTCGCTGTTGACGTACACCACGATGGCCGCGGGGTCGGTGGGCACGTCGGAGAGCACGAAGCTCCGGATGTACCGGGTGGTCTCCATGCCGATCTCGTCGAGCACGGGGGCGAGGCCGCACGTGCAGATGCTGCCGTAGACGCCGTTGTAGGCGGTCACCACGTCGATGTACTTGTCGCCGGGCTGGGCGTCCTGGGTCGTGCCGTCGCACGTGGCGCTGCAGCCGGTGCCGTAGTCGCCGACAATCGCGGAGACGAGGATGTCATCCGGGTCGGCCTTGATGCCCTGGAGGAAGGTGATGTAGTGGGCGGAGTCCTGCGCCGAGAACTCGGGTTCGTCCGAGAGGAAGACAACGGCGAGGTGGGCGTTCTCGCGGAGGAACCCCGCGTTGTAGCCGGAGCGGGCCGGCTCGGAGAGCGCGAGCTGGAGCGCCGCGAGCCCGGACTCGTCGCCCATGTCCTCCGTGCCCACCTCGATCGCCTCGGCGAGCTCGGCGGCGGCGTTCGGCGTGGTGGAGTCGAGGTAGATGGGGGCGCCCACGAGCTGCCCCGAGTACACGGGATTCACGACGTCGGTGGTGATGACGCCCATGTGGTAGTCGAGGTTCAGCGTGGTGAACCAGTCGAAGAACGAGCGGATCGCCGCCGCCACGCGCGCCTGTTCCTGGGCCATCGAGCCCGAGTTGTCGATGACCCACAGGACATCCACCGGCTCGGCCTCCTGGACGAACCGGTCGCTTAGGAGGCCCTCCGCGGCCCCGCGGCCGATGGAGTCCACGGTGACCTCTTCCTCGTCCGGGTCGTCCGAGATCACCCGCACCGTCCCGCTCACCTCACCGGCCACCGTTGGGGAGAACCGTACGGTAAAGCTGATCTGTTCGCCGGGTTGGATCGTGTCGTCGCGGAGCTCGGCCGACCACGCGGGGTCGCCTTCGAACACCGTGCTCTCGAGCGAGAGCGGCCCGCTCCCGACGTTCGACACCGTCACAATCTGCTCTTCGATGCACCCGACGCCGACGGTCGGCCACTCCAGCACGGACGGCTCGACGACGATGTCGGGCTCGGGCACGAGGGGATCGTCGGTGGTCTTGTCGAGCTCGTAGTCCGAGCAGCCGAGCAACAGCGCGACCAGCATGCGGGCCTCCGTGGCCCAGAGTAGCAAGCCCCGTGCCGTGTGACGAGGGTGGAACGATCGGCGTCGGTGGCGCCCCGCGGAGCGGCCGGCGCAGGGCTGAGGCGCGCGTGCCCCAGGGGATGTGCGACGGTGGGGGGGCACCCCCGTCCATCACAAGCTCGAGGTGCTCGCCGCGACGAGGGAGAGATCTTCGAAGCCGGCGGTGCGCGCCGTGTGGAGCACGCGCTTCAGCACGCTCCACGGGATGGTGCGGTCGGCGTGGACTTCCACGCGCGCCTTCCCACGCATGAGCAGCAGCGGGTCGTACAATTCCCGCACGAGCAGCTCTTCGGGGAGGTAGGCGACGGCGACCACACGGCGGCCGTCCACGTAGATGGCTTCCTGGGAGATCAGGATCTCCACCGCCGGCTTGCGGGTCTCCTCGGACACGGTGCCCGCGAGCTCGAAGTGGCCCTCGGGCGGGGCCGGCGCGGCTTCCGTGGAGTAGGAGCGCAGCAGGAAGACCAGCATCAACGTCATCATATCGACGAGGGGCGCGAGCGCGCCGACGTCGAGCCCGGGGAGGGGCTCCGCGTCGGCCCGTTTGAACAAGCGCCTCATCCGGGGCTCCCCGTGAGCGTCACCTTCGGGAACAGCGGCGCGTCGGTGGGGCCGTGGATCACGTCCATCACGGCGATAATGGTTTCGGTGGTGGCGGTGTCGTCCGGAGCGAGGCGCGCGCGCTCCTGCGACCGGTCGATGTCGTGCACGGCGACGAGCGCGGCGAGGAGGGCCGCGAGGTCGGGCTTGGCGTTCTTGGCCGGGAACACCTGCTCGCGGCGCTCCACGGAGGTGGCCGCGGCGGCGATGTCCGTCGACTGCACCTCGTAGCTCAAGGTGAGGCTGGCGCCGTTGAGGGTGACGCGCACGTCCTTGATCAAGCCCGCGTGCGGGAGCGGCGCGAGATCTGCCGGGGAACCGAGCCGCAGATCGATGACGCCCAGCCGCTGGCCGGACGACGTCGTGAGCAGGAAGAACAGCAGCAGGAACATCAACGTCACCACCCCGAGGAGGGTGGGGCGCACGTCGGCCTCGGCCGCGGCGCCGTGACGGAACAGCGGACGCCGGCGCCGGGGCGCGGGGTTCGGGTGCGGAGCCGGCTGACTCACGCGCGCGCGGCCTTCAGCGCGAGGACAAGTCGCGTCGCGACCCGCTCGATGTTGCCGAGGAGCTCGCGGGCGGTGGCGTCGGCGAGGGAGTGGGCGCCGAGCGCGGGGATCGCCACGAGCAGGCCGAACGCCGTGGTTGCCATGGCGGTGGAGCTCCCCTCGGAGAGCTGCGCCGCGCGTTCTGCGGCGGCGACGTCGCCGAGCGCGCCGAAGGCGAGGATGAGCCCGTATACCGTGCCGAAGAGGCCCACCATCGTCGCGATCGAGGCCACGGCGGACAGGTACGCGATGCGGCGGCGTACCTTCAGCTCCGCGTCGACCGAGGCGGCGGCCATCGCTTCCCAGGCGAGGTCGGGGTCGGCGTAGGCGAGCCCGGCGCGGGCGACCGCCTCGGCCGGGGTGTCGCCGAGGGTGACGGCGCCGGTGGTGCCGCCCTTCACAGCGGCGTCGAGCTTGCCGATGAGCGCGTCGGTGTCGCAGCGGTACCGCGTGAGGGTGTAGGCGCGCTCGACCATCACGGCGATCGCGAACGCCATCACCACGAGCAGGGTGTACATGAAGAAGGCGGCTTCGCCCGAGAACGAGGTGATCAGGTAGGTCAGCATGGGGTCATCTCGTCAGGAAGGCGAGGCAGCGCTCGCGGATGGCGGAGGTCGCGATGCTCTCGCAGAGGGCGACCCCTCGGGCGGGGTCGAATCGCTTGAGCTGGTGGGCAACGCCCTGCCGGCAGTTGTCCGCGTAGGTCTCGACCTTCGCGCACGCGGCGAGGGTGGCGTCGGGGTCGCGCTCGGCGGCCCCCCAGCCCACGCCGTGCCAGCAGTTGCCGCGCCACGACTCGGTGGAGCGCGCGCAGGCGGCGCCGGCTTCGTCAAAGGAGCGGCGGGCCAGGTACTTCCCGATGCCGTGCCAGCAGGTCTTTCGCGTGAGGGTGTCGCCTTCTTCGCGCGCGCAGAAAGGCACGGCGAGCTCGACGTTCTCGAGCGCGATCTCGCCCACCACGTCGTGCCGGCAGAAGTCGCGGAAGGCCTCGCTCTGCTCGCACCGCCCCATCGCGTAGACGGGGTCGATCTCCGCGAGGGCCAGCCCCATGCCGAAGTGGCACTGGCCGCGCCACTTCATCACGGGGATTGCGGTGCAGATCTCCTCGGCCACGGCGCGGTCCATCGGCGCGATCGCCTCGGCGATGTCGGCCTCGCATTCCAGCAGGAGCTCTTCGTCGCGGATGCGCTCGCAGATCTGAAGCGCGCCGCGCGGATCGCGCGGGGCCTGCTGGCGGGCGAGCGCCTGGAAGCACACGTCCTGGACATCGGGCGCCATCGCGGCGCAGGCATC
This sequence comes from Myxococcota bacterium, assembly GCA_964202365.1. Classification (GTDB taxonomy): domain Bacteria; phylum Myxococcota_A; class UBA796; order UBA796; family SXON01; genus CAJBVW01. Next base: position 19,962 of record CAXNIN010000002.1, on the reverse strand, counting down.
CGGCGTGAGCAACGCCTGGCCTTCTCCCTCGCCATCTTCGCCGGCCGGGCGCGCGTCGAGCCCCTCGGGCTTCGGCGGAAGCGCCATTACGCCGTCGGGCGACGCGGCGGCGACGACATCGGCCGCGACCGACGCGAACGGCTCCAAGAGGAACCGAACGCCGAGCAGCGTCGCGATGCAGAAGACAACGAGGAGAGTGAAGGGGAGGGAGCGCACGCGCCGGCTACTCGGTGTAGCCGAGGTCCTGCATCCACTTTTCGTACTCGGGACGCTCGATCTGGTCGTACGACTTCTCGGCGTCGAGCGCGGGGGGCGGCTCGGGCTCGGGGCGGAGGGCCATATACGCGAGCGCACCGGACCCCGCGACGAACGCGAACCCGACAACGATGGCGAGAGGCTTACGCATTCGCATCAATGTGCCACGGCGCTCGTTCGCCGGCAATCGCTCGGGCTCCACGAACCTGATCGCCCTCGAACGCGTGTTGAGGTAGACTGGTGCGCCTTCGTTCGCCCGCAGTTCGGGCGACCGTACGGACTCGGAGAGACCATGCGCCGCCTCCCCTTCTTCCTCGCCCTCGGGCTGATGCCCCTCGTGGCCGCCGCCGATGCGCCGCCCCGCGCGAAGATGGAGCTCAAGCTCAAGCAGTACGACATCCCGATGCGGGACTTCAACTTCCCTTCCGGGCTCCGGATCATCTTCCAGGAAGACCACAGCCAGCCGCTGGTCTCGATCACGTCCGTCATCGACCGCGGGTCGACCTCCGACCCCCCCGGCCTCGAGGGCATCGCGCACGTCGCCGAGCACATGTGGTTCCGGTCCAAGCAAAGGGACGCGGAAGGCAAGGAGCTCCCGAAGGTGTGGGACCTCCTGCGCGACATGGGCGCCAACCTCAACGCCTCCACCGCGGACGACTGGACGAACTACATGTCCATCGCCCCTGCGGACAAGCTCATCCCGCTCCTTCGGCTTGAGTCCATTCGGCTCAAGAGCGCCTGGGAAGGCGTGACGAACGAGGTGCTCCTCACCGAGCGCGAGGTCGTGCGCAACGAGCTCCGCATGCGCTACGAGAACGCGTTCGGCGCGGCGTTCGGCTACATGTCCGTGAAGTTGTTCCCGTCGAACCACCCGTACGGCCGCGCGGCGTACGCGGGCATCGGCAACAACGACTCGCTCAACGCGATCACGCTGCCGGACATCAAGAAGTTCTTCGTGGACAACTACACGCCGTCGAACACGACGATCCTCGTCGTCGGCGACTTCGACCTCGACGACACCCCGAAGTTCCTCGACGAGTTCGCGATCGACCAGCTCGTCGATCCCAAGGACCCGACCGCCGAGATGAAGCTCATCGACCCGAAGCCCCGCATCTCGGGCCCGGCCGCCGAGCCTCCCGCTCCTCCCGCTCCGCTCCTCATCAAGGGCGACGTGAAGGGCCTCACCCGGGAGATCGGCGCGGTCGAGAAGCCGACGATCGTGCTCGGCTGGACGCTCCCCGGCGGCTACCGCCCCGACCAGCCCATGATGGAGATGGCGGCCAACCAGATGACCTCCGCCATCCGCCAGGAGCTGTACCCGAACTGGGACTACTCCAAGGACAGCGGCCCGCTCTCCAGCCTCGGCTGCGGCATGCAGGCGCAGAAGGAAGCCTCGATCGCGTACTGCGTCATCGAGATCAGCGACGAGAAGGACGCCGAGCGCACCGCCGAGCAGGCGCTCGACGGGCTCTACCGGCTCTGGAGCGCGGACGAGATGTACCGCAAGTTCCAGAACTACGTGTTCAGCTACTCGAAGACGGCGCAGATGGCGATGATCCTCCAGACCGTCGACAACACGTCGTCCGTCGGCAGTACCCGCGTGGCCGCCGGCGCGGACTTCGTGCACTACACCGGTGACCTCCTCTTCTACTCGCGCCAGTTCGAGTGGCTCAAGATGGTGGAAGCGAACGACGCGCGCAACCTCGCCGAGAAGTACCTCAACCGGTCCCGCGCCGCCGCCATCCTCATGGTCCCCTACGAGGAAGGCGACCTCTCGCAGGACACCTCGGACGCCCAGTACCGCGGCGCCCGTCGCGAGGACGTGCTCGAGACCTCCCTCTCCGAGGCTCAGCTCACCGCCGACTTCATCGAAGCGGCCGTGCTCCCCCCGGACGTGAAGAAGCTGCGTCAGTCGACGCTCCCGAGCGGCGTGGACCTCGTGACCATGCAGCACTCGAACGGCCCGCTCGTTCAGGTGAACCTCGTCTTCGACGGCGGCAGCGACAGCACCGACGGCTTCGAAGCGCTCTTCGCCGGCACGATGTGGATGGACGAGAGCGTGGTGGACCCGCTCAGCATCGTCGGATTCGACTCCAGCGGGATGGACGGGCTCTCCACCTCGTTCGACATCTCGGCCTCGGCCGGCAACATCGAGGACGCCCTCTTCGTGCTCCGTGACCGCCTCGACAACCTCAAGCCGTACACCAACGGTCGGTTGGACTGGGTAAAGGGCCGCCAGAAGGACATCCTCGGGTGGATGAAGGACCCGGCCGCCTGGGCGGCGAACATCGCGCAAGAGCGCCTGATGCCGGGCCACCCGCTCTCCCGCTGGCCGACCCACACGGACTACGAGCAGATGAACACCTGGACCACCGCGGTGACCCAGGACGTGTTCTCGCAGCTCCTCCGCCCGGAGAACGCCACGCTCCTCATCGTCGGGAACGTGTCGCAGGAAGAGGCCAACAAGGCCGCCGAGACCTACTTCGGCGGGTGGAAGGGTTGGGGCAAGGCGCCCGCGGCCGCGAAGCCGCTCCGCACCACCTACCCCCCGCTCCCGACGCCCCCGGCGCGCCAGGTGCTCCTCTTCAACAAGGACAACAGCTCGCAGACCCAGGTGAGCTACTCCTGCCAGCTCGGCAAGGTTGACGACAAGAACGTCGCGGCCGCGCAGATCCTCGGGGACGCGCTCTCCGAGAGCACGTGGCTGGCGCTCCGCGAGCAGACCGGCGCGTCGTACGGCGCCTACGCCGCCGCTTCCATGTACAAGGGCGGCGGCGCCACCCTGAGCATGGGGGGCCTCGTGCAGAACGACGCGGCGGGGATGGCCGCCAAGACCTTCCTCGACCTCGGCCAGTGGGCCAAGGACGGGAAGATCCCGGTCAAGACCCTCCAGATCGTCAAGTACAACCGCGCGCAGGGCTACGTCGCGGGCCACCAGTCGACCGCGCAGATGATCGGCCGCCTCCGCAGCACGCTCGTCGGCTACGGCTGGGGCGCCGACTTCTTCGGCATGTACGCGAAGCAGCTCGCGAACGTCGACATGAAGCAGATCCAGCCCCTGCTCGACACGTGCGTCGGTCACGAAGTCGTGACCGCGATCGGCCCGGTCGAGGTGATCAAGCCCTACTTCGAGAAGGCCGGCCTCACGGTCGAGGTGTTCGACTGGAAGCAGGCGAAGCTCGACTACGCCACCAAGCACAACCTCAAGGACGTGCTCAAGGCCGACGAGAAGAAGAAGAAGGAAGAGGCCAAGAAGAAGGCCGACGAGCCCGTCAAGAAGTAGCGCCGCGGCGCGGTCCGGCGAGGTCATCGTCCCACGGTGACCTCGCCATGACACCGCGAGAGTAGGCTGGGAGAGATGTCCCTCTCACGCCTCTCCAGCGCTGTCCGGCTCCTTTCCTGCCTCGCCTTCATGGCGGTGGCGGTAGCCGTGTTCGCGACGCTCGTGCTGCTCGCGCTGCCGAGCCGGAGCCTGCGCATCCGCATCTGCAACGTGTTCGGCCACGTTGCCGGCCGGGGGTGCTTGTGGATTGCCGGCATCGACGTTCCGGAAGGCGCCGCGGAGGCCGCCCGGAGGGACCACCCGGCGATCTACATCTCCAACCACACGTCGATGCTCGACATCTTCGTGGGCATCTGGCTCGCGCCCGTCGGCACGGTGGGCGTGGCGAAGAAGCAGGTGGTGTACTACCCGTTCTTCGGCCAACTGTACGCGATCTCCGGTCACATCCTGCTTGACCGCGCCAACCGGCAGAACGCGGTGGAGGCGCTCGCCGACACCGCCCGCATCATCAAGCAGTACGGCATCGGCGTGTGGTTGTGGCCGGAGGGCACCCGGGCTCGGGACGGCCGACTGCTCCCCTTCAAGAAGGGGTTCGGCCACCTCGCCATCGCCACCGGGCTGCCGGTCGTGCCGGTGGTGGTGACCGGGGCGCACAGGGCGATGCGGAAGAACTCGCTCCTCATCCAGCCCACGCGCGTGAACATCCAGACGCTGCCGGCGATCAAGACCGACGACTGGACGCTCGACAACCTCGACGCGAAGATCGCCGAGGTGTACGCCATCTTCGACGCGGCGCTCCCGCACGACCAGAAGGCGCTTCCCATCGCGCCGCCCGACCGCGCCACGGGCACGTAAGGCCCCCGCTCAGCCTTCCCAGACCACCGCGACGGAGGCCATGATGAAGCCGCTCGCCGCCGTGGCGAGCATGAGCTTCGCGCCGGGCTGGAGCGCGCCCGCGCGGCGGAGGTGGTCCCACGCCACGGGCACGGCGCTCGCGGCGCAGTTGCCGTAGAGCCCGTGCAGCGTGGGGAGGTTCTCCCTCGGGATCTCGAGGCCAGCCGCCAGTGTGCGCAGCACGGCGTTGCTCGGCTGGTGGCAGATGAAGAAGTCGACCTCGTCCGGGCGCCACCCTGCGCGTTCGCACGTCTTGCGGAGGTGCGCCGGGAGGTGGCGGACGAGCGCGAAGATCGCGGGGCCGTCCGTGACGAAGTGCCCGTCGATCGGGGCGCGACAGAGCGCGTGGTGGCGGGACATGCTCTCGGCGTGCATCGCCACGACGCGCGCGCGCCCGGGGCCCGGCTCGCGGGACAGCAGCATGGCGGTGGATGCGTTGCCGAGGGTGAGCCCGGCGCCGAGCAGATCGACCGAGGCGGCGTCGGGGATGTCGTACTGCACGTGCCCGGCGGTCATTGTTGCCGTGACGACGAGCGCGTTGCGGAGGCTGTCGTCGACCGCGGCGCGGCCCACGAGCTCCTGAACGGCGAGCACGCTCCCTGCGCAGGCGGCGGTGACGTCGTAGGCGAGGGCGGAGTCGGCGCCGAGGTTGGCGGCCACTTCGCAGGCGGTCGCGGGCTCGTAGTACTCGCGCGCGATCGAGCCGTACACCACCGCGTCGAGCGCGGCGGGGTCGAGGCCGTGCGTGGCGAGGAGGTCGGCCGCGGCGGCGGCCGCGTGACCGCCGAGGGGACGGGGTGCGTCGTCTTCGAGGTAGCGCACGTCGGTGCCGCACGCGCGGAACAGCGACCGGATGCGCCGATCCACGCGATCCCACTCGGCGTCGGACCCGCGGAACCGGGCGCGCACGCGGTCCAACATCTCGTCGTTCCGGACGACTTTCGGGGGGAGTCGCACCGCGGGGGCGGACAACCACACGTCGGGGAGGCTCATGCCGAGGGGCTCACTGCGGGACGCCGCCGAGCGCGTCGAGGTGGTGGGTGAAGCCGATGGCGCTGCCGATGGGCATGCTCACCTGGAGGGCCATCTGACCGTCCGGCGTAACCTCGGTAATGGTGCCGCCGCTGCCCCAGGCCACGAGCGTGTTGCCGTTGGCGAGGCGCTCAACGTCGCCGAGGAGGTAGGACGAGATGCGCTGGCCGTAGTCGTAGCTCCAGAGCCGCGTGAACGTGCGGCCGTCCTCGTCGAGGGTGTACTCGACGGCCTCGGAGTAGGCGTCGCGGATGGAGACGTCGCCGTTGTCGAAGAGCATGAAGCCCGCTTCGGTGAGCTCGGGCGAGTGCTGCCCGACGAACGCGCGGCCGTCGGTGAGCGTGAACGCGCTGTTCACGCCGCCGAGCTGCCAGAGCTCCTCGCCGGTCGCGCGGTCCACCTTGACAACGGAGTTCTCCTTGCGAACCGAGAGCAGGTACTCGCCGTCGGCGAAGCCGAGGCTGTTGCTGTGCGTCCAGTCCAGGCCCTGCGGGTAGAAGTCACGGTCCTTGACGGGGTCGACGTCCACCGCGAAGTGGTCCCAGGTGTTGTAGATCTCCGTGCGCGGGGTGTCGTCCGTCGCGCCTTCGGGCACCTCGACGATGGCATCGCCGACGACGGTGTAGGTTGCGCCGGAGTCCGGGTCGGTCCACTCGCGCATGTCGGCCGCGATGTACCCGAATCCGCCCTCCGGCAGCACCACGAAGTCGTGGTGGCCGAGCACCGTGCGCGTTTCGGAGAGCACTTCGCCGTCGAGACGCACGCGGCGGATGTAGCCGACATCCACGCTGAAGTTCAGGTTGGCGACGTTGTAAAGAACGGCGGTGCCGTCGTCCGTGAGGCGCACCTGGGCGATGACGCTCTGTTCCGGGGCCGGGGTCCACCACACGGGGCTGCCGTCGGCCGCGTAGATGATCACCCAGGCGGGGTCGCCGAGCGAGGTGGTGACGGTGTACCCGGTGTGGGCGAGCGAAGGATCGTCGGAAGTTACGCTCGCACGGGGGAGGTCGCGCGGGGCCACGCCGGTGGTGATCTCGGTGACGACGCTCACGCGCTGTTCGCCGTCGACCTCGGACACCGCGCGCCAGTACCAGGTGGACGCCGCGGGGAGGCCGGCGAGGAGCACGGCGTGCTCCGTCGTCGTCGCCGTGCTGCGCACGGTGGAGTAGCCGAGCCTCTCGTCTGGCCCGTACTCGACCCAGGATGTCCCAGCGGTCTCCGTGGACCACGTCACCCACGCCACCGTCGCGATGTCGTCCTCGAGCGCGGCGGTAGCCTCGAGATCGGCCACGGGCGTGGGCCCGGGCCCCGAGGAGTCGTCGGGGTTGCCGGTAGGGTCGGTGCAGGCCAGCGAGAGGAGAAGCAGCGAGATCATGCGGGGCTCGGCATACCTGCCAGCATAGCGCCGAGGTGGGCGTCACGCGCGCTTCCGTGCGCGCCTGCTGTCAGGAGATCGTTCGACGTGTGGCTGGCGTCCCCGGCCCGCTTGGTCAGCCCAACATGTACCGGAGGTGCCCGAGCCAGATGAGGGCGCCCGCGAGCAGCGCGCTGAGGCAGAGGAACGCGAAGGCGCCGAAGCTGGCGGCGGTGGTGTCGGTCATGGCTCGCCTCGTACCCCTCCCATGCGCACCCGAGCCGCCGCGGGCGAGCGCGGGCCGGACGTCAGGCGGGCGCGGCGGTGAGGGCGGCGAGGCGCGCCGCCAGCCCCGTGTCGTCCACGGGGTCCCACCCGCGCGCGGTGGTCGCGAGCAGGTGCTCGATCACGACGGGGAGGAGCGGGTCGGAGCCGGGCGTGCGGGCCTCGGCGGCGAGCGCGGCGGCCTGCGCCACCGGCCGCAGCTCCTCGACGAGATCGCGAATGTGGGCGTCCGCATCGGGACGCGCGAGCACGCGGTTCCACCGGGCGCGGCAGTCCTCGAGGCGCGCCGAGACCCGCGCGCCGCCCATGTCCGCGAGGAGGGTGAACGCCGGTTCGTGCAGGCCGAGCTTCACCGAGTCCCGTAGGATCTGGGCGCACAACACCCCGTGCCCTCCCTCCCACGCCTCGAGCACGAGGCTGTCCCGCAACAGGCGCGGCAGTACGGAGAAGTCCTCGATGGCGCCGTTGCCGCCCAGCACCTCGATCGCGTCGCGCATCCCGGCGGGGCAGGTGAGGGCGGTCCAGATCTTGTTGAGGTTCACCAGCATCCGCCACGCGGGGTCGGGGGCGGAGCCGACCGGCGCCGCGCGCGCAGCGAGGTGGAAGGACACCGAGCGCGCGGCGTAGGCCTCGACCCGGAGCCGCGCCACCGTGCGCTGAATCGAGGGAAACGCGAGGAGGTTCGTCCCGAAGGCCGAGCGAGCGCGCGCGTAGCCGTCGGCCTCGCGCCACGCCCGCTGGAGAAAACCCGCCGCGCAGATGGCGTTGTACAGCCGCGACGTGTTGAGCACGATCTCCACCGTGCGGCGGAAGTCGCCCGCGGGCCAGGCGAGCGCGCCGCGAAAGTCCACTTCCGCCGAGGCCATCGACCGCGTGCCGAGCTTGTACTTGAGACGACGAATCTCGAAGTGGTTTGGGCCCGACGCGAGCATGCGCGGCACCACGTAGGCCCGCAGCCCGGCGGTGCCGGCGGGGGCCCCCTCGGGCCGCGCGGTGACGAGGAACAGGTTCGCGTCGATCACCGAGCAGAACCACTTCTCGCCCCAGACCGTCACGCCGTCCGCGCTCTCCTGCGCGACGAGGGCGTTCGCGCCGACGTCCGAGCCCCCCTGCACCTCCGTGAGGAACTGCGAGCCGTGGAAGTGGGTGTCGTAGTTGGGGTCCAGGAGCCGCTCGAGCCACTCGGGGGGCGCGTTCCCGGCCGCCTGCAGAATCTTGATCATCCCCGCCGTACACGCGAGCGGGCAGCAGTGGCCCGCCTCGCCGTCCTGCGCGAGGAGGTAGGTGAAAGCAAGGCTCTCGAGCTCACGGCCCGGGGTGCCGTACCGTGCCATCACGCCGGTGCGGTACACCGCGCGGCCGATGTGGTGGTAGTCCGGATGGAACACCACCTGCTCGATGCGGTTGCCGTGGCCGTCCCACCGGCGGAGCTGGGGGAGGTGCTCGTCGCGGTTGGTTTCGATCGCCCAGCGGTCGAGGTCGCCGGCGCAGAGGGCGGCGAAGGCCTCCAGCTCCGGGATGGCCGCCGTGTGGCCGTGGTGCCGGATCAGCGAGGCGAGGTGCGGATCATCGTGCCACCAGCTCGTGTGGGCGGCGCGCCAGGCGGCGAACGCGGCGCGCGCGGAGGCCGGCGTGGGATGGGGGGCGTGCATGGGGTGGATCTTAGCGCGCGCGGCGCGTGTCCCCCTTCCCAACCCGCCGGGGCCCGTGCATGCTGCGCGCGCGATGCCCGCCCCCTTCGATGCCGTCTTCATTCTCGGGAAGGAGCTCCGTCGCGATCCCGAACGCGCGCGGCGGGAACTGCGCGCCCGGTGCGCCTCCGCCTCCGCCGCCTGGCGCGCCGGGGCCGGCTTCGTTGTCACGCTCGAAGCCCGCCTGCGCGGCCAGGAACACTCCGGGAGCACGATTGTGCGGAAGTACCTCGCCGAGCTCGGCGTTCCCGACGACGTTGTGGTGCGCGACGACGTGACGCGCTCCACCCGCGAAGAGGCCGTTCTCGGCGCCGCGTTGTTTCGGGAGCGCGGCGTTCGACGCGGGCTCGTGCTCACCGCGCGGTACCACGTTCCACGCGCGCGCCGGCTGTTCCACGAGGCGGGCGCGCCGGCCGCGGTGCACGCGCCCGAGGCCTTGTGGCGGTGGGCGAACCCGACCGAGCGCGCGTGGATCGCCGCCGGTGAGCCGTCCGTCGACACGATGGCGGACGAGTGCCGCGTGGAGGCCGTTCTCTCCAGCCTCGCGCGGGCGCTCGCGCCGCTCCCGAGCTCGACGCGCGCCCGCGTGGAAATCGCCGCCGGAGCGTGGGTCCGCGGGGTCACGGACCGGTAGGGGCGGAGGGGCGGGCGCGGGCCTCTCGGAGGCCGTGGATCGTCGCGAGCCATCCGGCGCGCGGCGGCGCCCCCCGGTTCGCCCTGGCTCGCCGACGACCCTGCACCTCCGAGAGGGGGGACCCTACGGCTCGGCTTCGATCGAATCGCCCTCGCGGATGAGCCCGTCGGTGAGGATTTCGGCGCGGAGACCGCCGCGATTCACGAGCCCGCGCAGCACGCCGGGCTGGGTGAGCGCTTCGAGGTGCGCGCAGGGGTCGCAGCGCTCCACGCCGCGCGCGCGCACACCGCCGACCTGAAACGTGCGTCCGACCAGGGCATTGAGGCGAACGCCGCGCGTGACGAGGTTGCGACGCGATGCGCCGGGGCCGAGCCGGATGCCGTGGCGCCGTTCGAGGAAATCCAGGGCTTCCGCCTCGATAAGCGTGAGCTGCTTCTCGGGCGCCGGGCTGCCGAAGAGGACCGGGTGGGCGAGGTGGTGGTCGCCGGTGAGGCCGGCCCCCGCGACGGCGCGGACGCTGGCGTGGCGCACGGGCGCTCCCCCTGGCCGTTGGATGAGGAAGATGCTCTCGATCTTCGCGCTCACCAGCGATCCTTGGCGTGGCGGATGGCGGCGAAGACTTCGTCGGGGTCGCCGGGGTCGGCGCCGAGACGCGCGGCCGCCGCCCGAATGGTGGGCGCGTCCCAGCGGAGGAACGGGTTGGTGGCGCGCTCGAGCGCGAGGGTGTCCCCGATGGCGGGCAGGCCTGCGTCGCGACGGGTGCGCGTGTCCGCGAGGCGGGCCTCAACGGCGGGCTCCGCGGCGAGGTGGAGCGCAAACGTTAGGTTGTTCAACGTGTACTCGTGGCCCGGCCAGAGCCGGAGCGCGGGATCGAGGCCGAGGAGGGTGTTCATCGAGGCGCGCATCATCTGCGGTGTCCCCTCGAAGATTCGGCCGCAGCCGCCGGTGAAGAGCGTGTCGCCCGAGAACAGGTGGCCGTCTACCTCGTAGGCGATGGCACCGAGCGTATGGCCGGGGATGGCGTGCACCTTCGCGGTTACGCCGAACACCGGGAAGGTGTCGCCGTCGTCGAACGCGACGGACTGCCCTTCGATGCGGGTGTTTTCGCTGTCGTACCGGCCGCCCACCACGGGTACGCGACCCTTGGCGAGCAGGCCCGGGACACCGCCCACGTGGTCCCAGTGGTGGTGGGTGCACCAGATGGCGTCGAGCACGAGGCCTTCGAGGGCGGCGAGCACCGGCGGGGCCTCAGAGGGGTCGACCACTACGGCGTGGCCGTCCCGTACGAGGAGATACGCGTAGTTGTCCGCGAGACACGGGATGGGGCGCACGTCCATCTGAAGCGGATAACGGGCCGGATGCCCATTTTCGAGCGGCGATCGACGATGCCGGTGAGCGCGGAGACCCTCCACGATTGGCACGCGCGGGAGGGGGCGCTCCAGCGGCTCGTGCCACCGTGGGAGGCGGTGGAGCTTGCCGAGCACACCGGAACGATCGCGGACTCCCGCGTCGTGATGCGGATGGGTGTGATGGGGCCCATCCGGCAGACCTGGGTGGCCCAGCACAGTGACCACGTTCCCGGCCGGCAGTTCCGCGACACGCAGGTGAGCGGGCCCTTCGCGGCGTGGGTGCACACCCACCGCTTCGAGCCAAACGAGGCGGGCTCCGAGCTCGTCGACCACATCGACTACACCCTCCCCATGGGCCCCCTCGGGAGCCTCTTCGGCGGGGCCTTCGCCCTCGCCCGGATTGAACGCATGTTCGACTTCCGTCACCAGCGCACCGCGGAAGATCTGTCTCGCCACGCCGGGAAGGCCCCGATGCGCGTGGCCGTGACCGGGGCGTCGGGCCTCATCGGCACGCAGCTCTGCGCGTTTCTGTCGACGGGCGGGCACACCGTGCAGAAGCTCGTGCGGCGCTCGGCCGGCCAGGGCGAGATCCGCTGGGACCCTGCGAAAGGCGAGATCGACGTGGCGGCGCTCGAGGGGGTGGACGCCGTGGTGCACCTCGCCGGCGAAAACGTGGGCCAGCGGTGGACGCCCGCGGTGAAGGAGGCCGTGATGGCGAGCCGCGTGTCCGGCACGCGGACGATTGCGACTGCGCTCGCAAAGCTCCAGAAAAAGCCGCGTATCTTTGTTTCCGCTTCGGCGGTCGGGCACTACGGCGACACGGGTGACACCATGGCCGACGAGTCCTCGCCCGCCGGCACGGGGTTTCTCGCCGAGGTGTGCCAGGCGTGGGAGGCTTCGGCAGACCCGGCCCGGGACGCCGGCATTCTGGTGGTGCACCCCCGGATCGGCGTGGTCCTCGCGGCCGCCGGGGGCGCGCTCGCCAAGATGAAGACGCCGTTCGCGTTCGGCGTGGGCGGACCGATCGGGAGCGGGAAGCAGTGGTTTCCGTGGATCTCGATGGACGACGCCGTCGGCGCGATTCACCACCTCCTGTACGCCGGGCTCACCGGCCCCGTGAACGTGGTCGGCCCCGAATCGGTGCGGCAGGCGGAGTTCGCCGCGGTGCTCGGGAAGGTGCTCTCCCGGCCGGCTTTCCTGCCGCTGCCCGGCTTCGCGGTGCGCACCGTGTTCGGTGAGATGGGCCAGGGCGTGCTCATCGAAGGGCAGCGCGTGGCGCCGAAGCGCCTGTTGGAGAGCGGGTTCCGGTACGTGCGGCCCGACCTGGAGGCCGCGCTCCGGTTCGAGCTCGGGAAGTAGGCGCCGGACGGGAGGTGCGCGCGGCGCTCGGGTCCGCGCGTTCGCTCCGGGTTAGCCGGCGCCCATGAAGTGGTACGCCGTCGCCCATCCGGGGCTGGAACCCGTGGTCGCACGGGAGCTCGAAGGTCTTGGAGTCACGGGCGAAGTGCACCCGGGCGGCGTGCGTTTCGACGCGTCGTTGGAGGACGGCGCCGCCCTCGTGACGCGGCTGCGCACGCCCTCGCGGCTCCTTCTCGAGCTCGTGTCCGGCCAGGCGCGGTCCGCCGAGGAGCTGACCGCGCTCGTGAAGCGGATTCCCTGGAAAACGTACCTGCTTCCCGACGCAAAGTACGAGGTGCACGCCACGGCGAAGGAGTCGCGCATGCACTTCGCCGAGTCCATCGAGAAGAAGGTGCACTGGCACGTGCGCGACGCGCTCCGCGGGCCGCGCGTGGTGGAGCGGACGCCCCGCGCGGGCGTCGCGCAGCGAATCTCGGTGAAGGTCGACGCCGACCGGGCGACCATCTCGCTGGACGCCGGCGGGGAGCTGCTGCACTTCCGAGGCTGGCGCACCGAGCAGGGGCCGGCCTCGCTCCGCGAGAACCTCGCGGCGGCGATGTTGTACGCGGCGGGCTGGAACGGAGACGAGGCGCTCGTCGACCCCTTCTGCGGCTCGGGCACGATCTGTATCGAGGCCGCGCTGCTCGCGAGCGGGCGTTCGCCCTACGCGAAGCGGGCATTCGCCTGGCAGGAGTGGCCCGCGCTCGCGAAGCTCCGCCCCAAGGTGGGCTCGCCGATGCCGGTGAACGTGCCGATTCTGGGCTGCGACCGCGACGCCCGCATCCTCACCGCGGCGACGGCGAACGCCGGGCGAGCGGGCGTGCGCGTGGAGTGGCGCCGCGTGGAGGTGGCGGATCTCGGGCCGACGGGGCCTTCCGGGCTGGTGATCTGCAACCCGCCTTACGGGAAACGCCTCGGAGAAGGGTCCGAAGGGCGTGCCTACCACTCGCTCGGGGAGACGCTTCGCGGGCGCTTCGAGGGGTGGCGCGCCTTGTTCCTCTCGCCGGACGCCGGGCTGGCCGCGAAGGTGCATCGCGACGCGCATCGGCTCCTCACCTTCAGCAACGGCGGCGTGAAGGTTGGGATGTACGCCGTGGAGATTCGGTGACCCCGGCGGCGATGCTGGAGCGGTCCCAGTGGGACGGCTTCTGGCTGCCGCCGGACGTGACCGTGGTGGATCGCCCGGAACTCCTGCTGCGGACCTGCCCGCGGCCGGCGCCGCACCTCAACGCGGTGGTGCGCACGCGTGCGGACGGTACGAACGCCGCGGCCCTCGTGGCGGAGGTGGAGGGCCACTTTCGAGGGCGGCGTGGTAGGTGGATGCTGCCGGATACCTTTGACTCCGTCGTGTTGATCGGTGCGCTCGCCGGCGCGGGCTGGCGAGAGAACGAGCATTACGAGGTGCGCGCGCTCCCGGTCGAGGAGTGGCACCGGTCGGCGCGGGTGGTCGCGGCGCCGGTGGACAGCATGGCGCGGCTGCGCGATGCCGTTCGGGTGGGCAACGCCGCATTCGGCCGGGTGGAGACATCCACGGACGCCGAGCTCGCGCAGGACCTTCGCGCGTGCGTCGAGGGTGGGCGCGTGCACCGCTTCGTGGCGTACGACGCGGACGGCGCCGCGATGGCGACGGGGGGACTCACTGCGTTCGCGGACCTCGGCTTCGGCCTGCTCTGGGGCGGCGGCGCCCTGCCCAACGCCCGCGGGAAGGGCGCCTACTCGGCTGTCCTCGGCGCGCGAATCGAACGTGCGAAGGCGCTCGGACTCACGACGGTGGGCCTGTACGCCAAGCGGGAGACCTCCGCGCCCATCGTGGCACGCATGGGGTTTCGAGCGGCCGGCGAGATGCGCGATTGGGAGCGGGACATCCCGGCCTGAAGGCGCGGGGTGACCGGCCGTACCCCTGTGCGAAATCCCCCGCCCGGACATATTCTGGTCGTGTGGTGAACAAATGTGCTAGGCGGGACTCGCGCTCCGGCGGGGCTGCGATACGTCCGGACCATCGCCATGCTCACTCACCTTCGCGTTCGACACTTCGCCATCATCGACCAGCTCGAAGTGGGCTTCGGCCCTGGGTTGAACGTCGTCACCGGGGAGACCGGCGCGGGGAAGTCCATCCTCGTGAGCGCGCTCCAGCTCGTGCTCGGCGCCAAGGCGCGCCCCGAGATGGTGCGCACGGGCGCCGAGCGCGCCGAGGTGGAGGCTCTGTTCGACATTCGGGAGGATGCCGCGGCCCGGGCGCGCCTCTCCGCGATGGGCCTCGAAGAGGACGAGGAGATCGTCGTGCGGCGCGTCGTGGAGGCCGAGGGCCGCACCCGCGCCTACGTGAACGGCAAGCTGGCGACCGCCTCGCAGCTCGCCGAGCTCGCGTCGGGCCTCGTCGACATCTCGTCGCAACACCAGCACCACACGCTGGCCGACTGCTCGACGCACCTCGGCTTCCTGGACGGCTTCGCGGGCCTCGGCCGGGAGCGCGCGGAGCTCGCGGAGAAGTGGCGGGCGTACCAAGCGGCAAAGGCCGCGGCGGACGACGCGGAGGCGGCCGCGCGCGCCCGGGTCGACCGCGAGGATTTGCTCCGGTTCCAGCTCTCGGAGGTCGAGAAGCTCGCGCCGCGCCCGGGGGAGGAAGAGGAGCTGGTGGAAGCGATCGGCCGCCTGCGCCACGGCGCCTCGCTTGCCGGGCTCACGGCGCGTGCCGAAGAGGAGCTCTACAGCGGCGAAGCCGACCTCGTGGGCCAGCTCGGGCGCCTCGTGACGGAGCTCGAGGGCGCCGCCCGGATCGACGCGGCGTTGGAGGCGCTGGTGCGCCAGCTCGACGGCGCCCGCGCCGAGGTGGAGGACGTGGGGCGCGAGCTCGGCCGCTACACCCGCGGCCTCCGCGCCGACCCGGAGCGCCTCGCCGAGCTCGAGGAGCGGCAGCACCAGCTCAAGCGCCTCGCGCGGAAGTTCGGGGGCACCCTCGCCGATGCGCTCGCGTTCCGGCTCCAGGCGAACGCGGAGCTGGCCGCGTTGGGCGGCGCGGAGGGTCGCGCCGAGGAGCTGCGTCGCGCGGCCGACGCCGCGCTGGCGGCGGTGACCGACCTCGCGCGGGTGGTGTCCGCGCGTCGCCGGGCGGAGGCCGCGCGGCTCGGAGCCGCCATCACCGACGAGCTGGCGTCGCTCGGCATGGGGGAGGCGCGCGTGGAGGTCGAGGTCGCGCGGGAGGAGCGCCCCGGAGAGGTGGTGGTGGACGGCGCGCGGCTCGGCGCGACCGGCTTCGATCGCGTCGAGTTCCTCATCGCCACCAACCGCGGCGAGGCGCCGCGGCCGCTGCGCAAGGTCGCGAGCGGCGGCGAGCTCTCGCGCGCGCTGCTCGCGCTGAAGCGCACGCTCGCCGCGCAGGGGCCCGTCGGGCTCTACGTGTTCGACGAAGTGGACACCGGCGTGGGCGGGGCCGTTGCCGAGGTGATCGGGAGGAAGCTCCACGAGGTGTCGCGGCATCACCAGGTGCTCTGCATCACGCACCTCGCGCAGATCGCGGTCTACGCGGACACCCACTTCCAGGTGCGGAAGGAGGTGGTGGACGACCGCACCCGGAGCGCCGTGCGGCCGCTCTCGGCCGCGGAGCGGGACGAGGAGATCGCGCGCATGGTGGGCGGAATCCACGTGGGGGAGGCCACGCGGCGCGCGGCGATGGAGATGATCCGCGCCGCGCGCGGGGGCGACCGTGCCGTGCCGGGGGGGGAGGGCGCGCGCCGCTCCCGGCGGCGAGAGGTGGCGATGGACGAGAGGTGACACTCCGCCGGGTGTCGGGGCCCTACCTCGGGAGGGTGCTCGCCAACTACATCCGGAGATCCATCGCATGCAAAGCATCCTTTCGTTGTTGCTCGGCTTCCCGCCGATCCCGTGGCACCATGCTCCGCCGGAGCAGGAGTACGGACCGAACGAGCATCCGGGAGCATTTCTCTACGCCCCCGGCTCCGTTCACGACTTCGCCTTCACGCTCACCGAGGACGCCATCGACGGCCTCGAGCGGGACGGGCCCGATGTGGTGGCGGTGATGGGGTACGAGGGGGTGCGGTGGGACGCCGGCTTCAACTTCAAGGGGAGCAGCACCTACCAGGGGTTCGAGGGCAAACCTTCCATCAAGGTGGATCTCGAACAGTGGGAATCGGACCGCAACCTGCTCGGGGTGCGGCGCCTCACGCTGAACAGCATGGTGTTCGACCCCACGATGTTGCGGGAGCACGCGGCGTACCGCCTGTACGCCGCGATGGGCGTCCGCGCGTCCCGGCACGGGTACGCACGTGTTCGGATCAACGGCGAGCCCTACGGCCTGTACGGCCTGGTGGAGACGCTGGACGAGCAGTGGCTTCGGAGGCTGTTTCCCGGGGACAGCGACGGCAACTTGTACGATTCCACCTACACCGCGGCGGACCTCACCAGCGGTGGCATCGCCAGCTACGTGCTCGAAGAGGGAGACCCTCTCACCGCGCGGGCGGACCTCGAGGCCCTCGTGGCGGACATCGACGGGGCCAACATCCTCGATGTGCTGGACGCCCGCTTCGACCGCGAGAGCGTGCTCGCGATGTGGGCGGTCGACCTCGCGACGAGCAACTGGGACGGCTACTGCAGAAACACCAATAACTACCTACTCTATCACGCTACCAAGGCCGACCGCTGGTACTTCGTGCCGTGGGGGCAGGACACCGCGTTTCGAGGGGGCGGGTCGCTCTACATGGGCCTCAAGGGCCGCCTGGCGATGGCCTGCGTGAACGACGGTGCCTGCCGGGCGGCGCTCGAAGCCAAGGTGGTGGACGTGCTCGACGCGTGGGAGACCCTCGATCTTCTGGCGTATATCGAGGATACCTGGGCCGTGATCGCCGCGGACTGCGCGGCGGACCCTCGACGCACCGCGGACTGCGACCCCGACGACATCCGGGACGCCCTGATGGACCGGCCCGAGCAGGTCCGGCGAGAGCTGGGGTTGTGAGGGGGCCGGTGCGGGACGGTGGGGCGCGTCCGTCGGCCACTGCCGCCCCGTCGCCGCCGGCCGCTCTACCGTGTCGTGGACGGGGTCGCGCTCGCCGCGGGGGACCATCGGCCTACCTTTGACCTGTCGTTTGGGCTTGTCAGAACGTGGAGGTGGAGCATGGCAGAAGACATCCCGGTCACCGGGCCGGGCGGGACGCCGCCGCGCCCTGGGTACGAAGGGGTTTGGCCGCGGTACGGCACGGGCATCGAGGCCTACCCGCCGGCCGCGGCGCGGCGGGTGTCGTGGGGCGCGATCTTCGCGGGGGTGGTGGTGGCGCTGGTGGTGGAGCTGCTCCTCGGCACGCTCGGCCTCTCCTTCCTGATGGGCACGATCAACCCCGCTACCGAAGCCCAGACGTTGAGCGGGCTGGGCGTGGGCACGGGCATCTGGCTCGCGCTCACGGCGTTGATCGGCCTGTTCTTCGGCGGGTGGACCGCCGGCCGGCTCGCGGGACAACCCCGTCGCTTCGACGGCGCTATCCACGGCATCGTGGCCTGGGGGTTGGTGACGTTGTTCTCGACGTGGCTTGCCACGAACTTCATGAGCACCGTGGTCTCCGGCACGTTCGGCGTGATCGGGTCGACGCTCGGCCTCGTGGGCGAGGGGGTGGGCGCGGTGGCGCCCGCGGTGGGGCAGCAGCTCCAACAGCAGGGCATCACGCCGGAGTCGCTCGGCGGGGAAATCGAGAACTTCCTGCGTCAGACCGGTAATCCGCAGCTTCAGCCCGACGCGCTCCGGGCCCGTGCCGCGGCCGCCGGGGAGCAGGCCGCCGAAGATGCCGCCGAGTCCACCGACGCCTTCGGGGCCATCCAGGCGGCGCTCACGAACCTTGCCGCCCAGGGCGGCGCGGTGGTCAACGAGGTGGATCGGCAGGATGCCATCAAGGTTGTGGTCGCCCGCACCGAGCTGTCGGAGGCCCAGGCGGCTCAGCTCGTCGACAACTGGTTGCGCACCGCGAACGAGGTGCGGGCGCGTGTCGGGACCACGACGCAGCAGGTGGGCGAGAACGCGGCCCAGGTGACCGAGGACGTGACCAACGCCCTCGGGAGCTTCCTCGGGTGGTCGGTGCTCGCGATGGTCCTCGGACTCGTGGCGGCGGGCGTTGGGGGCGCTTTCGGCGCTCCCAAGGATGAACGCCCGGTGACCACCGCCGGGGTGCGCGAGCACTGATGACGGGGGCGGTGGCGCCCGGCGCGGAGGGTTCGCCTCCCGCGCCGGGCCGGCCTGTGTCAGACGCCGAGCAGCCCGGCGAGGATGCGTCCCTCGGGGCTCTCGTCGACGAGCATGCGGAGCTCGTGTTTGCGCCCCGCGTCGTCCCCGCGCTCGACGCGCGCGAGCGCGGCCAGGGCGACCGACGCGTTGGGGTCCGCGGCGTGCTTGCCGAGCCAGGTGGCCGCCTTGAGCACTGCGCGCTTCCGGAGCCCGGCGTGGCGCGTGTTGCCCAGCACGACCAGCGCGAGGAGCGCGGCCGCGGTCCGGGCGACGCTGCCGCCATAGCTGCCGTCCGCCGACTGGGTGCGGGCCAGCTCGGCGCCCGGGTCGGCGGCGGGCGCGGGCGCGGTGGACTCCGCTTCGACGCGCGCGGGCGCCGCGCGGCGGCGGGCCAAATCGGCGGCCGGCGCGGCGCTCGGCCGCGGCTGCGAGGCCAACGCTTCCCGCTCCCTCTCGGGGGGTGCGTCGCGCCCGCTGGGGGTCGCCAGCGCGCCGACGACGGCGCCGTGCATCTTCCCGAGCGCGCGGCGGAGCGGGCTCGCGCTCTTCGCCAGGGGCGGCGGGGCGGACGGGAGCATCTGCCCCTCGTCGTCGGCCTCGTCGTAGTACGCCAGGTCCGGCGGGAGCGTCTGCGCGCGCGGGGCCATCGCCCGCGACGCCGACATCACCACCTGCCCGCCGGCGGGGCCGCCGCCGCCGCCGAACGCGGACGACCACTCGGCGGGGAGCGCCGCGGGCTGCACGACCTCGACCCGCGTGCCGGGGTCGGCCGCGGACGTGGTCTCCACCGCGACGAACGCCGTGAAGCGCGACGCGATGTGGTGCGCGAGCGCAACCCGGAGGATCTCCCCCCGGAGCGCTTCTTCCTCGAAGGGGCGAAGCGTGAGGCGGTCTTCGAGCTCCGCGACGCGCTCGCGGGCCCAGAGCGCGCCGAGCGGGAACGTGATCGGGGTGGGGGTGAGCGTGTGGGTGAACGTGCCGGTGGCCGTGCGGCCTTCGACGCGCACCGGGCCCGTCCCGCGCAGCAGCGCCGTGACCGGGCGGCCGGCGAACAGCGCGCGGTCCGCCGGGCCCGCGATCTCCCCGCCTTCGACCTTGACCTCCGCGAGCGGCATCCCGAACCGCGCCTCGATGCGGCTCACGAGCGCCTCGATGTCGTCGCTCGGCGTGCACAGCTCGCACGTCCCGCCGCCGACGCGGGCGAGGCGCCCGAGGAGCGCGCCGTTGACGGCGGTGTCGATGCCGAGCGTGAAGAACCGCCCCGCGCCCCGCCGGTTGGCGACGGCGGCCACGAGCGCCTGCTCGTTGTGCGCCTGGCCGTCGGTGATGAAGAGCACGGTGCGCACGCGCCCCGCGGGGGTCTCGCCCTCGAGGGACGTCGTGATTGCCGGCAACATCTCGGTGCCGCCGCGCGGCTGAAGGCGCGCCACCCACGCGTCGGCCGCTTCGAGCGTGCGGTTCTCGTACGGCGTGAAGCCCTTGCGGAACTCCTCGATCTGGTCGTCGAACGCGACGATGCGGAAGCGGTCGTTCGGGAGCAGGCCGTGGAGCGCCCCGATGAGGG
>CAXNIN010000001.1:0-52848 GCA_964202365.1 Myxococcota bacterium | reverse complement strand
GCCGACGGCAAGTCCGCGCTCGACGCGAACGCCGCGATCAAGAAGGAATACGGGGACATCAAGCTCGAAGTCCAGGGCCACGCCGACGAGCGCGGCACCACCGACTACAACATCGCGCTCGGCCAGAAGCGCGCGGACGCCGTGGTGCGCTACCTCCTCGCGGGCGGCGTCTCGTCGAGCCGCGTGAAGAGCGTGTCCTACGGCGAAGAGCGCCCCCTCGACGGCCGCACCGCCGAGACCGCGTGGACCCAGAACCGCCGCGCCGAGTTCGTGATCACGTGGAGCGGCGACGCGCCGGTCCGCGGCACCGCCAACTGAACCGGCGCCCCCGTGGCGCTGTTCGACACGCCTTGCCACCTCGACGACCCGCGCTTCGACGCGGACCGGGACGACGTCGTCGCGCGCGCCGCCGCCGCCGGGCTCGCCGGGATGTTCGTCCCCGGCGTGCTCGAGGCGCAGTGGCCCTCGGTGCGTCGGCTCGCGGAAACACATGGCCTGCGCTTCGGCGTCGGCACGCACCCGCAGAACCTGCCCGTGAGCCGCGCCGTTCCGACCGACCTCGACGGCGCCTCCGCCATCGGCGAGTGCGGCCTCGACGGCCCCACCCCCGTGCCAATGGACGACCAGGAGCGCGTGCTCCACGCCCACCTCGCCCTCGCCCGCGAGAGCGGCCTCCCTGTCATCCTCCACTGCTTCCGCGCGCACCACCGCATGGTGCCCGTACTCCAGCGCTGGGCCCCCGTGCGCGGCGTGATGCACAGCTACTCGGGTGGCCCCGAGCTGGTAGACATCTACACGGCGCTCGGCCTGCACATCTCCTTCGCGGGTGCGGTCACCTGGGAGACCGCCCGCAAGCCCGTGGCGGCGCTGCTTCGCGTGCCGCTCCACCGGCTCCTCGCCGAAACCGACGGCCCGGACCAGTGCCCGCGCCCCTGCCGCGGCCGAAGCGAGCCGAGCTACCTCGGGCACATCGTGGACGCCATGGAGCGCCTCCGCGGCGAGGATGTCCGCGGCGTGCTCCTCGAAAACGTGCGTTCGTTGGGCTGGTTGTAGGGCTTGGGGCAGGGGGGCTCCGCCCCCCCGCAACGCCCCCCCGAGGCGATACATCCTGCGATGTATCAGGGGTGTGTCACCTCGTAGGGCACGCGTACCGGGCGTACCAGGCGTCCGCCATGCCGCCCGGCGTGTCGAACACGACCGCGCCCGACGCCACGTGCGGCGCGAGCGCGGCGAGGAACGTGTCGTACGCGGCGAGATCGTCCGCGAGGCCCTCGGCGAGGTAGGCGTCGAGCGCGGCGGGGTCGTCGGCGGCGGCGCCGAACCCATCGACGTGGAGCACGAAGTACCAGGTGTTCACGCGGTCCGGGTGCGCGTGGGCGAGCACCTGGGTCATCACGTTCGCGGCGGCGGCCGGGAAACGCGCGTGGTCGGCCTCGCGAAGCGAGTGGCCGGGGAGGTACACGAGCGGGCCCGCGGGATCGTGGGCGAGGAACGCCTCGGGATCGGCGGCGGTGGCGCCGTCGGCCGGGAGCCACGGCTGGAGCTGAACGCGGGGGAGCCCGAGCTGCGTCTCGGGGTCTTTGAAGGCCGTGAGGCTGGTGAACCCCGCCGCGGCCGCCCCCGACCAGTCGCCCGTGAGGAACCCGCCGTTGAGATCGGTGGTGGTCACCCCCGCTTCGCGGAGCGCGACGCGGCCGTCCCGGGTGGCCTGCTCCACGGCGGCGGCGTCCGACTCGTCGTGGATGTGCACCGACCAACCGGCTCCTTCCGCGGTGCGGGCGTCGACCCACGCGGGGTCCCACACCCCGGCGCCGCGGATGAAGCTCGCGTCCGCCTGGATGCCGAGCGCCGCGCCCCGCCCCGAGAGGGTTGCGGAGAGCCCCTCGATCACGCGGGCGCGGCGCTCCCAGGCGGCGGCGTCGACATCGAAGAAGGGCTCGTCTTCGAGGTGCACGAGCACGCCGAGGCGCACCGTGCCGGTGGGCGCGGCGTCGGTAGCGGCCCAGCGTTCGCCGAGCACGGCGAAGCCGTCGAGCGTGGCGGTGCCGGCGGTTGCGAGGGTGAACGCGACGCGGATGTCGGGGCCGGCGACGGTGAGGTCGAAGGTCTCCGCGAGGGCGGTGGTGCCGGCCGGGTAGGTGACCCGAAGCAGGGGGCGGGTGGTGCCCTGGGTGGTGTCCTGCTCGACGAGGAGGTCGACCGGGACGTCGCTCACGAGCGTGCCGACGAGGCGATGCGCGATGCCACGGTTCACCCGGAACGTGGTCGACGCGGACACGGGGCCCGCGAGCCCGAGGCACGGAGGCGCCGCGCACGCCGTGGCGGCCGCGTCGATCGCGCCCTCGCCCGTCGTGACCCAGACAGCGCTCGCCTCGTCGACGCGCGGGTCGTCTTCGAGGAGAGGGTCCCACGCTTCGGGCACGTAGTCGGCGCAGACGCCCGGCGACTCCTCCGCGCCCGCGCAGGCGGCGAGGAGGAGCGCGACCGGGAGCGGCCGCGCCGTCAATCCCCCGCCGAGAAGCGATCGGTGGACGGCGTGGCGCCGGCTTCGTGCGCGACGCGTCCGTTGGCGGCGAGCCGCATCAGGAGGAACCACGCGGCCTCTTCGTCGGTGACCGACGCCCGCGCGGCGATCTCCGCCACGGTGGCGGGCGAATCGTCGAGGGCCGCGAGGAGCCGCGGCTTGAGCGCGAGCACCGCCGACGCGGCCTTCTTGCCCGCTTCCACGCCCGGCTGGTGGTAGGCGTTGATGCCCGCACGCGCGGCGTAGAGCCCCACGGCCCGCTCGTAGAGCGCCACGAGAGCGCCGAGCCGGAAGGCGTCGACCTGGGAGAGGAGCAACGTGAGGCACGGGTGCCCGTTCTCGACGAGCGCGCGGCGGGTACCCAGGAGGAACCCCTGGAGATAGTCGCCGGCGTCGAGGCCGGGATCGACGTCGATGCCGCCGTGGTAGCCGTCGTCGAGCACGCCCACGAAGGTGACGAAGTGGTTGTCCGGGCCGTCGCGGAGCTGCTGGACGTAGGCGTGTTGGTCGGTCGAGCCCTTGTTGCCGTACACCGCGAGGCCCTGGTGCACGACGTTGCCGGCGAGGTCGCGCTCTTTGCCGATGGACTCCATCACGAGCTGCTGGAGGTAGCGGGAGAGGAGCACGAGGCGGTCGCGGTAGGGGAGCATGACCATCGCGCGGTCGCCCTTGCCGTGGCCGAGGTGGTGCCACGCGAGCGCGAGGAGCGCCGCCGGGTTGTCGGCCACGCGGGGGACGCGCGTGGCGGCGTCCATCGCGGCGGCGCCGTCGAGGAAGTCGTCGGCGTCGATGCCCTGGAGGAACATGGGGAGGAGGCCGACGGCGCTCGCGAGGCTCGTGCGCCCGCCGACCCAGTCCCACATCGGGAGCCGCGCCCGCCAGCCCGCGGCGGCGTTCCAGAGGGCGCTCCCCTCCCCCGTCACCGCGACGGCGTGCGGCGCGAAGGGCACGTCCGCGCGCTCGAAGGCGGCCTGCGTTTCGAGGAGGGCGTTCCGCGTCTCGGCGGTGCCGCCGCTCTTGGAGATGCAGACGACGAGCGTCTCTTCGAGGTCGAGCGGGCCGAGGACCCGGGCGATGCCGTCGGGATCGGTGTTGTCGAGGAAGAGCACCCGCATGGGGTCGTGCGGCTCGCCGAGGGCGTCCGCGATGAACTGCGGGCCGAGCGCCGACCCGCCGATGCCGAGCACGAGCACGGTGCGGAGCGCGCCGGCCTTGTGGATCTCGGCGGCGATGGCGCGCGCGGCTTCCCGCGCGGCGAGGATGGCGGCCCCGAGGCCTTCCGGGGCGCGCTCGGGCGCGCGGAGCCAGTAGTGCCCCACCCGACGCCCCTCGTCCGGGTTGGCGACCGCGCCGGCCTCAAGCGCCGCCATGTCCCGGAACGCGGCGGCGAAGTCGGACTCCGCGGCGGCGAGATCGGCCGGCGTCAACGAGGTGGTGGAGAGATCGAGCCAGACACCGAGCTCGGTGTTTCGCCAACAAAGCGCGTCCATCCGAGAAAGCCCCATCCTGACCTCCGGCCCGGCAACGTACCCCGCTGGCCGGGCACGGGCGTGGGCGATACCTCGGCGGCATGATCCTCCCGCTCCTGCTCGCCCTCGCCTGCTCCCCGAACACCGGCGATGTCGCCACCTCGCCCTCGAGCACCACCGCGGCGCCGGCCTCCGGCGGGCCGACCTCGGTGGCCGGGCTCGAGGTGCAGCGCCACCCGAACGGCCTCAACTCCTGGGTGATCAAGCCCGGCACCGGCGCGGCCCCCGCCCCCGGCCAGACCGTGAAGGTGGACTACACGGGCTGGCTGAAGCACAACGGCGAACGGTTCGACTCCAGCGTCGGAAAGCGCCCGTTCACGTTCCGCCTCGGCGCGGGCGAGGTGATCCCGGGGTGGGACCAGGGCGTCGCGCTGCTGAAGGTGGGCGAGAAGCGCCAGTTCGAGATCCCGGCCGACCTCGCCTACGGCGCCGACGGCGCGGGCGGCGTGATCCCGCCGGGCGCCGCCCTGATCTTCGACGTGGAGCTCCTCGGAATCCAGTGACCGGGCCGGGGCGTCAGCCCGCGAGCGGCGGCGTGACGCGAATGCGCACGACCCCCTTCACGTTGGCGCACGTCGACCCCTTGGGGGCGAGCAAACGGTAGGGCCCGCCCTGGCTTTCGGGGAGCGGGCCGCCGTCGAGCGCGTACACGAGCACGCCGTCCACCCCGGCCACGGGCGCGGGGGGCGTCGTGAGGCCGTCGGAAGCGACCACCACGAACGACGCGCCGCGCACCGCCGGCACGAGCGCGAGGAGGTCGGCGAGCGCGACCCCTGCGCCCGCGCGCCCGGCCACCACCACCCCCACGTCGGGCACCTGTCCCGGGATGGCCGAGAGCGCGGCGCGCGACACGTGGAGCTCGAAGCCGTCGGCGTCGACGAGCGTGACGCCGTCCAGGGGCGCGGGCGTGTCCTCCACGACGATGGCGGCTTCGATGCCGGCCGCGATGGCGTCGAGATCGGCCGAGGCGTCGACGATGAGATCGGCGCGGTTGTCCCGCCGCCACGCGGTGGCCGCGAAGTGCACCTGGCCCCCCGCGACATCCACCCGGAACCAGCCGACATCCCCGGTGAAGAGCCCCTTGAACCGCGCGATGCCCGGCGCGCGGAGCGCGGGCCGGAGCCGGTCCCACGAAAACCGCGTCTCCGGCGGAAACACCCAGGAGCGCGCCCGAAACCCCTCCGTGGACGGCGCGTCGTGCACCCGCGTGTACCGCACCGCGGGGCCCGCGCCCTCCGGCCAGCCGAGCGCGTCTTCCGGGAGCGCGCCGAAGCTGGTTTCGAGCACGCGCGCGGGCCCGGGCCACAGTGCGGCGACACGCGCCCGCACCGCTGCGATCGCGGCGGCGTCCGCCTGATCGGCGTAGTTGAGCACGAGCACGTCGGCGGCCTCCAGCAACACATGCGAGAGGTCGGCGGGGCCGGGCGCCGCCGGGTTCACGACGACAACCGTGGGCCCGAGCGCCACGCGCTCCTTGAGCCCGCCGCGGGAGAGCATGTCGACGACATCTTGCGGGCGCGCGAGGCCGGACGGCTCGATGAAGAGCCGATCGGGGCGGACTTCGTCGAGGATCGCGGCGACGGCGCGCGCGAGGCCCGCCGGGGCCGTGCAGCACACACACCCGCCGGGGATGTTGGTGATCGCGACGCCCTCTTCGAGGAGCGCGGCGTCAACCCCGGCTTCTCCGAAGTCGTTCACGATCACCGCCGCGCGCTCGCGGCCCTGGTGCGCGGCCATCCACGCGCGGATGGTGGTGGTCTTTCCGGCGCCGAGGAAGCCGGAGATCACGTGTACGGGCGTAGGCATCCGCGCGATGTATCGCGGGGCGCCGGGATCGGACGCGCCGCCGACGCTGGCCCTGGCTCGCCGTGCTCCCCCCCGCCTCCGGGAGGTCCGCGCCCGCGCTCGGGCTCGCCGCCGCTAGCTCGAGGTGGTGTGGACCCAGGAGAGGATGCGGTCGATGTCGGCCCAGCGGGAGAGCTTGCCTTCGGCGCCGAGGAGCGAAATCGCGAGACGACGGCCATCGCGCGTCTGGAGGACGGTCGAGAAGCAGTAGCGCGCGGTGTCGGTGTAGCCGGTCTTCGCGGCGAGGATGGTCATGTCCTCGCGGCCGGAGAGGCGATCGGTGGTGAAGAGGCGGCGCGGGGCTTCCTTGTTGGACCGGTGCATGTCCCAATACGGCGCGGTGGAGACGGGCCCGAGCACCGGGTGGGACGCGACGGCGACGGTGGCGCGGGCCATGTCGCGGGCGGTGGAGAGGTTCTCGTCTTCCAGGCCGGAGGGATCGGACCAGGAGGAGTGATCCATGGCGAGATCGGCCGAGATGTCGTTCATGCGGGCGACGAAGTCGTCCATGTCCATGCCGGCGACGGCGGCGAGCGCGTACGCGCCGCGGTTGTCGGAGGCGACGAGGGCCGCGCCGAGAACGTCCCATCCACCTACACAATCGCCGGTGGAGAGGCGGCTGCGCGCGCCGGAGCGCGTGGGGTACTGGGCGGCGCCGACGCAGAGCTCAGTGTCGAGGTTGGGCTCAGCGCTCATGAGCGCGAGCGACGACACGAGCTTGGTGAGCGAGGCGACGGGGCGCACGACGTCGGCGTTCTTGTCGATGAGGACCTCGCCGGCGTCGAGGTCGTAGACGAACACCGAGCGCGAGCGGAGCGCGGGGCCGCGGCCGCCGGAGGCGGGGCCGCCCATGAGCGCGACGGCGTCGACGTCCCCGACGGGCGGGAACCAGGTGGGGCGGCTCCACACCGCGGCGTCGGGATCGGGGGAACCGTAGGCATCTACGCCGGAATCGCCGGTGTCGGCGACCGCCGCTTCGACGGGGACGGAGGCGGGCCGGAACGCGCGACCGACGTTGCCGAGCGCCAGGGAGGCGACGGGCGACGCGACGTCGGGCACCGACGCGAGGACGGGCTGGGCGACGTAGGCAGTGAGAGCCGCACCGCTGGCGACGAGGGCGGTGGAGATGAGGCGCAGGGCGAGCTTCACGAAACGACCAGACGTGTGGGGTCGGCGGAGGCGGGGCGAACCCGAGAGGACGCGGCAGTTGAACACGACTGCTGTTGCCAGGTCAAGGGCGGAACCGACCATCGCGTCGATTTTACGGCCACTCTCGCCGCACGTGCTCGACGCGGGGTGGCGGGACGGCACGGCACGGAGGCGCGCGGCGCCAAAGCGGACCGGGCTCCGCGGGCGGAACACGGCGCAACGCAGGCGCGCTCGGTAGCGGCGGACGGGCCACCGCTTTACCATCCTCCCGGAGGCAGCATGCTCCAGCGACAGCTCCGCCCCACCGCGCGCGCCCAGAAGGTGGGGGGCGACGGCCCCTCTTCCGCCCCCGGAAACCGGCAGTCCCGCCTCGGAAACGCGGCGGTGCAGGAGCGAACTGCGCCCGCACCCGTCGCGAGCGAGGCGAACACGTTCCCGGACGGGGAGGAGCTCCAGGCCCCCGAGGCCCAGCAGCCCACCCGCCCGAAGTCGGTGCGGTCGGGCCAGAAGGGCGCGCTCATCGGATCGAACGCCACGGTCACCCTCTCGAAGTCGGAGGACGGCACCGGCAAGGCCGCGGCCACCGTGCCCGACGGCGTGGCCGCCGAGGTGCGCAAGGTGAAGGGCGGCCGCATCAAGGTGGCCGTGCGCGACGGCGCGAAGAACGTCGAAGGCTGGGTGGACGCCGCGATCTTCTCGAACCAACCCGCGCTGACCCGCGACGAGGAGGACTCCGCCCTCGCCGACGACTACGTCTACAGCAAGATCGACGGCGATCACAGCCCCGAATCGCCCACCGGCAAGCAGACCGCCCAGGGCGCGGCCGGGGACTGTTTCCTCATCGCGTCCATGGCGGCGGTGGCCAACGCCGCGCCCGGCGCCATTCGCGACATGGTGAAGTACGACAAGGCAAAGGGCGCCTACACCGTACGTTTCTACGAGGAACAGGGGCGCGGGAAGTTCACCCCCGTGTACATCGAGGTGGACGGCTACCTCCCCACCGCCAAGGACAACCGCAAGGACCCGACGTACGCGGGCGACCAGGGCGGCCCGATGTGGTCGGCCATCATCGAGAAGGCCTACGCACAGTGGAAGGGCGGGTACGACGTGATTGGCGAGGGTGGAACCGGGGAAGAGGCGATGACCGCCATCACCGGCGCGCGCTCGCGCGACAAGAGCCCGTCGAACATGAAGGAGGCCGAGGTGATCCCCTTCTTCGAGGCCGCCAAGAAGGACGGCCAGGCCATCTACGCGGGCGTGCGCAACTCGCTGAAGACCGAGGCGCAAACTCCGTTCGGCGGCACCGGCGACGGCCCTCTCCGCGCCAAGGCGAGCCACACGCACCGCTGGAACGAGATCGTGCCCGGCACCGTGTCCGTGACCGACTCCCAAGGGAAGGCCGACGACGTGTGGGACACCGGCGCCGAGGGCGACAAGTCGGCGAAGCTGGCCGGCGGCGGCCGCGGCACCGTGGGGTACAAGGGCGAGACGAAGGACGCCCTCGAGCTCACCTACGGCAAGGGAAAAGGCCCCGCAAAGCCCGGTGATCTGAAGCTCGAGTTCGAGTACCACGGCGTGCTCGACACCAACAAGTTCATCATCGGCAACCACGCCTACGCCTTCGAGGGCGTGGTGGGCGGCAAGGAGCTCCAGTTCTACAACCCCTGGGGCACCTACCAACCCAAGCCGATCACCCCCGCCGAGTTCCTCCGCCACTTCGACAGCCTCACCACAAACACGCCGCCTTCCCAGAAGACGCAAGGTTGAACGTGGACGATATCCCCCGCGACGTCCCCGCTTGCTCCGCGCGCATCGAGGCGGGCCAGCCCCTCGCCGAGGCCCTCGCGGCGGGCGGTGTCGTGTGCCTCGGCCCCGGCGTACACGCCGGCCCCCTCGTGCTCAAGACCAGCGTGACACTCCGCGGCGAGGTTGGCGCGGTGCTCGACGGCGGCGGAACAGGTAGCGTTCTACGCGTGGAAGACGACGACCTCGTCGTGCGCGTGGAGGCGCTCACCCTGCGCGGCGGGAGCGCCGAGTCGGGCGGCGGCCTCGCGCTCACCGGCTACTCCAACGTGCTCCTGCTCCAGTGTGTCGTCGAGGGCAACCGCGCGCGCGGCCTCGGCGACTCCGCGGGCGGCGGCGGCGGCGTGTACGCAACCCGCGGAACCATCCGCATCGAAGGCGGGATGTTTCGCACCAACCGCGCCGCTTTCGGCAGCGACCTCTTTGTGACGGGCGTGGCGGAGGCCATCGTCACCAACACCCCGCTCGCCGGAGACGTGGTGGCGCGCGAAGGCGCCCACCTGACGTTGAACGCCGTGAACGTGGGCGGCGCCGTCCAGGCGCGCGGCACCACCACCCGCGCGCCGACCGTGCGCGTGACGGGCGGGACCGTGCAGGGAGGCGTCCAGAACGACCCGCGGCTTCCCGCGAACGTGGAGATTCTGCCATGATCCTGCTTCTTGCGTGTGTCCAACCCGACACCGACAAGACCGAGACCGCCGAGCGGCCCGGTCCCACCAGCTCGGTGACCTCCACCGTGTACGACGACACCTCCGATCGCGACGGCTACCTGACCGTCCCGGTGAAAGTCACCGCAGACATGGGCGTTTTCCAGGTGGTCGTGCACCGCGACTCGGGCACCAGCGGCCTCGAGTACATGTACGCGCCCGACGGCACCAAGGTGCTCGACTGGGAGGACTGGTACGACTCGTCCTTCTCCCTGACGGACGCCTTCTATCCTACCGAATTCGCCAGCACGACCAACTGGCCCGTGCGCGCGGAGGACGGCCCCCTCGCGGAGGGCACGTGGGAGGTTGTCATCGGCACGTACGACCGCGGCAACTACGCCGGCGGCAAGGACGTGACCGTAGAGGTGCTCACCCGCCCGGACCCCACCTTCGACGCCGGGAAGTTGTACGCCGTCATCGCCTACGCCGAGGGCGTGCGCGAAGAAGAAGGTGTGGCCCCCGCCGTGGAGGCCGCCGCCGAGTATTGGGTGCAGCTTTACGCCGCCGTGGGCATCGAGCTCGAGGTGACCTACACCGACATCGCCGTAGACCCCGCCCTGCCCGACACCTACGAGGGTCTCGACGAGTTCAAGGCGTTCCACGAGGATGCCGAGCGACGCTCCGTGCTCATGGTCATCGGCGAGGACATCGCCGGCGACCAATGGACGTACGGCGAAGCCGGCGCCATTCCCGGCCCCTACGCCCCCGCCGAACACGCTGCGGTGGAGGTGGCCTGGATCGCGAACGCCGGCGCGGACGCCGAGTTTCAGGACGCCGACATCCTGCTCATGGGCGAAACCATGGCGCACGAGGTGGGCCACTACCTCGGCCTCTACCACCCCGTGGAGGACGGGTTCGAGTATTGGGACGCCCTCGAAGACACCGAGGCGTGCCGCGGCTACACCCCGTGCGAAGACGCCCTGGGTGCGAACCTCATGTTCCCCTACCCCGTATGCACCGGCATGAACGCCGGCAGTTGCACGCGGCAGGACGAGCTCTCGGGCGACCAGACCGGGGTGTTGCAGCGGTATGTGGGGGTGGAGTGAGGGAGTTTGGGGCGGGGCTCTGCCCCGCAACGCCCCGGGTGAGCGCGGCTGCGCCGCTCGGGGGAGCGCGGCTGCGCCGCGCTTCCGCGAGGGCGCCGGAGGGCGGCGCGCGCGGTTGGCGGACGCAGCGAGGGACACGGTGCATCGCGCGCGCCGGTCGGCCCGCGCGGAGCGGGGCGAGGGGCTTTGCCCCGACCCCGGAGGGGACCGACCCCCGCGTCCGCGCGGGGGGCGCGCCCGGATCGGGCGGGATCGAATGAGCGGGCAACACGCGGTGTCGAAGGGACGTGGAGGTAGGAAATGTTCGTGATCGCGCTGGTTTCTGGGGTGTGGGCGGGCGCGTACGACGTGCTCAAGCTGCGGGATGGCGCGGACTGCGCGCAGCTCGGGACGGGCGCGGCCGTGCGCGACGAGCTGCTGGCGCTCGCGGAGGGCGATGTCGCGCCTTCGTATGTGCCGGTTCGAGCGGCAGGATGCCTCGTGGAGAGCTTCGCGGGAGACCCGGTGGTGGTGGAGCGGGCGCAGGGCTGGGTTGCCGAGAAGCGCTGGGCGGGACTGGGGATTGTCGTGGCTGGGCGCATCGACGCCTTCGCGCCGGAGGACGGCGTGGCGATCGCGAAGGCGGCGGTGGCCGGGAGCGACGTCGCGACCCGGGTGCGGATCGCGAAGCGAATCGCGAGGAGCGAGCGGGAAGAGGTGAGAGTCGTAGCGGAGGGGGTTGACGCTGGGGAGGGGGGTCGATAAGAGGGTCGTGCTTTTCCCGCTTAGCTCAGTTGGTTAGAGCAACGGACTGTTAATCCGTGGGTCCCCTGTTCAAGTCAGGGAGCGGGAGCCATTTTGGACGAACGCCGCCGGTTGCGACGCTGGCGGCGTCATGTGCCTTGCACACGGCGATGGATTCGGCAAGTAGATTGAAGGGTTCTCGCCACTCGACTTCGAGCGCGCCGCCGCGCCACGTCGAGTTCAACAGGACGAAATTCAGCAGGCGTCGCTTCTGCTCGGGCGTTCGGCCGACGTACATCTCCGCGGCCTTGTTCGCGACCTCCACGAGTGCGAGGCCCTCGTCGATGTAGGACTGGTTCGCCTGCTCGTGCCGCTCCAGCTCGCGCCGGACGCGGCCCTGCTCGGCCCGCCACTCCACGGACTTGCGCTCGAACATCTCCGCGGTGATGCGGCCGTCCAGGCGGTCCTCGTAGGCGAGGTCGATGCGCTTCTGGAGAGTCTCGTGCTGCTTGTAGAGACGCTGAGTGGCCTCGTGGTGGCACCGCTGCTCGTCGTGGTGGCTCCCGCGCAGGCCCTCGCGCACCATCGCCATGACCTCGTCATCGATGTGGAGGGCACGGAGCGCGCGCTGGACCTCGGCCTCGATCACCTCCTCCCTGACGTACACCGCCCGCTTCTGGTGCTGGCACCCCGCGCAGTGGTAGTAGATGTACCGACCCTTCTGGATCTCGCCGATGAGCAGGCGCCGCTCGCTGCCGCCCTCGTCGATGCAGGTGCCGCATCGCACCAGCCCCGAGAAGGCGAAGCTGAGCTTCGTGTCGTGCCTGGAGTGGGGGTTCCGGCTGGCCATCTTGTCCTGTGCGCGCTCCCACAGCTCGCGGGAGACGAGGGCTGGATGCGTGCCCCGGTACAGGGTGCCGTCCCAGGTGTACTCGCCGGTGTAGAGCAGGTTGCAGAGCATCGAGTGGACCGACGAGATCGGCACCTCGGCGTGCGACCGCTTGAAAGGCAGCCCGTTCGCCTTTCCCCACGTCGCGAGCGCCTTCACGCTCATCTCGCCGTTGGCGTACAGCTCGAACATCTTCGACACCAGCGGCCCGGCCACGGGGTCCACGTCGATGATGCGCTTGCCGTGGGGGCCCTCGACGTTGCGGTAGCCGAGCGGGGCCGCGCCCGGCCAGATGCCCTGCGCCGCCTTCTCCAGCATCCCCTTCTTCGTCTCTTCGGACAGGTTGTCGATGTAATTCTTGGCCATCAACACCTTGATCCCGTGGATGAACTTCTCGTGCGAGCGCGAGCCCTCGGAGAGCACGATGTTCTCCTTCACGAGATGGATCTCCAGGTTCATGGCGTCGAGTTCGACCCAATCCTTGAGATTGCGGTACAGCCGGTCGGTCTTCTCCACGACGATGGTGCGGCAGTCGGGGTGCTTCTTCAGGTAGGCGATCATCTTGCCAAAGTTGGTACGACCTGCCTTTTTCGCCGTCTCCACGTCGCTGTACTCCCCGGCGACGCGCATCGTGTGGTCGTCGGCATAAGCGCGGAGCAGCTTCTCCTGCGCCGGGATGCTGAACCCTTCCTTCTCCTGGTCCTTCGAGGACACGCGGGTGTAGAGGACGACGGAGGTGCGCGGCGGGAGCGCGGGGGTGCCGTTGGCGGGCGCGCGCAACGGACGCGGCCCGTCCGAGCCCAGGGAAGCGGTCTTGCGGTTGTTCGCGGCGTTTCGGCGGGGGGGCATCGACTACTCCGAGTTGGGCCGGATCAAGTTGCCATAAGGCGGGCGGGTTAGCACGCCCTGACTCCGGCTAACCCCATACTATTCCGGTTCGACCGGGTTGACCCGCGTTCGCTGCGCCGGTACGCTCTCGCCCGTTGCGGAGCGCGCGTGATCGACGACCGGTGGCTGAACGTGGACGAGATTGCCGAGTACCTCGGGGTCAGCCGCGACACCGTGTACTCCTGGATCGCCGACCGCTCGATGCCAGCGCACAAGGTCGGCCGGTTCTGGAAGTTCAAGCGGGCCGAGGTGGACGAGTGGGTGCGCGCCGGCAACGCCGAGGCATCCCGTGGCCGCGGGCCGGGCGGTGCCGCATGACGACGCTCTCCACCCCCGCCGCCGCGAGCCCCCTCGCCGCCCCGACACCATCTCTTTCCTGGTTCGAAGCCCCATGTCCCTAACTTCCGAACAGATTGGTCACCTGGTGACCGCCATGCTCGCCGTCAACGGCTTCGGCACCGACCGGGCGGCCGCCCTGCTCCCGGCGTTCCAGACCCGGGGGCTGCTCGATGCACCCCGCGCCGCGGGCATGGACAGGGACGCGCTGATCGCAGCGATGACGGACGCCGGCTACGCACGGGGCGGGTTCCTCCCGATCCTCTGGTACCGCCACCAGCAGCTCATGGAGGCCGTTTCCAAGGGGCTACTCGACGGCCTGCCGACCCTCGCGAGCGCGGGCCGCGAGGCCGAGTTCAAGACGAAGCTGGCCGCGGTGCACGGGTGGGGTCCCGTGACTGCGGCGACGGCGTGGAGCCTCTGGCGCGCACAAACCCGCCGATGAATACCGACCCCTTGCTGTCCGAGCTGTTCCAAGCTGCGGACTTCACCCCCAACGCGAACCAACTCGCCGCAATCCTCCACGATAATGGCCCCCTTTTCCTCGTCGCGGGCCCGGGATCGGGGAAGACGCGAGTGCTGCTCTGGCGGACGGTCAACCTCATCGTCGTCCACGGCATCGCCCCCGAGCGCATCTTCCTCAGCACGTTCACCGAGAAGGCCGCGAAGCAGCTCAAGGACGGCTTGATCTCGCTGCTCGGGCTCGTGACCAACCGGACTGGCCGAACCTTCGACCTCTCAAAAATGTACGTCGGAACTGTCCACTCGCTCTGCCACCGGCTGATTCGGGACCGTCAGCTCTCGGATGGGCGCTCTCGTGTCGTCGCGCCCGCCGTGGTGGATGCGCTCGACCAATACTTCCTCGTGGCGGCGGGGGGATTCTGGCGCGCAGCCGTGGAGCGCCTCGCTCACGAAGGCGAGTTGCCCGCCCTTCGGGAGCGCATCAATAGCGAGTTCGAGGAGGGCGCCACGCCGAGCAAGCACAAGGCTGTGTCCAACCTGCTCGCGCTGTTCAACCGGTTCTCGGAGGAGAACCTCCAGCCCGAGGCCCTGCTCGCGCAGGTTGGGGAGGACGCGCGTTCCCTCGTCGAGTTGTACGCGCTCTACCGCGACCGTCTCGGCTCGAAGCGCGTGGACCTCGCCCTGCTCCAGCAGGCTGCGTATTCGGCGCTCGGGGGGGCTGCGGGCGAGAACACCCCGTTCGACCACGTAATCGTGGACGAGTACCAAGACACCAACGCGATCCAGGAGCTGCTATTCTTCCAACTCGCCGCGGGGAGCAAGAACCTCTGCGTAGTCGGCGACGACGACCAGGCGCTTTACCGCTTCCGAGGCGCGACTGTGGAGAACTTCGTCCAGTTCCCGGAGCGGTGCGTCGCCAAGCTCTCGACCGCCCCGAGGCGGATCGAGCTGGCGACGAACTACCGCTCGCGGGACCAGATCGTCGGTCTGTACACGCAGTTCATGGAACGCGCAGACTGGTCAAGGCCAGGCGGCGGCTCCTTTCGGCTGCACGACAAGGGGATCCATGCCCACCGCGTCGACCGGGGCGTGGCGGTCGTCGCGAGCACGCCCGGCGGCCCAGAGGAGGTCGCGGCCGAACTCGCCGGGCTGATCCACGGGCTCATCCGCAAGAAGCGGGTGGCCGATCCGAACCAAATCGCGGTCCTTTTCCCGTCCCTGAAAAGCGTGGCCGTCGGACGCCTGCAGGCCGCCCTTGAACAGCACGGCTTGAAGATCTACGCGCCGCGGGCCAAGCGCTTCCTCGAGGCGGAGGAGCCCACCGCCGTGGTGGGGCTGCTCGGAATGGTCCTCGGCCGCCCCCCCCGAGACGAGGAGTTCAACAAGGGCGGCTACCGAGACTTCCACGACTGGCTGGATGCTTGTGGAACCGCGGCCCACGCGCTCGTCAAGTCCGATGCCCGGCTCGCCGCCTTCGTGAAGGAGCGGCAGGCCGAACTGCTGACGATCCGCAAGGACTATGCGTCGCTGGTGAAAGCGGTGGAGGCCAAGAAGTGGTCCCTGACAGCGCCGTACCAGCCGAGCATCCACAAGCGGGCGCTGCTCTCGGCGGGCGGACTGTCGGATCGGGGAAAGCGGGGGATCGGGACCAGCTACCTCGACCGGATCGCGGAGGACCGGTTGACACGGGGCGAACCGCTGTCGCTCCAGTACATTCTGAACCGTGCCACCTCGGTGGACTGGGGAGTGCTCGACATCTTCTACCGCCTCGTCGGCTTCGACCACTTCAAGGCGATGTTCGACCTTGCCGAAGTCGGGACCGACGAGGGCCCGGTCTGCAACCTCGCGCTGACGAGCGGATACCTCGCCCGCTACATCGACACGTTCCCCTCCGTGGTGACAGCGAGCGCCGTCGAGAGCGGCGTCCTGCAAGGCACCTTCTACGCTGGCTTTCTATTCGCACTGTTCCGTCTCGGCGAGGGTGAGTACGAGGACGCTGACGATCCCTTCCCCAAGGGGCGCATCCCGTTTCTGACAGTGCACCAGGCGAAGGGGTTGGAGTTCCCGGTCGTCGTGCTCGGCAACGTCCGGCCCGCGAACCGCCGCGTGCGGCGCGTGGAGGAGATCGTCCGCCCGTTCGGGCGCGCGGGCGGCGAGCCGCTCGACCGCATGGGAGACTTTGACGCGATGCGGATGTTCTATGTGGCGCTCTCCCGGGCGAAGAACCTGCTTGTCTTGCCGCATCTCGTGGGCGCCGGCCAGCAGGTTGACCCGGCGTTTCGCGAGATCCTCGGTGGGGACATTCGGCGAATTCCCGATCTCGATATCGGCGCTATTCCAGCCGCAAAGGAAGAGATCGGGGATGTCGCACGCGCGTTCAGCTACACCGGGGACTACCTCGGCTACCTTCGCTGCCCGCGCCAATACATGCTGTTCCGGAAGTACGGGTTCGCGCCGAGCCGTACGCAGAGCATGTTCTTCGGAAGCCTCGTCCACCAGACGATCGAGGACCTCCACAACCGCCTGATCGCCGCGCGTGCGGAAGGAGCCGCACCGTGACCGATGACCTGGAGGGCTTCATCCTCGAAGCATTCGAGGCCAACTTCGAGCGACTTCGCGAGGAGACGGGGCGTGCGGTGACGCCCGACGTCAAGGCGTCGGCGTTGGAGCAGGTGCTCCTCTACTGGCGCCGCCTTCGCGAGCTGGCGGAGACCGTCACTGAGACCGAAGTCCGGCTGACCCTTCCGGAGCAGCGCAGCCCAGCGGGGCGGAGGTACACCCTCGAAGGCATCGTAGACATCGTCCGGGACGACGAGTCCGCCACGATGTACGACCTGAAAACCTATCTCGATGCCGAAGCGGCGCGGGAGCACGTCGAGCCGCATTACCGGCAGCTCAACCTCTACGCGCACATCTGGCAGACCCTCCGAAGCCAGCCGCTCAACAAGGTCGCCGTCATCGCAACCCGCCCACCGCGGGCGTTGAAGCACGCCATCAGTACCGGCGACCCCAAGCGCATCGAGGCCGCGATG
This sequence comes from Myxococcota bacterium, assembly GCA_964202365.1. Lineage (GTDB taxonomy): Bacteria > Myxococcota_A > UBA796 > UBA796 > SXON01 > CAJBVW01. The sequence goes on along the minus strand of CAXNIN010000001.1, from coordinate 35,915 downwards.
GCGACCTGGCAGCCGGTGCTCGACATCGAGGTGCGGCAGGAGATTGTCGCGGACGTGGTGGCCGACTTCGGGCGGGTCGTCGATGCCATCGAGGCGCACGACTTCAAGCCGCCACCGGTGGACGTCCTGCGCGGCCCCTCGCGGCCCGGGGGTCGCGTGCCCTTCGGGACTGACGTGTGCCTCAACTGCGACGTGCGGTTCTCCTGCACGAGCTACCGCCAGTTCGTGCTGCGCGCGCAGCAAGGCGCGCGGCCCGACACCGTACTCGCCACCTCGATGTCGGATTTCGGCGCCGACCAGCAGCGCGATGAATGGATCGAAGCCAACCTCCCGACGCTCCACCGGGCGGCGGACCTCGGAGATTAGGAATGCCCGTTGAACGAATCGAACGCGAGTCCCCTGACGCCAGCCGGTTGGCCCAGCTCCAGGAGCTGTTTCCCGAGGTGTTCACGGATGGTGGTGTGGACATGGACCACCTCCGCGCCGCTTTGGAGGGCACTGCGGCGGACTTCGGCGCGGACGACGAGCACTATGGCCTCGCCTGGCCGGGGCACCAGACCGCTCGACGGCTGGGAGCGCTCGCCGGCTCGGCGACCCTCCGCCCGCTCGCCGGCGAGGGGGTGGATGAGGCGTCGACGCAGAACCTCCTGCTGGTCGGCGACAACTTGGAGATCCTCCGTCTCCTCCAGAAAAGCTACGCCCGAAGGGTGAAGCTGATCTACATCGACCCCCCCTACAACACGGGCGAGGACTTCGTCTACAAGGACAAATTCGCGGTTGACCTCGAACTCTACCTGTTGGACACGCGGCAGGCCGACCTTCACGGTCGCCTCACCAGCAACCCGAAGAGCAGCGGAAGGTTCCATTCGAACTGGCTCAACTTCATGTACCCGCGCGTTTCGTTGGCGCGGCATCTGCTTCGAGACGACGGCTTCCTCGTCGTCAGCATCGACGACGCCGAGGTGGCGAACCTCCGCCTCTTACTCAACGCCATCATGGGCGAGGAGAACTTCATCGCGACGTTGGTGTGGGACCGGAATCGGAAGAACGACGCGAAGTTTTTCTCGGTCGGGCACGAGTACATGCTGGTCTACGCCAAGAGTAAGGAGAAGCTCGGCGAACTTGACACCCAACTCCGTGCTCCCAAAGAGGGCGTCGAGGAGGTCAAGGAGCTATTCGAGCGCCTCAAGGCGCAGCACTTGAGCGATTGGGCCAAGGTCGCGACGGGCCTGAAGAGCTTTCTCGATGGCCTTGCCGCCGATGATCCGCGGAAGCCCCTCGCGAGGTACACCAAGGTGGACGACCGCGGGCCGTACCGAGACGATGGCAACATCAACTGGCCCGGCGGCGGTGGCCCCACCTATGACGTGATCCATCCGACGACGAAGCGGTCCTGCAAGAAACCCAGGAGTGGATGGCGTTACCCGCGGCCCGAGCGATTCTGGGAGGAGGTAGCGGCAGGTCGGGTAGTATTTGGGCCAGACGAGACGACAGTCCCCCGGGTTCGTTCCAACCTGTTCGAATCGGCGGTTCAGGTGCTCCCCTCCGTGGCGTACAGCTACGCGCAGACCGCAGCGCAGCGATTCGACGACCTGTTCGGAGGTAAGCGGGTTTTCGACAACCCGAAGCCGTTCGACGATCTGGCGCGCCTCGTGGACTATCTCACCGGCCCCGATGACATCGTGCTGGACTTCTTCGCCGGGTCGGGCTCTACCGGGCACGGGGTTTGGCTCGCGAATGAGAGGTTCGCGACCTACCGGCGCTTCATCCTCGTCCAGCTCGACGTGGAGGTGAACGAGGAAGTCGAGTCCGGGAAGAACGCCGCCGCACTGGGCCTGAAGACCATCGACGCGATCACCAAGGAGCGCCTGCGTCGCGTCTCCAAGCAGCTCAAGAAGGAGAATCCGAAGGGCGACTTCGGATTCCGCGTTCTGCGCGAAGACCGGAGCAACGTCCAGCGATGGGTACCCTACGACGGCGAGGACGCCCTCACGCTCACTGCGTTGTTCCGCGCACAGAACGGGCTGATGGCGGGGTGGACCACTGACGGACTCCTCGTCGAGGTGATGCTCCTGGAGGGCTACCCCTTGGACTCCGCACGCTCGCCCGCGCCAGAGTTCCTCGACAACGTCGTCACCCGAGTGGAGCACCTGTCGATCCCGTCGCGGCTGCTCGTCTGCCTCGACGACCAGATCGCCGGAGCGACGGTGGATGCGCTGGCCGCGTTCGAGCACGATCTCTTCGTCTGTCGCGAGCACGCGCTCACCGACCGGACCAAGGTCCGCATCGCCGACGTCCTCAACCGCGTCAAGACGCTGTAGGGGGCACGAGATGGCATTCCAATTCACATTTTCTCCGAACCAACCCCACCAGATCGAGGGCATCGCGGCCGTTGTGGACCTTTTCGTGGGCCTCGACAAGTCGGCGCTGGGGACGTTTCTCGACGAAATCGTCCCGAACGCGCCGGAGGCCGACGACCTCGCTGACTACTGGCTGGAGGAGAACCTGCGCGCGGTACAGGAGCGCCACAACGAGGCTCACCCGGACGCTCTCGTCCCCGTCGGGAATCTGGAACCCGACGATGGGACGCTCCTCAACGGCGTGTCGAACGACTCCTACCGGTGCCACCACTTCACGCTGGAGATGGAAACAGGTACCGGCAAGACCTACGTGTACTTCCGGACGATGATCGAGCTGTACCAGAAGTACGGGCTGCGGAAGTTCATCATCGTCGTGCCCTCCGTGGCGATCCTCGAAGGCGTGAAGAAGAGCTTCGAGGTGACCAAGGCCCACTTCGCCGCGCTGTACGGTGTTACCAACTTCCACCTGTTCGAGTACGACGGCGCGCAGATCGCTCGCATCGGGAGTTTCGCGAAGAGCACCTTCCCGATCATCATGGTGATGACCCAGCAGGCGTTCAACTCCGCGTCGCGAAACTTCTACAAGGGAACCGAGAAGCTGACGGGGAAGCGCAGGCCGTTCGAGTGGGTGCAAGCCACCAGGCCGGTCGTGGTGCTCGACGAACCTCAGAACATGGGGTCCGAAGCCTCGAAGGAGGCGATCCGCACGCTCAAGCCGCTGTTCGTTCTCCGGTACTCCGCCACGCACCGCAAGGGGCAGCAACCGAACCCCGTGTACCGGCTCACCCCCGTCCAGGCATTCAGGCATGGATTGGTCAAGCAGATCCAGGTGGTCGGCGTGGCTCAACTCGGCTCACTTTCCGCGAATTTGCTTCGTTTGGAGGAGGTCCACCGGGGCCCACCGATCTCGGCCAAGGTCCGGGTTCTCACGCTCGTAGACGGCAAGACCGCCGAGAAGTCGGTGACGCTCAGACAGAACGATGACCTGATGCGTCTCACGGGGCTGGCGGAGCACGAAGGGATGAAGGTCGCGGAGATCAACTACGACGCGGAGGGCAAGGCCAGTTCGGTCAAGCTCCTCGGCGGCTCCGAAGGCGGACTGACGCTCACCACCAACGACGAGGTGGTGGGCAGCCGCGTGGACGTGTGGCGAGCCCAGATCGAAGAGACGTTGGTCGCGCACATGAAGCGTCAGGACGAGCTTCGGGAGCGCGGCGTGAAGGTGTTGTCCCTGTTCTTCATCGACCGGGTGGCCAACTACGTCGATGAGAACGGCACGATCCGCCGCCTCTTCGACGAGACGTTCAACAAGCTGAAGGTTGGTCGGCCGCACTGGTCGGGCCTCGAACCGGCGAACGTCCGAGCCGCCTACTTCGCAAAGACGACGAAGAAGGACAAGGACACCAAGCAGGAGCGCGACGTCTACATTCAGGACGAGGGTGCCGATTCCGAGGAGGCGCGAGCAGCGGTCAAGGCGGCCTTCAACCTGATCATGCGGGAGAAGGAGATTCTGCTTTCATTTCCCGATGGGAAGGAGGAGAAGAAGAACGTCGCGTTCATCTTCGCGCACTCCGCGCTGAAGGAGGGCTGGGACAACCCAAACGTGTTCCAAATCTGCACGCTGAACCAGACCACGAGCACCACCAAGAAGCGCCAGGAGATCGGGCGCGGACTCCGACTCTGCGTGGACCAGAAGGGAAACCGGCCCGAGGGCGCGAGCATCAACGTCCTCACCGTGGTGGCCAACGAAAGCTACGAGAACTACGTCCGCAACCTTCAGCAAGACTACGTCAACGACGGCGAGACTCCGCCGCCGCCGCCGAAAAGGAAGGACGAGGCGACGGCCCGCCGCCGCGAGAAGCTGTACAACCTTCCTGAGTTCAAGGTGTTCTGGAAGCGCCTCAATCAGCGGCTCGTCTACGACCTCGCGGTCGAAACGGACGCGCTGGTGGCCGAGTGCATCTCCCGGTTGAACGCGGCTCGTTTTCCGGAGCCCGTCATCACGGTGTCGCGGGGTCGCTTCGTGGTGACCGAGTACGTTGTCCGCGTCGCCAAGTCCGCGGGCCCGGGCCAGGCGCAGCTCCTGATCGAGATGCGTTCCTCGGCGGGCGTGGAAGTCACGCTCGGGTTCGTGAAGCCGGATGAGTGGAAGGTCACGGTCGCGGTCGGCAACGACCTCGGCAAGAAGAACCAGCAGCTTCGGGGGTTTCGAGTCACCAAGATTTGGGACCAGTTCGGCGAGCGTCGGGTCCGATTCGCCAACGACGTCGAGGTCAGCGAGAGCGAGGTGTACACGTTCCAGGCGACCGGGGTGGACAACGTCCGCTCACCCGACCAGCGCATCGCGACCGAGAGGCAGCCCGTCCCCGACTTCATCACCCGGGCGGCGGAGGAGACGTTCTTGACGCGGGAGACGCTCATCCGCATCTTCGACGGCCTTCTGCCCGAGAAGAAGGCGGGGATCTTCAAGAACCCGGAGGGATGGGCGAACACCTTCGTGGACGGCGTGAACGAAGGGTTGGCCGATCACGTTGCCGACCGTGTGCGGTACACCCCGGCGGGCGGTCTGCTCGGAGATCCCCACGGGCCGGAAGACCTCCTCACGCCGACGATTCCCTATCCGCAGAAGGAAGTGGTGCAGGGCGGTCCAGCCTCGCTCTACGATCTCGTTCAGGTGGACTCGGACGTTGAGCGAGAATTCGTCCAGCGTCGCCTGGAGCCGGTCACGGGCGACCTCGCCGTGTATTTCAAGTTCCCCCCGAAGTTCAAGATCGAGATGCCGAAGGTGATCCACAAGTACAACCCGGATTGGGGGCTCGTTCGCCTTCCGGGCGGAGGGCCGCCAAGTCTGGAGCTGGTCCGAGAGACGAAGGGCAGCGTGGAGTTGGACAAGCTGCGCTTCGCCAACGAGGGGAGGAAGGTCCGAATCGCCGCGCGGTACTTCGCCGCCCTGGGCATCGACTATCGCGTGGTGACGGGCAAGACCGAGGCGTGGTGGGAGTCGTTGCCTGTCCCAACGCCCGGGAGACGGCCCGCGCTGCGGCTCCTTCGCCGCGACGAGATCGTGGACGACCGGAACACGGTGGCCGTGCCCGCCTACTCGCTCAAAGCCGCGGCGGGAGCGTTCCTCACGGGCGAGCCGCCCGAGCTGCTGGGCTACGTCGAGGTGCTCACGCATCGAGTGAGGAAGGGCCTGTTTGCCGCCCAGATCATCGGCGACTCGATGGACAAGGTGGCACCCGACGGCGCCTGGTGCCTGTGGCAACACTTCGGCGAACCGTCAGTGGCGGCCGCGGTCCTGGGGGACCGGCTCATCGCACGGCTGGAGGAGGCGGGTGACCCAGAACTCGGAGGCTTCACGTTCAAACGCTGGACCCGAGACCGTGAAGGACGCTCGTGGCTGAGCCCCGAGAGCGCGAATGCCGCTCACCGCCCGCTCCCGGCAGAAGTGGAGGGACTCAAGTTCGTCGCCCGGTTCGTCGAGGTGCTCGTGGTGCAGGGGACGCTGTGAGCACCGACGCGCGTCCCCCGCGGGTGCCGTAGTGGGCCACGTTCGCCTCGGCACGCTGCCCAAGTCGCAGAAGTGGGAGCAGGTCGTCGCGCTCGTGGGGGCGGGCGCGGAAGCGTCGCAGGTGGCGGCGGCCACGATGGACGTGGTGCAAGAGAATCTGAAGGCGCTCTCGGATGATCCGGCCCTCGTTCGCTCGTTCTGGCTCCTTCTCCAGGTTTCTCAGGCGTCGCGGAAGGAGGGCAACTTCGCCGCCGCGTTGTCCGAGGCGGGCGTGTCGGTGGCGGCGGCTGCGCCCACCGCTGCCGATCTCGCCTCCGGCCTCACGACCGCGGTGGATGCCTGGGTGGCCTCGCAAGGGTCGCGGTCCGCGCTCGGCGAGATGGCGGAAATGGCGGCGGCCGAGACGCTCGCCGAGTTCAGCCAGCCGCGGAAGATGGGCCTCTTTCCCGACCGGAACGTCGAGAGCGCGCAGGATGCATTGGCGGCGCGATCCACGGACAAGGAGTTTGGCGGGCTTGCGCGCGCGTTCTTCGCCCGGCTCACCGAGAAGACGCTCGCCCATTTCATCGCCCGCGAACTCCCGCTGCACTCCGGCCCCGACCAGGCTCACGCCGGGTTGGCTGGCCAGCGAGCCTTCGAGGAAGGGCTGCGAACACACTGTCAGGAAGCCGCCCGGATCGTGGAGAAGTTCGCGTCGGGATGGATCTCCAAGGCGCGCTTCGAGGGCAAGCTTGATGAGGAGCACGCGAGTCGATTCGTCGCCTACTCCCTGAAGAAGATCAGGGACGAGTTGACGATGGGGGCGAAGTGAACCAGCCCCGGACGCGGCTGGTTCTCTGCGGCGAGCTCGCGGCCGGCGCGGGACCGGAGGACGCCGTCCGCGTGCGCGCCGGACCGACATCTGCCGACGGCTGCAATCTGACCGTCGGTATCGACGGGATCGAACGGTGCCTCACCGGGACACTTCCGCCGCGCATTGAAGATCTTCTGCTGATCGCAGCGTACGTGCTCACCGCCGACGGGATGGTGTTCCGTGGTGACTTGGACGCAGTCAATCTCGGCGCGACCTGGCACAGAAACTGGCAGTTCCGAATTCCTGTGCTCGACGTCGAATTCTGGCGGCAGCGCGAAGTCACCGACACCCTCTGCAGGGCGCTCGGATTTGTCGCAGACGAGACCTTCGGATTCGAGTTCGTGCCCCGGCTTGTGCGCGACTCCCGCCAGCTTTCGCTTCGCCAGCCCGACCGCGCGACCTACCTTCCGTGGGATCACGTCGATTCCATCTCCCTTCTTTCTGGGGGGCTGGACTCGTTCTCAGGGGCCGTGGACCAGCTATCGCAGGGTCGGAGAGTCATCTTCGTCAGCCATCGTCCGTCGCCAATCCCGATCACGTCGCAGGACAACGCGCTGCGCCTACTGAACGAGCGGTACCCCGGCCTCACCGCCGCACGCGTCGGGATCCGCACGCCCCGGCACGGCAAGGGCATGGACCGTGAGCGCTCGCAACGTACCCGGTCGTTCCTGTTCACCGCCCTGGCAGGCGCGGTGGCAGCGCTGACGGGCAAGGACCGGTTCACGTTTTATGAGAATGGTATTGTCTCGTTCAACCTGCCTGTCTCCCAGCAGGTGATTGGCGCAGCCGCATCTCGCACGACCCACCCCCTTGGCATCCGCGACTTCGCCCGGCTGCTGTCGTGCGTGTTTGACCGGCCCTTCACCATCGAGAACCCCTTCCTCTACCTGACCCGCGCCGAGGTGATTGGACGCCTGATCCCCGCAGAGATGACGCACGCCATCCTGGCAACCAATAGCTGCGCGCACGTCACGAACCGGAGTAAAGACGAGCCGCACTGTGGCATCTGCTCGCAATGCGTTGATCGGCGGGTCGCGCTGGAGTCGCTCGGGCTGCGTTTCGAGGAGGACAAGAAGACCTACGGCCACCAGCTCTTCAGCGATCCGATCGCGAAGGAGGTCGACCGCCTGTACGCCGTCGCCTACGTGGACGCCGCCGACCGGTGGGCGACTATGAAGGACCCTGCCACCTTCCTCCAGAGTTTTGGCGAAGCCGCCAGGGCGATCAGCGGGGCGCTGGAGGCCACCGTTCCCAGCACCGACGAGACGCTGCGGGCGCTCTTCGATCTGCATCGCCGGCACGGGAACACCGTCGCTGGCGTGCTTGACAGGGTGTTCGGCGAGCAACGCCGAAGCATCACCTCGCGCGGGCTTCCGGCGACCTCTCTGCCGATGCTGCTGATCGGCCGCGACCGCCCCGAGTCCGGAGCATCCGCGAGTTCGGCAACCACAACGCACGTCTTTAAGAAAGATGGTAGTACCTGGTTCATCTGCTTTCCTGGCGATCCCGGTGGTCACATTCCAGACACGTTGGGGATGGGAGTGCTCCACAAGCTGCTCGCTGCGAACGGGAAGCGGGTGAGCGTGCTCGATCTTGCTGGGAACGTGCTTCCGAGACGGGCGACCCGCGACCTCGGCGACAAGACCGACGCGAAGACCCTCGGCGCCGTGGAGAAGCGACGGGAGGCGTTGGAGGAGCAGCTGGCCGAGGCCGAGGAGATGACCGACGCCGACGCCATCATCGACATCAAGCGTGAGCTGGCGGCACTCGCCACCTATCGGAACGCGAGCGTGGTACCGGGGGGGCGGATCAAGAAGGAAAACCCCGCTATGGAGGCCGCTCGGCAGCGTACCCGCAAGCACATCGCGACAGCGTTCCAGAAGCTCGCGGACAACAGCGGCCTGGTGCAACACTTGAGCGAGAACATCAAGAACATCCACGGGATCCATCCGAGCTACGTGTCGCCGTCGACCGTCTGGGACTTGGGGGCGTAGCGGGCTGACGTTGGTACTCCGAATGTACCGGCCCGGTACCTGAAAGGTACCGCCAGAGGGGGTGCTCAAGAGGCTCCCTTTGCCAAGCGCCAGAATTCCCGCTTCAACGGCGACGGCCGACCCGTCCCTCGACCCGATCATCCGGGTCTTCCAGCCCCGTACCCACGAACGGATCTCGCGCGACCGGGCCGTCGCGATGCGGTCGAACCTGTTCGGCTTCTGCCGCGAGCTTCTCTCGTGGCACCGCGAAGACGAAGCCGCCGCCCGTGCCGCTGGCGGTGCCCGATGAAGAAGCGTCCACCGGCGCAGCCCCCGAGCCCGAAGGGGCCGCCCTCGCCGCACAAGCCGCCGTCGCCGCCGAAGTTCGACCGGCGCGGTCTGCACGTCGGCCCGCCGCCCTGCCCCTACCGCCCGCAGGGCCGTCGCGGAGGTCGCCGATGAGCGTGCTCGTGTCTGTCTCCGAGCACGTCATGGCCTACGTCCACTTCGACAACGAGCTGGACGCGATCCCCCGGCCCGACGCGGCCCCGCTGCCTCGGGCCCTCCGTCGCCACATCGAGCGCGCGCTGAAGAAGGGCACGCCCGCAGTGTCGTTCGCCACCTACGCGGAGGGCGCGGGGCGTGGCAAGGCCGGGGTCACGTCCGTCACGGCGCTGGTGTTCGACTTCGACCACCTGCCGGCCGCCGTCGCGCGGGCCATCGTCTCCGCGCTGCGAAGGCTCGGCTACGCCTACCTGCTCTACACGTCGTTCAGCCACAAGACGGCGGGCGACGACGACAACTGCTTCCGCGTCGTGCTCGTGCTTTCGCGTCCGTTGTCGGCGCGCGAGTACGCGAAGGTGTGGTCGGCGCTCGACTCCGACCTCGGCGGCCACGCTGATCGGAAAGCGCGCGATGTCGCCCGGCTCTGGTACATCCCCGCCTGCCCCGCCGAGCGCCTGCACTTGGCGGTCTACGAGCACCGCGACGGTCACGCCGTCGATGTCGACGGCGTGCTCGCCGGTCCGCGCCTCGTGCCCGAGGACGACGCCCCGCCCACGCCCCGACGCCCCCTGCCGCCAGTGCCCGTGCGCATGGACCAGGCCCGTCGTGTGGCCCAGTACCGGCTGAACAACGATCCCGAGGTCCGCGAGCGCGCCGCGCAACGGCTCGGCGCGCGGGTCGGGGCGGTGAGCGCGAAGGAGATCCCGTGCCCCGCGTGCGGTCGGTCGTCGGTGTGGTTCCTGATCGACCCGCGACGGAAGCGAAAGGCCGCCTGCTCCCACCGCAAAACCTGCGGGTGGTCGGGGTTCCTCGACGCCCTCCTCGATGCCGCGTGCGGAGGTGTCGATGTCCAGTGACCTTCCGCCGTCGATGGACGTGGCGGGCGTCACGCCCGTCGCCCCCCACCCCGGCGTCGCCGAGCTGCTGGAGGAAGGCAGGGACGGCGTACCGCTCGCGACGCTCCTGAACTTCGTCACGATCCTGGAGGGCGATCCCAAGTTTTCGGGTCGGTGCCAGCGCGACGAGTTCCGCCTCCGCACAGTCGTCGATGGCAGCCCCGTCCGCGACGACGACGAAACCGCCATCAACCTGGAGATCGCCCGCATGTACGGAATCCGTGCTTCATCCACCCTCGTCGGCGAGGCCGTGCGCCACGTCGGCAACCAGCACCCGACGCACGGCCCGAGGGAGTACCTCGACTCGCTCGCGTGGGACGGCGTCGTCCGCACGGAGACCTGGCTGACCGAGCACTGCGGCGCGGAGGACACGCCGCTCATCCGCGAGTTCGGCCGGGCCTTCCTCGTGGGCGCGGTCGCCCGCGTCATGCAGCCGGGCTGCAAGGTGGACAACGTGCTGATCCTCGTTGGCCAGCAGGGCATCGGAAAGAGCCGCGCGTTCGCGACGCTTGCCGGGCCGGACTGGTTCAGCGACAGCGCCATCGACTTCGCCAGCAAGGACGCCTACCAGCAGCTCCCCGGCGTGTGGATCTTCGAGCTGGCCGAGTTGGACAGCCTCCGCCGCTCCGAGACCAGCGCCGTGAAGGCGTACATCAGCGCGCAGATCGACCACTACCGCCCGTCCTACGGGCGCAACACGGTGGACGTTCCCCGCCAGACGGTGTTCGTCGGCACCACCAACGAGCCGGAATTTCTTCGCGACCCAAGTGGAAGCCGGCGTTTCTGGCCGGTCGCCGTGACGGTGATCAACCTCGACGCGCTCGCGGCCGAACGCGACCAGCTCTGGGCCGAGGCCCGGTGGCGGTTCGACCAGGGAGAGACGTGGTGGCTCTCGCCGGAGGGTGAGCAGGCGCGCATCGAGGCGTCCGAGCCCTACCGCGAGGTGGACGCCTGGGAGGCCCCCATCGAGAAGTGGGCCGGGGAGCGCGAGGAGCCGTTCACCGTGGCGGACGTGCTGGGCGCTGCGCTCGCCGTGGAGATCGCCCGCCAGACGAAGCGCGACGGGATGCGCGTGGCCTCGATCCTCGGCCGCCTCGGGTATGCGAAGCGCCGTGTCCGCCTCGGTGACGGCCGCGTCGTGATGTGGACGCGCGCCGACGCCCCCGAGGTCGCGTGACCGGGGCATGGCCACACCTGGCCACACCTGCCCGGCGAGGTGTGGCCAGCCAGGATCGGCCTGCGATGCGGGTTGTCCACACCGGCCACACCGGCCACACCTGTTTTCCCAACATTGCGGGCGCAGGCGCACAGGCGCGCACGCGCGCCCCCACGCAGGCGCACAAGGAATGTAGGGGATCGAGGTGTGGCCGGTGTGGCCACTCCGAGAACTGCGCTCCGAACCATCATTCCTCGTGGCCATACCTCCAGCGTGAGGTGTGGCCGAGGTGTGGCCAGGTGTGGCCACCGTTTCCGTTCACCCGCCGGCCGCCTTCGGCTCGGCTCCACTGCCCTGGAGATCGCCATGCGAATCGTTGACCCCCAAAGCCCCGAAATCAAGACCACCACGGGCGACGAACCCCCCGAGGTCGTGCGCCGCATCAGCGCCGACGATCTCGTCTCCTCCGTCGAGCAGAACAGGCTGCACGCGGAGCGCGAGTTCAGCGACCAGTGGCTCGAAGTCGAGGGACTCGTCGGCACCGTCCAGCGGGCCAAGGCTGGCGGCCTCGTGGTCTACATCCCGGCGTCGATCTTCGGCTCGGTGGCCTGCTACTTCGCGGACGGCGCGTTCGACGAGCTGGCGGGGCTGAGCCGCGGAGACGAGGTGGTGATCGAGGGGAAGGTCGCCGCCGGCCCCCTCGGGCTCACAGTGCGCCTGCTCAACTGCGAGATCGTCGAGATGTCGGCGGCGCCGGAGCCCGATGGGCCGGGTGGCGGCGGGCCGGGCGGGAAGCTCAGGGTGTTGCCGAGGGCGGCGTGACCTCCGCTGCCCCCCGGGCGCCGGGGAACCCGATCCGCGCGCTATCGCGGGCACTCCGGGAGAGACAGCAGGTTGTCCGTCCATTTCCCATTGGCATGGGTACGAAGATAGGGGCCGTTCGGCCCATCCACAACCCCCACTTCCGCCCGCTGACCGTTCGCCATCGTGTAGAAGGTGTTGGTCTTGGCGCGGATCGACCCGATGACCTGGTCTTTCGGCCATCGCCAACCGGAGCCTCCCAGGTGGGTGATGCCGTGGTGGGGATCGAGGTGGGTGGGTTGCTTGGTGATGCAGGTGATCTGGGCGTCGGCCATGTGCGTGCTTCCTTGCCGGTGGGCATTGGCGGGCACCATGATCGGGGCCCACTTCCTGTTGCTCCCGACGGGGGAAAAATCGGCGATGGCGATCACATTTCGTCGTCTGGGTCGGGGAGACCCGTGACGTGGAGCAGCACCAGTGCCCCGCCAAGGCTGGGCGCGAGGACAACATCCTCGAACAGCTCCACGCCATCGTCGGAATCGAGGTCGTCTACGTGCAGCCAATCTCCCAAATCGACAACCTCGGGGCCGTCGGCCTCGCCGCCCTCCAGCACCCGCGCGGCGACAGATGAACGCGCGAGGGGGCCATCCCGGTCCACGCGGAGGGTGAACTGTGGTCCTGGGCGGCACCATACGATCCCCGTGCGCTTCACCAGTGCGAGCGCGACGGCCGCCGCGTGAAGGTCAACGGTGCGAAGCGCTGCGCTGGTGAGGCTCACGGTGAACTGGCCGGCAACCCGATCGATGTCTCGAAAGCAGGGCTCCATCTTGTCACAGCGAACCTTGAACATCCGTTCGGGCATCAGCAGTTCCGAGGAGAACACGTTCGCCTGCGCCTCGTCGTTCCCGTCGGTACGGAGGTTGCCAAAGTCGGGGTCGGAACAGGTCCGCATCCGATCTTTGTGTAGGATAAAGTGGCCTAGTTCGTGGCCGAGGCTGAATCTGCCACGAGGGGTGTCGGCATCCTCATCGCGGATTCGCACCACGCCTCGACCGCCCTTCGAGGTCAAACGGGCGGCCGCCCCCGAAAGGCCACCGCGGCGAACGCGCAGACCCAGCTCCCACGCGATGTCCTCGATGCGGATGTGCTCGGGTTCCAGCAGGCCGAAGTCTCGCACCACGCTTCGCGCCGCTTCGCGAGCGTGCCGCTCCGCCACCAGCGAGAGTCGCCGTCCCGCCACGTCAGTCGTTCTCGTCGGCGACATCGAGCAGATCGGCGAGCATGGATTCCAGATCGTCCCGCGTCTCTCCACCGAAGTCCCGGTGCGCGACCTGGCCCTGCAGTGCCCGGATCTCCGCTCGAAGCTCTTCGAGGGGGAGCTGCCGCGCTTGCACAGCGCCGAGACGGTTGCGGTGGCTGTGCGACAGCCGCTGTGAGCGGGCTCGGACGAGGCGGGACCGCCGTTCCTCGGCCTCGACGAGATCGATGGCCTTGTCGATCCGGCGTGTGGGGGCTGCGGGATCGATGCCCGACGCCTTCAGCTCGACGAGCACTTCCTCGTCCGTGAGGCCGGCGACGTCGTCCAACTCGTCGGCGAGGACAACGGCACCGGGCGGGGGCAAAGGTCGCTTCGTCATAGGGAAATTCCGAGGAGTTCGCTGGCCGCTGTTCGCAGATCAGGTGGCAGGTTTCGGCAGAGGGTGTCGAGGCGCCGACGCACGTCGTCGTGCTGGCGCGGCGACAGTTCGAGGGCCTCGGCGACCGACGCGCGGTCGTGGTTGCCGTCCCGGTACTCGGCCAGCATCAGGGACACCGCGGCGTCCCGCTTGCCATCCGCCGCCGTGATGAGTTGCTGGAACACCTGGTCGAGCAGGCGGCGCTGATCAACGGTCTCCTCCTGAGCCGGGGGATCGGACGCAAACTCGGCGCGAAGGTCCGGGTCTTCCAGGAACGTCGTCGGCACCCGAACGTGGTGACGAATGGAGTTGTACACGATGTTCCGGATCTTCTTGTAGAGGAACTTCTCGATGGAGACATGGGTCGGGCACTTCCCATCGAGAAGGGCCAGAATCGCACCCTGAACGACATCCTCGGGGTCGCCGGCCACGCCGAACCGATCCATACGCTTCCCCGCGGCGAGCAATAGGCGGGGGCGCAAGGCGCGTAGCAGCTCTCCCCGCGTAGGCGGAGCGCTTTGGAGCGGCACTTGCTTCTTGACCTCCGCCATCGAACCTCGTCGAGTAGGTAGACCGCCGGTATCTGGCGGCGTGCGGCCCGGCGACACGGCTCGCGCTCGGGCCACCCCCCGGGCCGCTACTTGCCGCTCTTGTTCTTCGACGGATCGACGAGCACGTACTGCCGGTTGGGCTCGGTGGTGGGCGGCAGCGGACGCCCCTTCGGGACGGTGACTTCGCGGCCGGGCTGGCCGCCCCGGGGGCCGACCTCCTGGTATTGGCCGGATTTGGGCGAGTTCTGGCCGGGCTTGAGCTTGTCGGACATCGGGATCTCCTGTGTGGGTGACGAGGGGTCGGCCCCTCACTCGCCCATTGCTCCCGAGGCCACGAGAATCGGCGACGCGGATCGAATTTTGTTCGATCTTCCCGAGTGGCCGGGCTCTGCGGCCGCGAAGGGTCCGGCGGCCCCCCTCGCCGGTCAGCCTTACGCCGAAGCGCACGCGACCCCGCAATCCGTCAACGGCTTCAGCTCCCTCAGCAGCGCGATCAGGTCCGGCAATGCCGGCACCGCGACATGCTCGCAGCGTTCGCCGACGTTCACCCACGCGAAATACTCGTAACGGGCGAGGTTCGGGCCACGCTTCGCGGGATGGACCTCGACGGTGATCCCGCCGTCGTAGCCGTACAGGAGGTCCGCCTCGCCGTACCCGGCGGCGGCCATGAAGTCCTCGGTGGCGGGGTCGGCGCCGTCGATGACCCAGGTGAAGTCGCCGACGCGCGACCAGCCGTCGCCGCGTCGGTAGCACCAGACCGTGTCGTCGGCGTTGCCCGGCGGCGCACCGAGCTGCACGCCGGCCTTCGCGAGCACCTCCTCGAGGGGCCGCTGGTAGAGCGCGGCGAGCCCGTCGAACATCGCAGGCGACTCGATGCGGAACCTGCCGCCCGTCTCCATCTTCTGGAGCTTGGCGAAGGTGATGCCGAGGCGCCCGGCCGCGTCGCGGAGCGAGATGCCCCGCGCTTCACGCAGCTCACGAAGGTAGGGCCCGAACGTGGCCTTGTGCTCGCGGAACAGAACCGGGCTCACGCCGCCCTCCGTTCCCGCGCCTTCGCGAGCAGCAGCTCGTCGAGCAGCGGGATCGCCCGACGGGTGAGCCCCATGAGGTGCCCGTCGGCCGGGATCGCGCCGATCTTGAGCAGCGCGGCCTCGATCACGAGGATGTCGGCCGTGGTGGCGCGCTGGCGCCCGATCTCGATGCGGTTGAGGCGCGTGGACTCCATCGGCAAGAGCGCCGCGAACTCCCGCCCGGTGAACCCGGCGATGCGACGGATCTTGGCCACGACGTAGCCGAAGGCGGCGTCCTCGACGTCGCGGCCGTAGGCGGCCAGGACACGCTGGACGGGGGTCACGCGGCCTCCAGGCCCAGCTCGCCGAAGCGGCCGAGGGGAACTGCCTTTCGCATTCCAGGACGAAGCCGCAGGGCGAACTCGGTGACCTTGACGCCGGTGGCGCCGGTCCAGAGCCGGGCATCCGCCTCGCCGGACGCCAGCTCGGCTGCGAGCTGCGCCGCGATCACCTCGACGAGCGCCGGGGGGATCACAAGGATGAGGACCGACCGCCGGTTGTAGAAGCCGACCTCCCCGGCGAACTTCACGGGGATGGACAGCCCTTCTCCGTCAGGAATGGCGAGCGGGTACACGTCCACCACGCCGTTCGGCCCGGTGCGCTGGACGCGCGGCCCGATCATCATCGGGGCCAGCGCGTCGGCCAGGTCCATGCCGATCAGCGCCTTCAGCCCGTCGAACTCGAAGGGCCCGAGGCGCACCGTGGTGGTGGGCGCGGTGAGGTTGACCCGGAGCGCGTCGGGGTCGCGCGCGAGGGCGGCGTTCACGACGGCTCCTGGGCCGGGCGACGCGCCCCAGCGGGGATGACCTCGGGCACCACGGCTTCCACGGGGTCGCCGTTTCCGTGGTCTTCCTCCTCGATCACCTCGGCGTCCTCCTCGCCTTCGAGGTCGTCGCCGTCGTCATCGTCGCTGTCGTCGTCGTCATCGTCGTCGTCGTCGCCGTTCACGGCTTCGGCGAGGCCGCCCTGGGCTACGATGCGGAGCAGCTCGTTCTGGCCGCGAGCGATGCTCACGAGCGCCTTCTTCATCGTCGGCAGATCCTTCAGCCCGGCGAGGGCCTCGGGACCGAGCCCGGCGAGCCGCGCATCGATGCGGCGCAGGACGGCGTGGATGTCCCCCAGCGCCTGCACCTGCCGGAAGGCGAGGTGGGCCTGGTGGAACGCCTGGTCGTCGGGCGACATCTCGGCGAACGCCTCCGCGCCCTCCGTGAGCGTCTCGGTAGACGTGGCGTCGAAGCTGCGCTTGTAGACATCGAGGGCGTCGAGCCAAGCGGGGTTTCGGGTGGTGCGGGCGCGGGGCAGACGGGTAGCGGTCTCCGGCATCGGAGCCTCCTGGGGTGAATCGTGAGGGGTGGATCAGGCCGCGGCGGATTCGCCGGTCGGCGGGGTGTTGGCGGGCGTGCCACCGGCCGCCATGACGAGCATGGCAGCGAGTTCCTTCCGGGTCTTTTCGTCGCGCAGCATCTTGCGGACCTCGGGGTTCTTCATCGCCTCCATCAGCTCGGGCGAGGCGCCGACCATCTCGGCCAGCTCCACCAGCTCGGGCGCGACGCCGAATTTGGCGGCGGCGACGACGCGCCCGAAGGTGCCGATCTCGCTGATGAACTGCTTGCCGAGTTCCTCACGCACCCGGGTTTCGCCCTGGTCGGTGCGGCGGGCGTCGTCATCGCGGAACGCGGTCACCTGCGCCTTGATGTGCTCGGCGACCAAGTCCTCAACGCACTTCTGGAGGCGCAGGATCTGGAGGTTCTGGTTGCCGACCGTCGTGTTCTGGAGCGTGGCCAGGTGGCCATAGGTCTTCTGGGCCAGCTCGATGAGCCGGGTGTGCGCGTCGCCGAGGGCGTCCCATGCGCGGGCGGGCGGGTAGGTGTCGCGACGGGCGATCATGTCGGGGGTCGTCGCCACGGTCGGGACCAACTCGGGTGCCGTCACGAGGGTCGTGACCTCCTTCGGGGGCTCCGCAGGCATGAACGCCGTGTTCGTGCAGCCGAAGCGCGCCGTGAACAGGATCTGCTCGCCCTTCGGCCGCCACACGAAGATGCGGAAGCGCCCCTCCTCCTGGCCGTGCATGTTCGAGGCCACCATCTCGCGCACCCAGCGGCAGGCCCCATCGGCGAGGCGCAGGGAGTTGTCGCCGCCGCCGCTCACGTCGCCAAGGTCGCCGAGCTGGCCCGCCTCCTCGAACTCGGCGGCCTCGGCGTCGAACGCGTAGGGCGCGAGGTCGGTCTCCGTGAAGTCGATCCGCCCGAGGGTCTCGGACTTCACGCGGTCCACGACCTCGCAGAGCGCGATGTACCCGATGTCCGCCCGCACCTGGCGGATGCGCTTTTCGATGGATTCGAGGGCGTCGTAGGCGAGGTGCAGCATCGGGTCACGTCCGGGGATTCGAGGTGTGCCCGAGAGGGGCCCAACCACGCTGAAAATGTATCTCCAGGACTCTGAAATGCTTGGAATTACTGCTTACCACCTCCAACAGCACTTACAGCGCCAGCCAACAGCGCGACCGACATTCCCAACAGCGGAACTTTCAGCGGTCGCGTCGTTTCCAACCGCGGCTGAGGCGCTCGCCAACAGCGGCTGTCGGTGGACCAACAGCAGCCCGGCCGGGCCAACAGCGTCCCCGGGATCGCCTACCACGACGGGTGGTTGACCAACCACGCCGAGCGCGGCTCCAACCACGTCCAACGCCGATGACCGCTGTTGGAAGTGGTAAGCGGAATGCCCTTTCAATGCCGATTTCGCGCTCATAGTGGTTCGTGTCGCCGGGAGAACTCGGCACCCCACTCCCGACCGGCGCCGCTGGTCCCCACCCCCCGAGAGGCATCGACATGAGCACCGCGCTGAACAAGGCCGTCGCCGGCGACAAGGTTCCCGACTCCAAGAAGAACGGCGTGCTCGCCGAGGCGCTGGACAAGGTCAAGAGCATGGGGGGCCGCTTCAGCAAGATGAAGGAGGTCTCCGAGACGCTGGCCGATGCCGTGATCGCGACGGCCGAGACCCAGGGCACCGTGTTCGCGGCCTCGTTCGCCGAGGGCTACTTCGGCGAGGAGAAGATGGACGTCGGGCCCGTGGACGTGCGGCTCGGCGGTGGCCTCCTGCTCGGCGGGTACGGCCTCTACAAGACGATGTCGGGCAAGGGGGGCGCTCACGCGCTGGCCCTCGGCAACGGCCTGCTCGCCACCGGCATCGGACGCATCGGTCGCCACGCGGGCAAGGCGCTCGCCGACAAGAAGAACGCGCCCGCCACGCCTCCGCCGGCCGCCGCCGCTCCGGCCCCCGCCGCACCGGCCACCGCCGGCGTCGCTCGTCCGCAGCTCGCGGCCGACGACATCGGCGAGATCGCCCGGATGGTCCGCATGACGCCCGGCACCGAGGGTGAGTCCATCGAGGGCCGCCGCCGTCGCCAGCGCCAGCGCCGCGAAGAGGAGGAAGTCTCCGGCCGTCGCCGCCGCTTCCTCAACGACCGCGAGTAGTCGCAACCCTTCTCCCCCTCCAACCAACGCTTCTCTCCGCTCACCCGTCTCACTTCGAGGACTACGCACATGGCACAGATCTGGGCCCGCATCACCATCCGCAACGGCGCCGTCGCCGTTGACCGCTCCTCCCTCCCGCCGTGGGTGCAGTCGCTCCTCGACGGTCACCGCGAGCGGTTCCGGCCGAGCTTCGGCGGGGACTTCGACGGGGACGACGACGACGACGACCTCGACGACGACGACTTCGGCGACGACCTGGGCGATGACCTCGGCGACGACCTGGGCGATGACCTCGGCGACGACCTCGGGGATGACCTGGGCGACGACCTCGGCGACGACCTGGGCGACGACCTGGGCGACGACCTCGGGGACGACCTCGGCGACGAGGTTGGCCTCACGCCGAAGGAGCGCCGCATCCAGCGTCTCCGCCGCCGCCAGGCGCGCCTCAAGGCCCGCGAGAAGAAGCTCCTCCGCAAGAACCGGGCCGTCAACAAGAAGATCCGCAAGTCTCGCAAGGGGAAGATCGTGCAGCGCAACGTCACCGTCATCGGCACCATCGCGACCACCATCGGCCAGGCGATGACGATGACGCTCACGCCGCGCACGAGCCTGCACCTGGCGAAGATCTTCGCCACGGGGGACACCGCCGCGACGATCACGACCATCATCTCGGGCGACGACCCCGTGGTGCTGGACAGCCTCGACGCCGCGCTGATCTCGCCGACCGCCTACCACGGTCCGTCGTTCGGTGGCCGCGTGCTGAAGGCCGGCGTTCCCGTCACGATCAACTACACGGCTGGCTCGACCACCGCGTCGCTGAAGCTCAGCTTCTACGGCCGCGCGCGGGTCAAGCAAGCTCGCTGCTGATCGGCGGGGGTGAGCCGTGGGTGCCTGCAAGCTCTCCCGTCGTTCTGGCACCGCGAAGCTGACCGCTTCGACGGTGGCCGGCTCGGCGGGGGCGGAAGGCGAGGTACTCACGGCCCATTCCGAGGGCAGCGGCGACGGCGACTGGCGCATCATCGACCTCTGGTCGGACGAGCAGACCCCCTGGGAAGCTCGGCTGGCGTGGTCCGGTGGCGGCGGCGCGCAGCGCACGGCCCTGTTCGACGTGCCCAAGTGTACGCGCATCTGCGTCCACGCCACGATGGTCCAACTGTTCGGTTCCAACCTGTCCACCTCGGCGAACATCCAGGCCCGCGCCGCCATCGCCGACGGCCAGTGCGACACCGAGAACCAGTGGACCGTGCGCGGCGCGATCAGCCAGGTGGCGAGCCCCACCAACGTCGATGTCGTGCCGCCGCCCTGGGCCAAGTTCGTTCGCCTGGAACTGTCCGACAACAACCTCCTCTCCACCGCGTTCGTCGAGCTGCTCGACGTGAACGCGACCACGCGCGGCCGGTACCGCGCCGACCAGCAGGCCGCGCCCGGGGCACCCATCGGGGATGCCGCCACCATCCGGTGCGTGCTGCCCGCTGGGAACTTCAGCTACCGCGTGGTTTTCCTCCTCCACCTTTGACTCTCCGAGGGCCGTCCCATGAAGTGCTACGCAAACCGGGTCACGACCCGCCTGATGAACACGCCGCCGCAGACGCCCGTCACGGTCACGACCAACGGCGGCGGCCAACGCATCCTGCCGGAGCAGTCGGATCGCCAGTCCGATGCCGTGCAGGAGTTCAAGTTCATCACGACGCTGGTGCTCACCGGCGGCGTCACTTCGCCGACCGGACAGATCATCATCCAGGGCTCCGTGGACGGCATGGGCTGGGTGGACCTCGTCCTCGGGACCGCCCGCACCGAGGCGGGCACCTACGTCGAGGCACTCGACAGCACCACGGTGGGGTTGCTCCCGTGGGTCCGCGCCAAGCTCGTCCTGGCCGGCGGCACCAACTTCGGCGCCGTCGCGACCGTCGAGATTGTTTCGACCGGCCCTTTCACCCTCTCCTCGTCCTGATCGGAGCGCCCTCGTGGACATCAAGGTCGCCCTCACCTTCAACGAACGCGATGCCGTCAGCCTGCTCAACTGGCTGGCGCGCTGCAACGCGCGGCTCATCCGGGACCAGCCCAAGCTGCCGCTGCTGTACGCCTCGCGTGTCCGCTACGAGCGCGAGGAAGAGGAGACCTGGTCCGACTACATCCAACTGTTGGCCCAGGGCGACGAGGATTGTGACGCGCTGGCCGCCGCTCGCGCAGGCGAGCTGATGGCGCGCGGCTGGACCGCGCTCGCTCCCGACGATCCCGGCTACGCGCAGGCCAGGGCCGCGCGCCTCACCACGATCCCCAGCGAGGTCGCGCTCACGACGCAGGTTCGACCGGGGAGCCACGGGCTCTACCACTGCGTCGTCCGCTATGTCGTCGGCGAGACCGTCTGGTTCGACGACCCCAGCGCGCGGCTGGGGATGCTCCCCGAGCGCCTGACGGGCCGCGAGTGCCACGCCCGCATCGTCGCCCGCGTCCGCCTCGGTGGCGTCCACCGCGAACGTGACTTCGCCGCTTCTCACCGCCATCCGCGCCGCCCTCGGCGCCGGGAGCACGCATGACCCCCTCTCGATTTGTCCCCGCCGCCATCGTCGATTTCTCGGGCGAACGCCTCGGTCGTGTCGATGTCGCCGGCCCCAAGCGCAAGCTCACCCCGAAGCAGCGCGAGATCCGTCGCAAGCTGCGGAAGGCGCGCGTGCTGAAGAAGCGCATCGCGCACCTGACGATCCGCAAGCCGCTCGGCTGGAAGGGCGCGGTGCGCCAGGCGAAGGTGAACCTCCGCGTGGTCATGAGCGACCTGAAGATGCTTGGGTGGAAGCCGAAGAAGCCGCGCCGGCCGCTGAAGCCCGGCGAGGACGAGATGGACGCCGCTCTCGAGGACATCCCCGAGCCGGAGCCCGGCGAGAGCGACGACGATCCCGAGCTGGACTCCCCCGAGGAGCCCGAACCCGAGGCGATGGAGGGCAACTGGCTGGACGGCTACGTCGGCGTGGAACCAAAGGCGAAGAAGCGCCCGAAGGTCAACTTTCTCGACGCGGCTGCGAAGCTCGTGCGCGGTGCCTGGCGTCCGTTCGACCACCTCGGCGAGAACGCGCGCATCCAGACCCGCACGGGCCAGAGCGCGATGATCACGACCGTCAAGCCGGGGCTGTTCATCGTCCAGATCGTGTCGGACGCCGCGGGGAAGAAGATCGCGGGCGACAACGTCGGCATCCTCCCGCTGCTCCTGTTCCCGCTGGTGAAGAACACGGTGCAGAAGGCGCTCGCGCCGAAGCCCGCGCCCGCAGCCCAGCCGGCCCCGGCCCCTGCCGCCCAACCCGCGCCCGCGCCGGCCGCCGCCGGCATCGGCTGCGAGCCCTGCCGTGAGCGGCGCTGACATGAGCACCCTGCCGATCAGCACCGAGGCCGTGGTCGAGCGCATCCAGGCGATGCGGATCTCGGCCGAGGGCGCGCTGGGCAGCGTGCAGGCGTCTCTCGCGAAGAGCGCGGAGCCGCTCGCGCGTGTCGTCGCCGCGTACCGCGAGCTGGTCGCCAAGACCGGCAGCCGGATCATCCAGACCCGGGTGAAGGTGATCCAGGCGCGGTCGAAGAACCCGACCGACCCGACCCTCATCGCGATGGAACGCCGCACGGTCGAGCTGCTCACCGCGTGGACGGCGCACGCGCGGGGCTACACGGCCTACGAACGTCCCGCCACCGAAGCCGAGAAGGGCGGAGCCATCGCCATCGGGGTCGCCCCGGTCGTGATTATCGCCATCGCTGTCGCCGGGGCGGTCATCGCCGTTTCGGTCACCGGGATCGCGTGGGCCGTCGTCCACTACAAGGAGGCCACCATCCTCTCCGACGAGGTGGCGATCATCGAGCAGAATCCGGCGCTCGCCGACGCGCTCGCGAAGCTCAACGAGACGGCGCCCAGCTCGGCCCCGCCCGATCCCACCAAGCCCGACTCCGGGGGAGGCTTCGGCTGGTTCCTTGCTGCCGCTGGCCTCGCCGCCGCCGCCATCTTCATCGTTCCCAAGCTGGGAAAGGGTTGAGCCATGACCACCAACGCCGAGAAGTTCCGCCTCACGATCACTGGTGCCGACGAGGACGTTCCCCGCCTGCTCCTCGGGTGGGGCCGCGGTTGCGGTGGCGAGGTCGCCTTCGTCATGCGCCCGCGCGACAACACCGCGCTGCTCGTCCACCAGGTCAAGAAGCAGCCCGCGAAGGTGTGGCGCACCGACCTCGGGCTCGCGCCGTCGCACCCGCCCGAGTTGGACGCCGCGCCCGCCGAAGCCGTGAACGAGGTGAAGCGCCTCCGCAGCAATCCGCCCCCCGCCGGTCCCGCGACCCTGCGGGGAAAGTGGGCGGGCACGCTGTTCTGCACCGACGGAAACCCGTCCGTCAAGCTGGAACGAAAGGTCGCCGCCTACGGCACCCTTCGCCTCTCGTCGAAGCCCGACGGGCGCTGGATGGCGACGTTCGACCGCGCCGGCAAGTGGTTCACGCAGGCGAAGCAGGAGAGCGTCGAGCGCAGCGGGCTGGCCGAGGCGATCACTGCCGGGATGGGCCTCGTCGTCGGGCTCGTGAGCGAGGCGTGCAGCTTCCGCGACACGCACCGTCGCAACACGGTGGATGCCGACTACGCCGCGCAGCACCCCTACAGTCCGCCGAAGCAGGGCAAGGATCCCACCGACCGCTACCAGCCGAAGTCGAGCTTCCGGGCCGTCGAGCTGGCGGACGGCTGGGCCGTCGTCAACGACGTGGGCGCGACCGTCGCGAAGTTCGGGGCGCGCGAGAAGGGAAAGGCCACGAAGCACGCGAGCGCGCTGACGCGGGGGAAGGCTCCAGCCGCGACCGTCTCCCAGGACATCGCGGATGGGTTCGGCCTCCGGAGCATGCCGGGAGTCACCGTTGCGCCACCGCTTTCGGCCATCCCGCTGCCGGAGTCGCCCTCGTGCCCGCTGAGCGTCGCCAACATCGCGTCCGCGATGGACAAGGAGGCTGCGGCGCTCCAGGAGCTGTCGCAGTCGCTCTGGGGCTCGACCGAGGCCCCTGACCTGCTCAACCGGGCCGGGAAGCTCTTGCGGCACACCGAGGCGCTTGTGAAGTCGCCCCTTTGCTCCGGCAAGGAGCGGAAGATGGCGTGGGAAGATCTGCGACGGGCTGCGGACGCCTACACGCAGGCGCGCGACGCCATCGTGCGGGGCGAGAAGCCCGACATCGTGACGACGCTCCGGCGCATCGCGGAGCGGGTGTCGCTCGCCGCGGCGAGGGCGGCGAAGTCGTGCGCCGGAGGCCAGCAGAAGCTGAATCCTGCGCCGCGTTCGCCGGATGACATCGCCGCCGGGATCTCCCGCCGCGAGACCCCGGCGCCCACGGTGTCGATGCAGCCGGTGTGGCCGCCCGCCGCGCCGCCGATGGCCGTGCCGACGACGAAGGCCCCGCGCACGCGGAGGGCCAAGGCCGCCGAGGTCGATCCCGCGAAGGACCAGGCGTTGGTCAACGCCTTCGCCGACGCCATCAAGCAGGCGGCGTCGCAGATGGGGGGTGCGTCGTGAGCGCCCCCGAGATCGCAACCCTCATCGAGCCGTCCACCCCGGCGGGCCAGATCCCGCCCGCGTCCGCGCCGGCCGTCGGCCCGCGCCTCGTCCCCGACCCGCAGCTCGCCGAGGGGTTCCTCACTCCGCTGGAAGCTGCGCTGGTGGCCGAGATCAGGGGCAACGGCGCGGCCGTCGTCTCCGCGCTCGGTGAGCTGAAGACCGAGATCCGCGAGGTCCGCAACAACCCGCCGTTCCGGTGGGTGCCCTGGGTGATGCTCCTGCTCTGGCTCCTCAACATGTTCGTCATCGCGATCCTCGCGATGGAGCTTGGCGTCGATCCCGTGAAGGCGGCGGAGGCCGTGAAGGTGTTGACGCCCGGCCTGCCGACTGACGCCCCGAGCGGAGGGATGCCGTGAACGCCGCCGCCCAGCTCCTCGACGCCATCGTACCCATCGTCCGCACCCGCCTGCCGCGCGGCGTGGACGTGGACTACCTCGACGACTTCCTCGACAGGAACCGGTTCGCGCTCGAAGCCGTGATCGAGCAGAACCTCGGGCCGATGCTCCGCAAGATGGAGACGGCGAACAACGCCCGCTTTCCCGTCGAGGACATCCCGGAGTTCTGGACGGCCTCGAAGCGCACCGCGGCGAACGTCGCCGCGATGGCGACGGCGGCGAACCTGTACGCCCAGAAGCGCGCGCCGAACAACGACGAGCGTGTGGTTCTCGCGGGCTACTCGGGCTGGGGCGGGCTTTCCATCGAACACGCCGCCGGCAAGTTCCCGCCGGGGTTCCCGCCGCCGGAAACTCGCGGACTCATTCACGAATTCTATACGCCGAGCAGGGTCGCCAAGGAAGTGGCCCGCCTCGTGGCGCCGCTGGTCCCAAGCCTCCCCCACGACGGGCCGACGGTCCACGCGCTCGAACCCTCGGCCGGCATCGGGCGCTTCCTCCGGGCCTTCGAGCCCGTGCCTGGGATTACCTGGCACGCCGTCGAGTGGTCGGAGCTGTCCGCCCGGATGCTGCACGTTCTCCGCCCGGACGTGGACCTCATGCTCGCTCCGTTCGAGCGTTGGGTGCGCGAGAAGGGCGCCGCAGCGGCGGGTCGGTTGGGCCTCGTCGTCTCGAATCCGCCCTACGGCATCCGAGGCGCGTCCATCGCGGAGGATCCCGACCGGGTCTATCGCGAGCGCATGGCCTACCACTACTTCCTCCGTCGCGGCCTCGATCTGCTCGCTCCCGACGGCCTCGGCGTGTTCCTCGTCCCCGGCGGCTTCCTCACGTCTCGGACCTCGCAGTTCGTGGCGCTGCGCGAGAAGGTGCTCAAGCGGCACCACCTCGCGGCGGCGTTCCGGCTCCCGAGCATCAACGAGAAGCGACGCGAGGCCATCTTCCCCGGCGCGATGCTCGTCACCGACTTGCTGTTCTTCCGCGCACGCGGGGGCCAGCTCGACGCCATCGACAACGCCGACGAGGCCATCGTCTCCGGTGGGTATTTCCGCGAGTACCCCCGGCACATCCTCGGCCGCGAGGTCGGCGACGACCACGGCGAGGACGACCAGACCGCGAAGCCCCGGTGGGGCTACCAGGTGCAGGGCGAGTTCACGGGCCTGCCCGCGCTCGTCGAGCGCCCGATCTGCGGCGACTGCAAGGTCATCGGTTTCCCCGCTCGGCAGGCCGCCGATCCGGCGAGTCAGGGCAGCGGTCGCGTCGGGGTCACCCGCGTCACCGAGGCCGAAGTCACGGACCTCCCCCGCGAGCTCGCGTCGGCCGTGCTGCTCGGGCTCCGGGTGGACAAGTACCTCGCGCTGGTCGCCGCCGAGAACGCCGAGGAGCCCCAGATGCTCTGGCCGGAGCTGTTCGAGGGGCTGACCGCGTGGCACACGACCAACGGCAACCCGCACGCGATCATCGATCTGGTGAAGCTCGCGCGCGCCGGCAACACGGGGGCCGAGCGGTTCCTGTCCGCCTTCGACCGCGCGGGACACCTCATCGACGGGCTCCGTCGCAAGCCGCCCGCCATCGAACCCCGGTTCACGGGCCGCGCCGACGATGTGGTGGCCCAAGCCGAGCACCTCTACCGGCACGCTCGGATGCTCTCGCTCCGTGAGCTGCTCGACTACCACGCCGGTCTCGGCGGGCCGTTCGCGCCCTACCAGGTGCGCGCGAAGGTGCTGGCTGCGGGCTGGTGCCTCGACGGCGACACGTTCACCGAGCTGGTCCCGGCGGACGTGTACCTCTCCGGGTCGCTCTGGCCGAAGATGGATCGGGCGATGGCGCGTCCCGACGACGCCCAGGCGAAGGCCCAGGTCGCGCGGCTGCTCGACGTGATCAAGCCGGCCATCTTCGACGACATCGAGGGTGTCAGCGCCCGTCAGGGATGGCTCCCGCTCGACCTCGTGGCCCAGTGGGTGAACGCCACCTACACCGGCTACGACGACGTGGAATTCGTCCGTCAGGGCGGGCTTCTGGCCCCGAAGGGCTGGCAGTACGACAAGCTGTCGAAGAAGGACAACGCCGGGGAGATGCACCCCGAGGTGCTGCTCATCCTCGGCTGGATCAACCACGACAAGACGTTGTTCGCCCCGTCCAAGAAGTTCGACGACGACAACGAGAAAGACATCGACAAGATCCGGATGAAGAAGGCGGCCGAGTGGGACGCCAGCTTCAAGGGCTGGGCCGGCGCGACCCCCGAGCGTCGCCTCGCCATCGAGCACGCCTACAACCGGCAGTTCCGGGGCTACATCGCCCCGAGCTACACCGCCGAGCCGCTCGCAGTCGCCCGCTGGACGCGCGGTCGCGGCCACCGGCCCGCCTCGGCGCTCCGGCCGGGCGAGCGCCCCGTGCGCCTCGATCCGCACCAGGTGGCGGGCGCCCGCCGCATCCTCGCGAACCGGGGCGGACTGCTGGCGTTCGACGTGGGCGTCGGCAAGACCTACACCGGCCTCGCTGTGCTCGCCCGCGCTCGCCAGGAGGGGTGGTGCAAGCGCCCCGTCGTGCTCGTGCCCAACTCCATCGTGTGGAAGTGGTACGACGACTTCGCCACGGCGCTCCCCGACTATCGAGTGGCGGTCATCGGCTCGAAGAAGAAGACGATCACCCGAGGCGACCGGAAGGGGCTCGCCACGAGCGACACCGACACGCCGCAGGAGCGGGCCGAGAAGTGGACCCGGTTCCAGGCCGGCGAGTACGACGCCGTGCTGCTCAGCTACACCGCGCTCGGGCGCACGCGCATGAACGAGAAGGCCGTGCGCGCCTACGCCGACAAGACCGAGGCGATCCAGCGCGAGGTCGCGCTGCGCCGTCGCAACGCTGCCAAGCGCAAAAAGCTCTCCGAGCGCGACGAGGCGATCCTCCGCGAAGGCATCGCCGCGTGGGTGGCCCAGCAGATGGAACTGGCCGAGGGCTGGGAGTACGACCCCGGCATCGCCTGGGACGACATCGGCGTGGACATGCTGATCGTGGATGAAGCTCAAAATTACAAGAATCTGTACCTGCCCGAAGATCGCGAAGGCGGCGTCCCCCGCTTCATGGGGAACCCGGGCGACGGCAGCAAGCGCGCGTGGCAACTCGACTTCCGGTGCGCGGCCGTCCGCAAGAAGACCGGCGGGACCGGCGTGGTGCTCCTCTCCGCGACGCCCGCCAAGAACAGCCCGTTGGAGTTCTACAACCTCATCCAGTACGTCGATCCCGAGGCGTGGCGCCGGATGGGCATCCGCGACCCCGAGCAGTTCATTGACCGCTACCTCCGCATCGAGATCAAGCCCGTCGTGACCCCCACCATGGAGGTCGAGGAGCGCGGGGCCGTCGTCGGGTTCCAGAACCTTCACGAGCTGCGCGACACCATCCTCCGCTACGGCGAGTTCAAGACCGCCGAGGACGTGGGGTTGAAGCTCCCGGAACCGAAGGTCGAGATGGTCGAGGTCGATATGGACGCGGCCCAGGATGCCAAGTACGACCGCTACGTCCGCGAGATCGAGGCGGCGCTCAAGTCCGACGACCCGAGCGACAAGGCGAAGATCCTCGGCCTGCTCGCCCGCATGGCGCTCGTCGCCGTCCACGCCCAGCTCGACCAGGGCTACTCGTGGAAGAACGCGGACCAGGTGAACGACCCGTCGTCGCCCAAGTTCGACGCGCTCGCGGAGCGCGTGCTGGCGAACCGGACGTGCGGCCACATCGTGTTCGTGGACAACGTCGCCGCCCATCGCTGGGTGAAGATGACGCTCGTGAACGCGGGCATCGCCGCCGACCGGATCGGCGTGCTCAATGCCGAGGTCGCGCCCAACGCGGCCGACCGGCAGCGCATCGCCAAGGAGTTCAACGGCGAGCCCGAGAGCGAGACGAAGCCCAAGTTCGACGTGGTGATCGCCAACGCTGTCGCCTACGAGGGCATCGACCTCCAGACGCGCACCTGCGCCATCCACCACCTCGATCTCCCGTGGGAGCCCGCCACCCTCCAGCAGCGCAACGGGCGCGGCGTCCGGCAGGGCAACACCCTCGCGGCGATCTCGATCTACTACTACTTCTCGCGTCGCAGCCAGGACGGGCTCCGCTTCAATCTCATCCAGGGAAAGCGGGGTTGGATGACGCAATTGCTGAAGTCCCAAGACCGGGACACCAACAACCCGGGCGCGCAGATGGACATGGGGCCCGAGGAGATCCTGCTCCTCATCAGCCGCAACCCCGAGCAGACCCGCGCCCGACTCGAGGCCGAGCGCGCCCAGCGGGAGGCGGAGGCGAAGAAGAAGATCGGCGCCGAGGCGTCGAAGCTCCTCCGCGCCATCAACGCCCGCTTCCGCAACGCGGAGCGCACCCGAGACGGCACCGAAGCCGCTCGTCTGCGCGGCGAGGCCGAGGAGCGGCTGAAGCACCTCACCCGCGTCAACGTCGAGGCGTGGCCCTGGGCGGCGTCCGCCGTCGTGGTGCGCGACCGGCCCGTGCTCGTCGCCGAGGGTGGCGGCCCCGTGTACGAGGGCCTCCGCGTCGGCGTCCCGAGCGCGTGGAACACCTCGCGCATCGACTACATCGAGTTCGGGAAGGTCACGAAGGACGGGCAGATCGCGCTGCGCTCGGCGGGAGAAGCCGGGTGGAAGCTGGCCAAGGCCGACGACGGCAAGTTCGCGTCGCTCAAGCCGGAGAACTACGGCGCGACGTTCCCGGCTGACGAGGAGCCGTCCACCGTCCGTGCCGTCACCCAGGCCGCCAACGACCGGCTCCGGTACTCGGGCGACTGGCCCGGCCTCGGCTGGCAGCACGCCACCGACGGGTGGGTCGAGCGCACCTGGCCGCAGGTGGCCGACACCGTGATCGGCGCGCTGGCGAAGGTGTCGTACTACAACCAGCAGGGCCAGAAGATCCCGGTGGTCTCGCCGGCTGGGCTGCGCGTCGCCAACGCGGGCGCGGCGTCCGGCACGGCGGGTGTGGACGTGCTCCCGCCGACCGAAGCCGGATGGCAGGCGTTTCTCGCCCAGGCCCCCGACTCGGGGCTCAAGTTCGGCGAGCTGGCCGAGGCCGGGCGCTGGTGGTGGGGTCGGTCGATCCCACGGAACCTGCTCTCCGGCGAGGCCGACGAGGAGGACATCGAGCCCCTGGCCGGGGTGCCGCCGTTCGGTGGTAGCGCGGCGGTGGCGAAATGAGCCGCGCCAACAACACCCCGCTCCTGCTCGGCGCGGGTGCCTTCGGGCTGCTCCTGCTCGCAGCGGCAGCCTCGTCGCCGTCGGCGCGCCGCGCCGCGCAACAGACCGCTGAATCCGCCGGGAAGGCGGCGAAGAAACTGGAGGAGAAGGTGGAAGAACTCATCACGGACTGGATCCCGACGCTCCTCCGCAAGACGAGCGAGCACGAGGGCAACTTCTGGTCGGTCCAGCAGAACCTCGACGGCAACGGCGTCAGCTACGGCATCCTCCAGTGGACGCAGAAGTCGGGCTCGCTCGGCCGCTTGCTCCGCGAGATGGCTGTCACCGACCCCGCCGCCTTCGGCCGCATCTTCGGCGCGAGCTGGGCGAAGCTCCTCGACGTGACCGGCCGCGCGAGCCTCGAAGCTGTCGATGGCGTCGCGCTGTGGGCCGAGCCGTGGGTGTCCCGCTTCGCCGCCGCAGGCCGCTGGCCGGCGTTCCAGCAGACCCAGGCGCGCGTCGCGGCCGAGTCCGAATACATGGCCGGGGCCGTCGAGATCGCCGGCCTGCTCGGGGTGAACACCGAGCGGGCGATGGTTTTGTACTACAACCGCACCGTCCACCAGGGCGCGACGGGCGCCCTCGGCCCAGCCAAGCGGCTCGTAGCCTGGTACGCCGAAGATCCTCGCCGCCGTCCCGCTGCCCCCAACGACGTGGTGGCGCAGTACGCATGGACGTGCGCGTCGAAGTTCCGGCGCACCTCAGCCCCGGAGCGTCGGAACTACAACGACGACGGCAACATCTGGTGGTCGCCCGTCGCGACGGAGTGGTCGGAACTGGCGCTCGGCGCCTACCGGGTCCGGCGGGTCAGCGTCTCCGGGGTGTGGCACGCCGTCACCGGCCCCCCGTCGAAGCCGTGGAGCCTCTACGACCTGATCACGAAGCGGTCGAGCGACATCCTCACCGATCCCCTCCTGCGCGACACGCCCGTGGACCTCGCGGCGACGCGGCGTGCGGCCTGACCTTTTCCGATCCGACCCTCACCCCAGGACACCCACATGGACCTCTCCACCGTCAACCTCCCCGAGTGGCTCACCCCCATCCTCCGCGACCTGATGGAGACCGCGCAGCGCACGTTCGGGCGTCACACCGGCTCGTTCAAGAAGGCGTGGGTGCGCGACGCGATGCTCAACGCGCTCGGTACGCTCGAAAGCCTCGATCGCGAGAGCTTCTGCGTGCCTCACCCTCACCGGGAGGCGATCCTCGACATGCTCATCGAAGCGATCTGGAGCCTCCACTTCAAACGGGAGGAGCCGACGAGCGGCCAGCTCGCAGCGGCCCTCGGGAAGCTCCGGCGCGCGAGCGGCGGTCTCGGTCGGCTATCCGCCGAACGCGCCTGACCGCGGACGACGCGATGCGCGCGCTCGAACTCTTCGCTGGTGCCGGCGGTGCCGCGCTCGGCCTGCACCGCGCCGGATTCGAGCACGCCGCCGCAGTGGAGCGAAACGGCTCTGCGGCCGACACCCTGCGCGCTGCGGGGTTCCCCGCCGTGGCGGCCGATGTCCGGTCGGTGGACTTCGCCCTCTGGCTCGGCGCCGTCGATCTGTTGTGGGCCTCCCCCCCGTGCCAGCCGGGCAGCACGGCGGGGAAGCGCCTCGGCGCCGGCGACGAGCGCGACGGCTGGCCCGTCACCCTGCGCGCCATCGACGCCTGCCGCCCGACGTGGTTCCTGGCCGAGAACGTACTTGGTTGGTCGTACCACGCGGATCGCTGCGGCGCAGAGGGGGTAGCCTGCCCGGCGTGCGACCTCGCCCGCATCCAGCGCGCACTCGCGACGCGGTTCGCCTTCTCCGGGACGTGGCTGCTCGATGCCGCCGACTACGGCGTGCCCCAGAACCGGCGGCGACTCGTCCTGTGGGGCGGGCCGCTCCCGCTCCCTGACGACGGGCCGACGCCGACCCACGCGCATCCGGCCGCTGCCGAGGTCCGCGACCTCGAACCGTGGATCACGATGGGCGACGCCATCGGCGACACGTTGCACCGAGGCACCTGCGAACGCCGGGTCTGCTACCCCTGCGACGAGGACCACGGGCGCGCGTGCAGCGAGCGGTGGCGACTGGACGCCCCGGCGCCTACGGTCACCACCACGGACGAGAAGGGCACCCGCGCCAACGGCCTCGCCGGGTGGACGTTCAACGGCGGTCCCGACCGCGCTTCGGACGCGGCCTTTCTCGTCGCCGGCATCCGCCGGATCGACGTGGCCGAGGGGCTGAAGCTCCAGGGCTTTCCCGACGACTGGCCGCTCCAGGGCACCGTTCACGACCACTACACCCAGGTCGGGAACGCCGTCCCGCCGGTGCTCGCGGAGGTGTGCGCCCGTCTGGTGGCCGGGGCGCACCGGGCGTGGACCGCCCTGCGGGCAGGTGGCCTCGACTCGCCCGACCTCACGGACGTGCTTCGGCGTCACCGGCTCACCGTGCCCGCCCACCTTGGAGCAACGCCATGAAGCCCTGTCCCTGCTCGCGGCCGATGCCCGCCCCCGGCACGCAGAAGGCGACGGCCCGGCTACGCCTGGACCACCACGCGCTCCGTCGCGAGCTGGGTGGACAGCCGGAGATCCGGGAGGCTATGACGGCGAAGGCGTCGGGTCGCCCGTCGGCGAATGTGTCGGTACTATGGGGCTACTTCACCAAGGCCGTTTACAAATCGGGTGACCTCCCGTGGCTCGCCACCAGGGAGGCCATGCAAAATTCCGTCGATGCGATCAAGGCGGCGATCCGCGCCCGGCAGATCAAGGCCGACGATGGCTTCTTCGGCGTTTCATGGGATCCAACGCTACGCGCGTTGACCTTCGAGGACAACGGCATCGCGATGGACGCCGACACCATCATCGGCAGGTTCCTGTCCATCGGCGAGAGCGGCAAGCGGGACGCCGCCAACTCGGGCGAGGCCGCAGGCGGTTTCGGCGTAGCGAAGGCGGTGATCCTCGGCGTGTCGAGGAGCTTCAAGTGGACCATGCACAGCCGCGACAACCTCGCCGTGGCGGACGGCGCGGACGCCGACGTGCAGGTGTTCGACGCTCCGTTCCGGCAGGGTACCCTCCTGACCGTATCCGACGTTGACCCTGACTTCGTGCGCTACTGGGACCGCGCCCGCGGGGTGTACGTCGGCATCGAGGACCGCCTCCGCGAGCTGCTCGCCGCCAACGACCTCCCCGGGATCCGGCTGATGTTCAACGGGGTCGAGGTGAAGCCCATGTTCAGTCGGCGCGGTGGCTCTCGCGTTGCCGTCGAGGGCTCGTGGGGAGACGGAACGACCGCCGCGGTGAAGGCGTACCGGCGAGCGCCGGGCGACCGGGGCGGAGCCTACTACCTGCGTCTGGGGGGCCTTTTCCAGATCAAGGCTCCCGCCCAGCGCGGTGGGCTCAAGGCCGACATCGTGGTGGATCTCGCGACGACGGTGCGACCTGGCCAGCGCGGCTACCCCATGAACGCCGCCCGCGACGGGCTCCAGGACCAGGCCGCGTGGACCTTCTCCGACCTGGTGGACGAGGTGGAACGCGAGAACGAGTCGGTCGGGAACAGCACCGAGGACGAGTGGATCGACCCCGAGGGTGACGACGACACCGGCGGCGCCGACATCGCTGACCAGATGGCCGAGGCGTTCGGGGATGCCGACGTTCAGCGAGCCATCGCCGACGCTGCCGGGGGCATCCGCGACTTCTACGGGGCGCAGGCCAAGTACGGCGGCGTCGAAGAGGCCATCGCCTCGGCCGCCCCGCGTGGGACGAAGGCCGTCGCGGACGGCGACGCCCCCGAGCGCGGCTGGGTGCTGCCCGCCGGGATGGAGGCCGCAGCCTCGGGCGGGGGGATCGCGACCGACATCGCCGCTCCATCCGACGTGCAGGCGGCGGTCGTGATCCGCAGGATGCTCGCCGACGCCGACGAACAGGGGAAAGCAGCGGGCGGCGTGCGCGTCGTGATCGTCACCGAGCAGGTGGATCAGGCGCTCCGGCGCGCCGAGGCAGGGCAGACGCTCGACGGGTGGCAGACACAGGCCGTCGAGGCAGCGATCGACCGCGCCGCCGAGGCCGCGCTCGCGCCCGGCGGTGGCGGGCTCATCCAGGCCGTCGCGGTCTCGAAGGCCACGAGCGCGCTCGACGCGATCACCCCGTCGTGGGCGAAGCAGCTCGACAAGGCCGAACGTAGGATCAAGAACCCGTTTGGCCGCTTCGCCGGGATGCGGATCAGCAAGAAGACCTACGACCGCGACCGGGCGCGGCGCTTCCGTAAGAACTACGCGAAGTGGGTGCCCTTCCTGCTCGCGTGGGACGGCACCCTACGGATGGTGGCGACCGAGGCGCGCATCCGGCGCTCGTTCCGGCCCGGGTTCGTGCTCGACGACAACGTGGTGGGGGAGGCCGTCGAGCGCCCCGGCGGCCGACGCTTCGTGTTCATCCACCCCGACCGGATGGCGCAGGTGGTGAAGGCGCATCGTGATCGCCCCCTCGCTCTGGCGGCGTTCCTGCACGGCGTCGCCGTCCACGAACTGACCCACCTGGACGGCCTCATGGGGGAAGGCCACACGGAAGAATTCGTGAGCCGAAGGGAGGATTTGGGAGCCGCGACCGCGCACCTGCTCCCGGCCATCGCGGTCCTCGCGACGAAGCTGCTGCGTCTCCCCGAGCGCGAGACCGAGGACACCCGGCGGATCGCCAAGCTTGAGAAGCAGCTCGCGGCGGCGCGGGACGCGGTGAAGGCCGAGAAGGCGGCGAACGCGGCGCTCGTGCGCGAGCGGGAACGGGCGGCGAGGGTTCAGGCGGCGCCGTCGCCGCCGGCGACCTCGGCTGAGCGGCTCCTCGAGGTGGCCATCGGCGCACTTCGCGCCCGGCCCCCGTTGGGCGTCGAGGTCGCGTACATCGACGGGTTCCTCGCTCGGAACCGGGGGGCGCTGCTCGGGATCGTGCGCGGGGCGTTCTCGACGGGATGATCGTGCGCTCCAGGGGCCGCTGTGGCTCGTCAAACGTGCTCTCGTACAGCCCAGACGCCGCGAAACCCGCCAGAACCGATGGATAGCCTTTACTGGCGTTATACCTTTACTAAGTCGAGAGGATCGGTCCAATTCCCCGATGACGTGCCGCGAGCGGGCCGCTGTAAGCGATTTTCCGCCCTCGTCCTTGGTTCTCGGGGTAGAAATCGGGAGGAGCCGCCATGCCGCCGACCACCCCCGCCACCCGACGCGCCGCGCTGTACGCCCGGGTGAGCACCACGAACCACGGGCAAGACGTTGGCCTCCAGCTCGACGAGCTGCGCCAGGTCGCCACCCAGCGGGGATGGACCGTGATCGAGTACGTCGATGCGGGCGTGTCGGGGGTCAAGACCTCGCGCCCGGCGCTGGATCGGATGTTGGCGGATTCACAGGCTGGGAAGCTGGATGTGGTCGCCGTGTGGAAGCTCGACCGGCTCGGGCGCAGCCTCCAGCACGTCCTCGCGGTCCTCGACCAGCTCACCGGGAACGGGGTGGACTTCGTCTCGCTCCGCGACGCGGGCCTCGACTCGACGACGCCCGCCGGGCGGCTCTTCACCGCGATGATCGGCGCGTTCGCAGCGTTCGAGCGCGACCTAATCCAAGAGCGCGTGATCGCCGGGGTTCGCCGCGCGCAGGCCGCCGGGCGGCACTGCGGTCGCCCGCGGAAGGCGACGGCCGACAAGGCGCTGGTCGCGGCGAAGTCCCTGCTCGACCAGGGCTGGGGATGGCGAGCCGTGAGCGAGGCGACCGGCATCCAGAAGGACACCCTCCGGCGGCGGCTCAACGAGGCCGGGATGCTGGCGCAGAACCCTACCCCCGCCCAGGCCGCCTGAACGCGGCGCACAAGGGTGGCGCAGAACGGGCGTGGAACCACATGGTTTTGATACGGTACGTGTTCGCGGATGGCAACCGCTGAAGGGTCGGCCAAAAAAAGGCGACCGGCCATCTATA